>JAQBGF010000141.1:0-22662 GCA_032122615.1 Gammaproteobacteria bacterium | reverse complement strand
CTGTAGTCGCCTTCTTCGTGCACGATGATGCTGGCAATCTCATTACCAGCGTTGACCGTATAAACCTTGGTGAATTGAAGAGTCGCATCCCAGAAGTCAGTGTTGGTGCCCGTGTGTATGCCGACGCCGTCAGCCGATCGGGCTTCGAAGTTGGTCGGCGTGAAGAAGAAGTTGTCGCCAATGAAGTTAATAGCACCAAAGTGATTCGCGTCGAGCGCGACCTGCGCATTGTCGTAGTCGTAGCAGACGTTGGGACCGCAGTACGTTACGGCGGCCGCCTGCGCGGATTGAACTCCGGCGACAAGACCGAGTATCAGTCCGGCGGGTAACAAAATATTCCTGAATGCCATCGACATGCCCCTTAACGATTCTTCTGTTCTTCGACGCGAGGCTTATATATAGAGTGCCTCGTTACGTGCTCAGGCTACCCGCAATCGAGGATCAAGGCAACTGCATTATCTGCCGGTCCCGGGCGACGGGGCGCCACTCGCCCCAACCGTCCGGTCGCTACCAGTTAACATAAGAAATTACCGGTGAAGGGCACTTTAGTTAACCGGTGTTAAGCCCTGATTTGCATGGTACAAATTTCCTTACCGCCAGACTGAAAAGGGTGCCCAAACCGTGCCTGGAAGTTCTCCACCCAACTCTCGCCCTCGCCGCTCGGTCCTCTACCTGCCCGGGAGCAACGCCCGTGCCCTCGAAAAGGCCGCGAGCCTCCCGGTCGACGCGCTGATTCTCGACCTCGAGGACGCCGTTTTGCCGGCCGCCAAGGCGGCAGCCCGATCGGCCGTGCTCACGGCCGTCAATGCGGGACGCTTCGGTCATCGCGAGGTTGTGATTCGCATCAACGGCCTGGCCACCGAGTGGGGACACACCGATCTGGCGGCCGCGGCGGCCAGCGGTGCCGACGGCATTCTGCTGTCCAAGGTGGACACCGCGCACAACGTACTGGAAGCGGTCGACCTGCTGGACAAGTCCAAGGCCCCAGATAGCCTCCGCCTCTGGTGCATGGCCGAGACGCCGCGCGGTGTGCTCGACATCGATGTGATCGCTCGCTGCACGCCGCGGCTCGAGGTCGTCGTGATGGGCACGGCCGACCTCGGCAAGGCGCTACGGATTCCCGAACACCCCACCCGTGAGGGCCTGATACCCGCGCTTGCCCGCTGCGTGCTCGCGGCCCGTGCAGCGGGTGTTGATATACTCGACGGCGTTTTTACGCGCCTGACGGACGCTCCCGGATTCCGGCTGGAGTGTATGCAGGGCAGGCAACTCGGCTTCGACGGCAAGACGCTGATTCACCCCGGCCAGATCGATGCCAGCAACGAGATCTTCGGGGTCTCGGCTGCCGAGGCGGCGGCCGCCGCCGAACTCATTGCCGCGTGGGAGTCTGCCGCAGCGGGTGGCGCGGGCGTGGCGGTTGTCGCGGGGCAATTGGTGGAGCGACTGCACGTCGAAGAGGCACAGCGCCAGCTCGCTCTTTATCGGATGATTCAGGATCAGGCGCTTTCGGCAGACCAGGCTTAGGAAACGGAATGGCAGACTTCGGCAAGCAGACTCGTGCTGACTGGGAGAAACTCGCGGCCCGGGAAATCAAGTCCCCGGACACCGGCGGCCTCACCTGGCAGACGCCGGAAGGCATTGCCGTAAAGCCGCTGTACACCGCCGAGGATCTGGCCGGTCTTGCACACCTGCACAGCCTGCCCGGCTTTGCACCCTACGTTCGCGGACCCCGCGCCACGATGTACGCGGGCCGCCCCTGGACCGTCCGGCAGTACGCCGGCTTCTCCACGGCCGAGGAATCCAACGCCTTCTACCGGAACAATCTTGCCGCGGGCCAGACCGGGCTGTCGGTCGCCTTTGACCTGCCCACGCACCGGGGCTACGACTCGGATCACCCGCGAGTCGTTGGCGATGTCGGCAAGGCCGGGGTCGCGATCGATTCGGTCGAAGACATGAAGATCCTGTTCGCCGGCATCCCGCTCGACAAGATGTCCGTATCGATGACGATGAACGGCGCCGTGCTGCCCGTGATGGCGATGTACATCGTCGCGGCCGAGGAGCAGGGCGTGCCGGTGGCGAAACTGAACGGCACCCTGCAGAACGACATCCTCAAGGAGTTCATGGTCCGGAACACCTACATCTACCCGCCGGAACCCTCCATGCGGATCGTCGCCGACATCATCGCGTACACCGCGCGCCACATGCCGAAATACAACTCCGTGTCGATTTCCGGCTACCACATGCAGGAGGCCGGGGCGACTGCCGTGCAGGAACTCAGCTACACGCTGGCCGACGGCATCGAGTACGTCCGGGCCGCGCTGGCCTGCGGCCTCAAGGTGGATGACTTTGCCCCGCGGCTGTCATTCTTCTTCGGCATCGGCATGAACCTGTTCATGGAGGTGGCCAAGCTTCGTGCCGCCCGCCTCTTGTGGGCCGAGCTGATGCACAAGCTCTTCTCGCCCGCCAATCCGCAGTCGCTGATGCTGCGCACCCATTGCCAGACCTCGGGCGTCAGCCTCACGAGCCGCGACCCCTACAACAACGTCGTTCGCACCACGATCGAAGCCCTGGCTGCCGTGCTCGGCGGCACCCAGTCATTGCACACCAACTCCTTCGACGAGGCACTGGCCTTGCCCACGCCGTTCTCGGCACACATTGCCCGCAATACCCAGCTGGTTCTCCAGGAGGAAGCCGGTATCACTCGCGTCGTGGACCCGCTGGCCGGCTCCTACTACGTGGAAAGCCTGACGGCTTCACTGGCGGCAGAGGCGCGGAAGCTGATTGACGAAGTCGAGGCGCTCGGTGGCATGACGAAGGCGGTGGAGTCCGGCATGCCCAAATTGCGCATCGAGCAGTCAGCTGCCCTGCGCCAGGCGCGCATCGACCGCGGCGAAGAAGTGATTGTCGGCGTCAACAGGTACCAGCGGGATGACGAACCGGACGTCGAGGTTCTCGATATCGACAACACCGCCGTGCGCAAGTCGCAGATTGAGCGCCTCTCCGCCGTTAAATCGTCGCGTAACGGCGCTGCCTGCACTGCCGCCCTGGCGGCACTGACAGCGGCCGCACGCGACAAGAGCGACAACCTACTGGAACTGGCCGTACAGGCGGCCCGCGCCCGCGCCACAGTTGGCGAAATTTCGGACGCCCTCGAGGCAGTCTACGGCCGGCATCGCGCCGTCATCCATTCCATCAGCGGCGTGTACGGCTCGGCCTACGCCGGCGATGCCGGGTTCGCGAAGATCCAGGCTGCCGTTGCCGCGTTTGCCCGGGATGAAGGCCGCCGGCCGCGCCTTCTCGTCGTCAAGCTCGGCCAGGATGGCCACGACCGGGGCGCCAAGGTCATCGCCACCGCCTTTGCCGACATTGGCTTCGACGTGGATATCGGGCCGCTGTTCCAGACGCCCGAAGAGGCCGCCCGTCACGCCATCGAAAATGACGTGCACGTGGTCGGCGTGTCTTCACAGGCAGCAGGCCACAAGACGCTGGTGCCGCAACTCATCGCCGCCCTCAAGGAGCAGGGCGCCGGCGATGTGCTGGTGGTCTGCGGCGGGGTCATTCCACCGCAGGACCATGCGATGCTGTCGGCAGCCGGAGTGGCTGCCATCTACGGGCCGGGCACCAACATCCCGCTCGCCGCTGGCGAAGTCCTGCGGCTGATTCGCAACCGCCGCAAGACAGCCTGATCTACAGACACTTTACGGACAAGGGCCATACGCATGCAGGACAATCTCCAGCAGCTGGAAGACAAGCGCGCCGCCGCCGTCCTGGCGGGCGGGCAAAAACGCATCGACGCCCAGCACGCCAAGGGCAAGCTGACAGCCCGGGAGCGCGTTGCCCTCCTCCTCGATGAAGGCAGCTTCGAGGAATGGGACATGTTCGTTGAACACCGCTGCACCGACTTCGAAATGGCGGAGCAGAAAATTACCGGTGACGGCGTTATCACCGGCTACGGCACCATCAATGGCCGGCTGGTGTTCGTCTTCAGCCAGGATTTCACCGTGTTTGGCGGGTCGTTGTCCGAAGCCAACGCGGAAAAGATCTGCAAGGTCATGGACCAGGCGATGAAGGTCGGCGCGCCGCTGATCGGGATCAACGATTCCGGTGGTGCCCGCATCCAGGAGGGTGTCGCCTCCCTCGGCGGTTACGCCGAAGTATTCCAGCGCAACGTGCTGGCATCCGGCGTCGTGCCCCAGATCTCGCTGGTCATGGGACCCTGCGCCGGTGGCGCGGTGTACTCGCCCGCCATGACCGATTTCGTGTTCATGGTGAAAGACAGCTCCTACATGTTTGTCACCGGGCCGGATGTCGTAAAGACCGTGACGCACGAGGAAGTCACCGCGGAACAGCTCGGCGGCGCCATCACCCACAGCTCCCGATCCGGTGTTGCAGATCTCGCGCTGGATAACGACGTGGAAACCCTGCTGACGACGCGCCGGTTCTTCAACTTCCTGCCCCGCTGTAACCGGGAGAAGCCGCCGATCTGGCCCTGCGAAGACCCGCCGACCCGCGAAGAACCGTCACTGGACACACTGGTGCCTGATGACCCGGCCAGGCCCTACGACATCAAGGAACTCATTGCGAAAATTGCCGACGAGGGCGATTTTTTTGAAGTTCAGCCGGACTACGCGAAAAATATCGTAATCGGCTTCATACGCCTCGAGGGCTCGACGGTTGGCGTCGTCGCCAATCAGCCGATGGTGCTGGCCGGCTGCCTCGACATCAATTCTTCCGGCAAGGGCGCACGCTTCGTCCGCTTTTGCGACGCCTTCAATATCCCGATCCTGACGCTGGTGGATGTCCCCGGGTTCATGCCCGGCACCGCCCAGGAGTACGGCGGCATCATCAAGCACGGCGCCAAGCTGCTGTACGCCTATGCCGAAGCCACGGTACCCAAGGTCACGCTGATCACGCGCAAGGCCTACGGCGGCGCCTACGACGTCATGTCTTCCAAGCACCTGCGCGGCGACGTCAACATGGCGTGGCCGAGTGCGGAAATTGCTGTCATGGGCCCGAAGGGCGCGGTGGAAATCATCTTCCGCAAGGACATCGGCGATGCGGCCGCCATTGCGGCCAGGACCGAGGAGTACCGCCGGAAGTTTGCGAACCCGTTCATCGCCGCGAGCCGCGGCTACATCGACGACGTGATCATGCCGCGGCAAACGCGGGCTCGCGTCTGCCGGTCGCTGGCGATGCTTCGCGACAAGCAGCTCACCAACCCGTGGCGCAAGCACGGCAACATTCCCCTTTAGGACCCCATCGCCGCATGTTCACGAAGATCCTCATCGCCAACCGCGGCGAGATTGCGTGCCGGGTGATTCGCACTGCCCGCCTTATGGGCATCAAGACGGTGGCGGTGTACTCGGATGCCGACCGCCGTGCCATGCACGTGCGCCTCGCCGACGAGGCCGTGCACATCGGCCCGGCGCCCTCGGCCCAGAGCTACCTCGTGATCGACGCCATCGTGGCCGCCTGCCAGGCTACTGGCGCCGAGGCCGTCCACCCCGGTTACGGCTTCCTGTCGGAAAAGACGGCGTTCGCCGCGGCTCTGGACAAGATCGGCGTGGTCTTTATCGGCCCGAAGCCCCACGCCATCACGGCGATGGGCGACAAGATCGAATCCAAAAAGCTGGCGAAGAAGGCCGGCGTGAATACCATTCCCGGCTATACCGATGTCATCGACGGCCCGGACCACGCGGTGAAGGTCTCCCGGGAGATCGGCTACCCCGTCATGCTGAAAGCCAGCGCGGGTGGCGGCGGCAAAGGCATGCGCGTGGTCCGCAACGACGACGAGTGCCGCGACGGCTTTGTGCGCGCCACGAATGAAGCGGTCTCGAGTTTCGGCGACGGCCGCGTGTTTGCCGAAAAGTACATCGAGGAACCGCGCCATATCGAGATCCAGGTCCTGGCCGACGCCCACGGCAACACGCTCTACCTAAACGAGCGCGAATGCTCGATTCAACGCCGCCACCAGAAAGTTCTGGAAGAAGCGCCCTCTCCGTTCCTGGATGCTAAAACCCGCAAGGCCATGGGCGAACAGGCTGTGGCCCTGGCAAAGGCCGTGGATTACCAGTCCGCCGGCACTGTCGAGTTCATTGTCGACAAAGACCGGAATTTTTACTTCCTGGAGATGAATACCCGCCTGCAGGTCGAACACCCGGTCACCGAAATCATCACCGGGCTCGACCTCGTCGAGTTAATGATCCGCGTGGCAGCCGGTGAAAAGCTGGCGCTGAAGCAGAAGGACGTCAAGATCGACGGCTGGGCGCTGGAAGCCCGGGTCTACGCCGAGGATCCGTTCCGCAACTTCCTGCCTTCGATTGGCCGCCTCGTGCGCTGCCAGCCGCCGGCGAATTCACCTTTCGTGCGCGTCGACACCGGCATCGAGGAAGGCAGTGAAGTTTCGATGTACTACGACCCGATGATCGCGAAAGTGATTACTTCCGGCGACACCCGGGAACAGGCGATCGACCGCATGGCAGACGCGCTGGACGAATACCACATCCGGGGCGTCTCCCATAACATCGGCTTCCTCAATGCACTGGTCGGCCACCCGCGGTTTCGCGAAGGCCGGATCAACACCAACTTCATTGCCGAGGAATACCCCAACGGCTTTCACGCCGCCGACGTGCCGCAGGCAGATCCCGATCTTCCGGTCGTGATTGCCGCCACCGTCCACCGCCGGTTCATGGATCGCGCCGCCAGGCTTTCCGGCCAGCTGCCGAGTCACGAACGGCGGGTTGGCAACGACTTCAGCATTATCATCGGCGATGAGCACCACGCGGCCTGCATCGTGCCGGTGGCGGGCGGCTACGAGGTGCGACTTGGCCAGCGTACTCATCGCGTCAGCACGGCCTGGCAGTTCGGCGAGGCGCTGGTCCGCGCCGAGGTCAACGGCCACGCCGTCTGCTTCCAGCTGGATCGCGTCGGTGTGCGGTACCGGCTTGGTCATCGCGGCGCGCAGCTGGACGTGCTGGTTTGCACACCCCGCGCTGCCGAGCTGAACAGGCTCATGCTGACCAAGGCACCGCCGGACCTGTCCCGATTCCTGTTATCGCCGATGCCGGGACTGCTGGTGCGGTTGGCCGTGACTGTCGGCCAGGAACTCAAAGCTGGCGAGGAAATCGCCGTGGTCGAGGCCATGAAGATGGAAAACAGCCTCCGCGCCCCCAACGACGTGAAGATCGGCAAGATCCTCGTGCAGCAGGGTCAGAGCCTGGTCGTTGATCAGCCCATCGTCGAGTTTGGCTGAGGTCGTGGCGCCTCGGCCGGTCAAGCAGTCGGCCGACCGCCTTGCCAGCGAGTTGCGCTCGGGCGACCGGCGGGCGCTGGGCAGGGCCATCACGCTGGTGGAATCGAGCCACCCCGACGATCGGGAGCCCGCCAATCGCCTGCTGGAGCTTCTGACGCCTTTCGCGGGCAACTCTATCCGCGTCGGCATATCGGGTGTGCCAGGAGTCGGCAAGTCCACCTTCATCGAGTGCCTGGGCAACCTCGTCATCGACCAGGGCCACAAGGTGGCAGTCCTTGCCGTAGACCCCTCCTCGGCGCTTTCGGGCGGGTCCATCCTCGGGGACAAGACCCGCATGGAAACGCTGGCGCGGCGGCTGGAAGCCTTCATCAGGCCGTCGCCCGCGGGCGGCACCCTGGGCGGCGTCACACGGCACACGCGCGAAACACTGTTGCTTGTCGAGGCCGCCGGCTTCGACGTTGTGATCATTGAAACGGTCGGCGTCGGCCAGTCCGAGACCGCCGTCGCGGACATGGCGGACCTCTTCCTGCTGCTGCTCCTGCCGGGCGGTGGTGACGAACTGCAGGGCATCAAGCGCGGGATCGTCGAACTGGCCGACCTGATCGTGGTTAACAAGGCCGACGGTGAAATGAACGCCGCCGCCGAACGCGCCGCCGCCGACTACCGGAGCGCGCTACGATTCCTGCGGCCGCGCTCCGCGCGCTGGGAAGTGCCAGTGGCCACCTGCTCGGCGCTCGAGGGGCGGGGAATTGACCGCATCTGGGCGCTGATCGGCGAATTCCGGCAGACGATGACAGCCAGCGGCGACCTGCTGGCCAACCGGGCGGCCCAGGCGCGCCGCTGGTTATGGACTGAAACGGCGGAGCACCTGATGGCCCGCCTGCGCGAAGATCCTTTGGTGCAGGAGCGCATCGCGTCCCTCGAACGGGCGGTAAGCGAAGGCCAGCTCTCGCCGAGGGTGGCGGCCGAGCAGCTTGTGACGCAATTCTGGAAGGACGGTAAGAACCAGTGATCGGACGTCTCAACCATGTCGCCATCGTCGTAGCTGACCTCAGGGCAGCCGCCGCGACCTATCGTGACCTGCTCGGCGCAAAAGTTTCCGCACCACAGGACCTGCCTCTGCACGGAGTGACTACCGTCTTTGTCGAACTGCCCAACACGAAGATCGAACTCCTTCACCCCCTTGGAGACGATTCCCCGATCGCGAAATTCCTGCAGTCCAATCCCGGCGGCGGGATGCATCATGTTTGTTACGAGGTAGCCGACATCGGTCTCGCGCGAGACCTGCTCATAAAGGCCGGTGCCCGCGTGCTCGGTGACGGCAAACCAAGAATCGGCGCCCACGGCAAGCCGGTGCTGTTTCTGCACCCCAGGGATTTTTGCGGCACGCTGGTGGAGCTGGAACAACTCTGACGGCCTAGCCGTCGACAGCCGCCTCGACCTCCGCCACGAGCGTTGCCATTCGCGCCTCCAGCTCCTCACGCAAGCGCCCGAGATCGTCTGTGCCTGTGCCCGGTGGAATCCGGAACGGTTCGTCGATGGCGATGGCGACCTTCGAAAATGGCAGCGGCAGGATGAAACGGTCCCAGCTCTTCCAGCGGATGCACGGCTTCGCCGCGTAGGCAATGAGGATGATGGGCACCTTGGTCATGCGGGCCAGCATGATCGTACCCGGCTTGAACTCGTGCAGCGGCCCGGTGGGTCCGTCTGGCGTAATGACCAAAGAGGTCTTCTGCCCCACCAGAACGTCGTACATGTCCTTGAGCGCCTGGCCCGCGGAGCGTTTCGAGGAACCCCGAAGCACGCCGGCGCCCCAGCGGCGGATGATCGCGGCCGGCACCTCCCCGCTCACCGAGGGGCTGGTCAGAAACGAGACCTTCAGGCCGCCCCGGGCGCGGACCAGCAGCTCACGGGCGCAGAAGATCTGCATCTGGTGCCAGTAGGAAAGGATTGCCGCACCCCCCTCCGCCTGCAGGCGATCCAGGTGTTGCCCCCCCCGGACCGGCTCCAGCCGACAGGTCGCTGCCAGGCCCGCCAGAAAGCCTCGCGCCAGGAAGATAATCACGGCGTACCAGGCGCGACGGCCGCGGGACATCTCCCGTTTTGACGACCTGGGTAGCCCCGTCGGGCGAAAGCGCTTCGCGCGCTGGCTGGCTGCGTAGGGTTGCTCACTCACGGTTGCTAGAATACCCGCCCATGCAATCCCGCGAGCACGATTCCCCGGGTTCGGTCCACGATGCAGTCCGCGAGCCGGGCCTGCCTCCGGGGCCAACCGAGTTGCACACCATCGGCCCGGGCCAGGAAACCTTCGGCGCGCTGGCGCGCTGGGTGCCGGAGTACGGGGACTTGTTCTGCATCCAGTCCAGGGACCGTCGCGACCCGAGTTTCGTCGTCAGCAATCCGGAACACATCAAGCACATCCTGCTGACGAATCACGAAAACTATGCCAAGGGCGTCGGCTTTGAGCGGGTCAAGATGTTGCTCGGCAACGGCATCATCGTCAGCGACGGCGAGGAGTGGCGCCGGCAACGCACGATGATGCAGCCGGGCTTCAGCCGGGCGAATATCGCGCGACTGGCCGAACCGATGCGCACCCGGAACCTTGCGATGCGCGAGCAGTGGGGTCGGCTCGCCGACACGGGCCAGAGCCTCGATATCACCACGGCCATGAGTTGCCTCGGGCTGGATGTGATCTTGCGGGCCATTTTGAGCCGCGACCTGGACCGTTTGATTGAGCGCGAGGGCAGCAACCCGTTTGCCTTTCTCGCCGAGGATGCCACCCGCGACCTGCAGACGGCCGTCCGGTTCCGCAACCTGGCCCGCGTCATTCTAGGAGTCGTGGCAGAGCGACGTGCCAGCGGGGAACGCCCCTTCGACTTCCTGTCACTGCTGATGGACGCACGCGACCGAAAGACCGGCACCGGCATGACCGACAAGGAGCTGCTTGACGAGGTCAATACCCTGATCATTGCCGGCCACGAGACGTCTGCCGGCACCCTGAACTGGACCTGGTACCTGCTAAGCCAGCATCCAGACGTCGAGGCCCGCATGCTGGCAGAGCTCAGCGCCGCGATACGGGACGACAGCTTCAGTTTCGACGAGTTGATGGGGCTCAATTACACAGCCTGTGTGCTCAAGGAGACGCTGCGCCTGTACCCGCCGGTCTGGCTATTTTCGCGCCGGGCCCTCAAGGAAGATCAACTCGGCGAATTTCGCGTGCCGGCCGGTGCCCACCTGTTCATAGCGCCATATTTCCTGCACCGCCGGCCGGAACTGTGGCCGGACCCGGAGCGCTTCAACCCCGACCGCTTCGACGAGGCCTGCTCCCCGCCCGTCGACCGCTATGCCTACGTGCCGTTCTCGGCCGGAGCACGCCGTTGTATTGGCGAATACTTCTCCTTCGTCGAGATGCAAATGCACCTCGCCCTGCTCGCCCCACGGTTTGCACTGCGTTTTAAGCCTGGCAACTCCGCGGCGCCCGATAACGGCATCGAACTTGATCCAGCGGTAAATCTGCGAACACGCCACAGCATCCACCTGACAATCCAGCATCGGCACTCCGTCTGAATCCATGTCCATGAACCTGCCTGCCACACTCCTCGACGTACTGGCTGCCCAGCGCAATTCGACTCGCCACGTCCATTACCTGAACGGCCAGGACGACCGGCGCGCCGTGCAGTTCAAGGACCTGCGCACGGCGGCGCTTGGCGTCTTGTATCACCTGCAGAATTTTGGCGCGAAACCCGGTGACCGGGTGATCCTGCACACCTCCAGCAACGAGCAGTTCATCGACGGTTTCTGGGCCTGCCTGTTGGGTGGCCTGGTACCGGTACCGGTGGCCGTCGGCATCAGCGACGACCACCGGCAAAAGCTTTTGCGGGTGTACGCCCAACTTGGCAATCCCGTGGTCTATACCGAGGCTGGCCAGCTGACGCGACTACAGGATTACGCCGGCGCCAGCGGTTCGGCGACGGTTGTTGAGGCTCTCGGCAAACGTGCGCTGATCGTCGAACGCGTGACGGACATTTCCCGGCCGGGGCGGGAACACGCCGTGACGGCCGACGACGTGGCCTTCATCCAGTACTCATCCGGCTCCACCAGTACGCCAAAGGGCGTCGTGCTGACCCACCGGAACCTGACGACCAACATCCGGGCAATGATCGAACGCGGCCAATTCACCGACAAGGACGTTTCCTTAAGCTGGATGCCGCTCACGCACGACATGGGACTGATCGGCTTTCACCTCTGCATGCTTACCGCGAACATCGAGCACACCATCATGGACACGCGGCTGTTCAGTCGCCGTCCCCTGCTGTGGCTTGAGGAAGCCAGCCGAATCGGGGCCACGCTGCTCAGCTCGCCCAATTTCGGCTACAAGCACTTCCTGAAGCTCTACGAATCCAGGGGCCTCGACGGACTGGATCTCTCCAAAGTGCGACTGCTGTTCAATGGCGCGGAACCGATTTCCGTCTCGCTTTGCGAGCGCTTCATGCATGAAATGCGCCGCTTCGGTCTGCCGGCCGCGGCGATGTTCCCGGTGTACGGACTCGCGGAGGCCAGCCTGGCCGTCAGCATGCCGGAGCCCGGGCAGACCTGTCATTCGGTCACCGTCGAGCGCTCGTCTCTTGCCGTCGGGCAGATACCTGTCCCGGTCGCTGCGGCGGCTCCTTCGGGCCTTGAACTCATGGTGGTGGGCACGCCAATCCGCGATTGTCAGCTGCGTGTGGCTGATGACGAAGACCGTTCTCTGCCGGCTGGCGCCGTGGGCCACCTGCAGATCCGCGGCGGCAACGTCACGGGCGGCTACCTTGGCGTTACCCAGGATGAGCAACCGCTCACTACCGACGGCTGGCTACGCACCGGCGATCTCGGTTTTCTCACTGTCCCCGACGGCGAGCTGGTGATCACCGGTCGCCACAAGGAAATTATTTTCGCCAACGGCCAGAATTACTACCCGCACGATCTGGAGGCCATCGCCGAACAACTCGAGGGCCTGGAACTCGGCAAGATCGCCGCCGCTGGCGCCCGCAAGGCCACCGGCGACGATGAAGAACTGCTGTTGTTCCTGATCAGCCGCGGCGGAGCGGCGGATTTTCTGCCCCTCGCCAACCGGGTCCGGCGACACCTCACCGAGCACACGGGACTGAACGTTGCTCACGTCATTCCAGTCCGGAATTTGCCGAAGACCACCAGCGGCAAGCTGCAGCGGGGCAAACTTGCACAGGCTTACGTCGATGGCGAATTCGATGCCGTGCTCGCAGAACTCGACGCGCTGGCTGTCCGGACGACGGACGGCGCCGCTGACGACGGCTCTGATTTGCAGACCACAATTCGCCAGATCTGCGCTTCGGTCATCACCGACAGGGACATCGGTCTCGATGATGATTTCTTCGAGCTCGGCGTGAGTTCCCTCGCCCTTGCCCAGATTCACGAACGTATCGACGAACAGTTTCCCGGCCAGCTCGACGTGGAGGACCTGTTCAGCAAGTCGACCATCCGTGCCGTCGCCTCTCACCTGCAGGAACGGCAGCACGCGGCTGCGTAACCGCGCGATCGAAGCACACCATGACGCTGAATATTCCCGGCCATCGAGATCTGCACAAGATCGTGATCGTCAATCCCAAGGGTGGATCGGGCAAGACGACGCTGGCGATGAACCTGGCGGGGTACTTCGCCTCAATCGGCAAACCCACCGCGCTCATGGACTTCGACCCGCAGGGCTCAAGCATCCGCTGGCTGAGCAAACGCCCGCTGACTCACCAGCCGATTTACGGGGTCGCCGCCTATGAGAAGAAAATGAACATGACCCGCAGCTTTCAGCTGCGTATACCGCCAGATATCCGCTACCTGGTCGTCGACACACCGGCTGCGATGACCACGCCCCAGCTTTCCGAATTCACGCCTGGCGCACACGCGATCCTGGTGCCGGTTTTACCGTCGGCGATCGACATCCATGCGGCTTCCAGGCTGATCGCCGATCTGCTGCTGGTCGCAAAAGTCAGCCGACGCATGGGCAGACTGGGCGTCGTTGCCAATCGCGTCCGGGAAAACACCGTGGGATTCCGCAAGCTGATGGCCTTTCTGGATCGCCTGCAGATTCCGATCGTCGGAGCCATCCGGGACAGCCAGAACTACGTGCACGCAGCAGACGAAGGCAGCAGCATCCACGAGATGCACGGTTCCCGGACCAGGAAGGACCTGGTGAGCTGGCTACCGCTGATCAGCTGGCTGGAACTGCGCCTGAACACACCCTTGACCGATCGCGACGTGCTGCGCGTCGGCGAGCCAGGAACCCCCGGCGGATCCTCAGCCGAGGTCGTGGACCTGCACACTCGCCTGGCCCGCCGCGACCCGGAAGGTACCGGACCTTAGTTATTGGTTTTGTTTAGTTATTCAGTTGTGGGTCGCGTAGACCGCGGTCTTGCCGTCCTTGCCCAGGCTGAGTACGTCAAAAGGCGGTGAACCCGGCACATCCATCCCCGGGGAACCCGGCGGCATGCCGGGAGCAGTCAGACCGACGATATCGGGCTTCTCCGCCAGCAGCCGGCGCACATCGCTGGCAGGCACATGCCCCTCAACCACGTACCCGCCGACCAGCGCGGTGTGGCACGACGCCAGATGCAGAGGCAGGCCGTTCGCCGTCTTGATGGGGTCGACGTTCGCGACGTCAGTGACCTCGACGCGAAAGCCGGCGGCCTGCATGTGCCGGACCCACTTGCCGCAGCACCCGCAGGTCGGCGTCTTCCAGACCTTGACGAGCGGCTGATCGGCGGACTGCCCGGCCTTTTCGGGGTCGGCATGAGCGCCCGATGCCAGCAATAGCACCACCGACACGAGCATTCCTGTTGCTGTTCGTCTGTTCCACATGTTCCTGACTCCCGGTAGATCGACATGATGATTCACTGCGCCACCCGCATCCGCGCGCGAAGATACTCAACCACCCCCGGCAGAACGGATACAACAATGATGCCAATAATAACCGCCGAAAAGTTCTCCTGAACGAATGGCACATTGGCAAACCAGTAACCGGCTGGCACGAGCAACAGCACCCACAACAGGCTGCCCGTGACGTTGTAGAACTGGTAGCGGACGTGCGCCATCTGGCCAACGCCAGCGGCAAACGGAGCAACCGTCCGGATGATCGGCACGAAGCGCGCAATAATCACCGTCTTGCCGCCGTAGCGCTCGAAATAGGCCCGCGTCCTGTCCAGGTACTGTTGCCTGATCAGGCGCGGAAAGCGCCGCTGCATTTCCTGGCCGGCCAGCCGCCCCACCCAGTAGTTGACCGCATTGCCGCTGATAGCCGCCACGATCAGCAATACACACAGCAGGAAGATATCAAGGCGTCCCGACGCGGCGATCGCCCCCGCAGCAAACAGCAGCGAATCGCCGGGCAGAAACGGCGTCACTACCAGCCCCGTCTCGCAAAATATGATGAGAAACAGGAGCGCATAAACCCACAAGCCGTAATCTGCCACGAGTGCGTCCAGGTGCACATTCAGGTGCAGGACAAAATCGACAAATTGCAGGATGAGATCGAGCATGGCCAGTCATTCTAGCTGCCGAAGGTGGCGGCCGCTGCGTGCAGCGTCGCGCAGTTGATCGCTGCAACGTGCTGCGCTTCCACGCCCCCCGCCTTGAGTGTCTTGCGGATGATGCTTTCGAGGTTCGGCCGCTTCGCCGCCGGGCCGTCCTCCGCCCCCAGGCCACCGCCAAATTCAATGAAGGTGGTGACCTCGCCGGCAAGTGCCGTGTTCAGGCAGCCCACCCAATTGACCGGATTGAACAGCTGAAAGAAAAGCCGGGTCCGGATAGCCTGGGGCTCCAGGTCGTGCAGCCCGCCCGTGTAGTTCGACAGCACGCCGACCCCAGGCGCAGAAAACGCCGCGCGATCCAGGTCTGCCCGGAACAGTTGGGCGGCTGTCACCATGAAGTAGGTGTGAAATGCCCCTTCGGTAGCCAGCCGGATCGCGCGCTTGCGGGGCATACGCTCCGCGAGATCCGCTGCCAGGGCGTCAAGGTCGCTGTCGCGCCCGCCAACGACCGTCTGGTCCGGCAGGTTGCAACTGGCGACCTGGCAGTAATGACGATCAGCAAGCGGCCGTGCCGTGTCCACGTCCAGCGTCAGCGCCAGCATGCCGCCCTCACCGTACTCACCCATCAGTTCGCCCCGCCGCCGCACCAACCGGAGCGCGTCATCAAAGCCAAGCGCGCCGGCCGCGACCAGCGCGCTGTACTCGCCCAGGCTGTGCCCGGCTGCGAGCGCCGGCTGCAATCGCCCGGCAGTCAACTGCTCGAAAACTCGCAGACAGGCAATGTGATGCGTGAGCAGCGCCGGCTGCGTGTTCCGGGTGAGCCCGAGTTCACCGGCGGGGTCCTCAAAGGAGAGTTGTCGCAGATCGAAGCCCAGCACGTCATTCGCCCGGTCGTAAACCTCGCGGGCCACGGCGAACTCCTGATAAAGATCGCTGCCCATTCCCCGGTACTGGGAACCCTGGCCAGGGAACACGAACATCACTCGCTGATCAGTCATCAATTACTCCTGAAATCGCGACTGAGGATACGGACGGCAACTACCGCCGACAACCCGCGGAGCGGCGGAATCAGCGCTGCCAGCGACGGACCTCGTCGCCCAGGATGGCGATGCCGCGCCGGACAGTCTCTTCATCGCGCGCGTAGGTCACCCGCAGGCATTGATCGCGATGCGGCCAGTGCGCATCCCCGGGCTCGTCGAGGCCGGGGAAAAAGTGATGCCCCGACAACACCAGTACGCCCCGTTCTTTCAGTCGGGCGTACAACTCGGCACTGGTAATGGTCAGCTGCGGCAGCCACAACCAGAGAAACATGGCTCCTTCTGGCGTGTGAACGTGCCACTCGCAACCGTCCAGCGCCTCCCGCAACCAGAGCAGAGCCTGCGCCGAACGCTGCTGGTACCACGGCCGGATCACGTCGCGCGACAGGCGCACGATTTCACCGCTCGCCACCAGATTGCGCACCAGCACCGGTCCGACACTGCCCGCCGCCAGGCTGGTGACCGCCACCATTGCGCCGAGTGCCGCGACGATTTCCGGGCGCGCCACCACGATTCCCGTGCGGATCCCCGGCAGTCCCAGCTTGGACAAACTCATGCAGATAATCATCTTCTCGTCCCAAACCGGGGTGGCACTGGCGAACACGATCTGGGGGAACGGCAGCCCGTAGGCGCTGTCCAGAATCAGCGGCACGTCCAGGCGGTGCGACAGGGCGCGCAGGCGATTGACCTCGCTGTCGGTGAGGACATTGCCGGTCGGGTTGGTGGGCCGGGACGCGCAGATCGCAGCCACATCCCCGATCCCGTCGAGTGCCGCGAAGTCGACCCGGTATTTAAACAGGCGGTCCGGCAGGTGCTCGATTGCTGGCCGCCGTGCGACGAAGAGGTCCTGCGTGACGCCCAGGTCAGCGTAGCCAATGTACTCAGGCGTCAGGGGCAAGAGGATGCGCCGCTCACCACCGGTGGGCTGTGGCCCGGCCAGCAGGTTGAACAGCAGGAAGAAGCCCTGCTGGCTGCCGGACGTGAGGGCGATGTTTTCCGGGCCCACGTCCCAGCCGCACTCCCGGCGCAGCAACCCGGCGAGAGCGGCCCGGAACGTGTGTTCGCCCACCGGGTCCGGGTAGTCCGCGACCAGCCGCCGGAAATCCCGGTCGTCGTCCAGTACCGCGCGAAACTGCTCGCGGAAGACCGCCAGCATCTCCGGTATGTGGGCAGGATTGCCGCCCCCGAGCATCATCGGGGGCGCGTCCGCCGCCATCGCGGCGCCAAGATCCTTCATCAGCTCGACCGCACCCGTATTGCGCGTGAAGCGCGTGCCGAATGTGGAAAATTTCACGGTCAGACCTTGCGGGTACGGCCGGCCGCGATCGAGATCTGCGGGTGCCAGGTCTGCTCGGTGCGGACGCCGCGCCGGTCGAGCTGCATGATGATCGCGTCGATCAGGTACGGCCGCCCCTCCCGCAGAGCCGCCGTGCCCCGCTTCAGCGCCTTGCGAAACTCGGCGGGCGTACTGGTGCGTTGCCCGTCGATGCCGAAACTGCGGGCCAGGCCGGCAAAGTCGACCAGCGGCTTGCCGAGGTAGCAGGTCATGTCCTTCCACAAGGCGCGGGTTTCCTGGTTGGTCATCAGCGGCGAGTTGTTCTGGATCCGGTTGCGCTCGTTATCGTAGCTGCGGTTGTTCATGACCACGATGAGTACCGGCACGTCATAGCGGGACGCGGTCCACAGCGCCTCGACCTGCCCGAACAGCAGTGCGCCGTCTCCTACCATGCAGACAACCTGTTGATCCGGGAGGGCAATCTTCACGCCCAGCGCCGCGCCAATGCCCCAGCCGAGCGCAAAACCGGTGGTCTGACCGATGAGCCGCCTGCGCCCGCGGTCGATGTTCAGCCACGCGAAAGGCGACCGGTAGTCGAGTTCCGGAACGATGATCGCGTCTTGCTCGAGGGCCTCGTCGAGTTCCGCTGAGACCCGTTCCCACGACATCGGACTCGCATTCCAGTTAGCTTCTGCATCGGCCTTGCGGCGGGCATCAGCCTTCGCCTGGGTGTCACGGGCGGCCGCCAGGCGCGGACCGGCAAGGTCGGCAAGACGCGCGGGCGTCGCCATGCCCTGCACGGCATCGCGTAAGGCCACCAGGGTTTCCTTGAGCCCCGCCGCAATGGCAATGTCGGTGGGATAAGTATTGGCTATTTCCTGGTACTCGATGCGGGCATGCACCAGGCGCGCCTTCTTCGGCGGCGGCGCCGCGAACACGGTCGGATCCGGCATCGGGCCGCCGAGATTCACAAACAGATCGGTTTTTGCCAGGCCCCGCGGCATACCGAGACCGTAGAAGCCCGCAAACAACGGGTGCCGGAACGGGAAATCGCTATAGACACTATAGCCCTGGGCAACCGACGCGCCCGTCAGTTCCGCGAGTGCAATCAGATCGTCCGTGGCACCCGCGCGGGTGATCTCGGCGCCGGCACACAACATCGGAGACTCGGCCTCGATGAGCCACCGCGCCGTCTGCTCGATCAATTCCGGCTTCGGCAGCATCTCGAGCGGAACATTGAAGCGCGACTGGGGATAAATGGTCTGCTTGACGTTCTTCATGCCGAGCAGATCGAGCGACATGCGAATGTGCACCGGGCCGCCCGGCGGCGTTTGCGCCACCTTGAGGCCACGCCGGATCATTTCGGCAATCTGCCCCTCGTTGCGCAACTCCCAGCGCCACTTGGTGAAGGCCATCATGGATTCCAGCCAGGTTTCCATCTGCTGGAAGCCGTTGCGGCCTTCATAGCGTGTGCTGGTTCCGTCGGCCAGGACGAGAATCGACGACCGGTCTTTCCAGGCGTTGTACAGGTTGTTCATCGTGCTGGGCACCGCCACGCCGGGCACGATGAGCACGGAAGGCTGGTTGGTCGCGAGTTCGTAGCCGTGGGCCATGCTGGTGGCCTGCGACTCGGCCAGGGACAGGATCATCTGCGGATCCGGGCGCAGCGTGAGGGCGTCGAAAAAGGCCGACATGCCGGTGGCTGTGGTGCCGAAGATGTAGCGCACACCGGCCGCACGCAAGGTTTCCACCAGCACCTCGGCACCCGTGCCCGTGAAGGGCACGCCCTCGGCTGGCGGTGGCAGTTCGGCGCTGGCCGCGTTGCTTAGCAGCGCGTTGACGGCCGAGGTACTCAGGCCAAGAGCCGCCAGGCTAGCGCCGAAGTCCCGGCGGGATATTTCCCGCCCCAGAAACTGCATCAGCAGGTCACGCATCGCCCAACCCCCTCGTTACCGGACCTACGGATGATAATCGCTGCCAGCGGGCCGCTGGCGGGGAATACCATTCGCGGCAGCACCTGCCTTGAATCATGAGCTTAAAGGCTGGATCCAAGATCATCTGCTACAACTTGCCACACCTGAAACCGGTGCCCCCGGCGGGCTCGCGCACTAGACTTACAGACTGACTGACCGAATCCCACAGGAGAGCCTGCCATGGCCACGGCCAAGAATATCTTTGCCCGCCCACCCTTTATCGGGTTGCTCGCCTTCGTCATCGTGTTTGTCGTGCAGGCGCTAGGGCACACGGTGATGATCGCGATGGAGAATATCTTCGGCGAGGCATACGTTTACCAGTCCGCGTTCGCCCTCGGCGCACTGGGTGCGGTTCTCCTGTTCATCGGCATGAAGCACCCTGGCGAGGTTGCTGGCACCTGGTACGGATTCTGGGCGGGCACCTTCCTCTGGACCGGCTGGGTTGAATTCGCATTTGTATGGAACGCAAACTTCCTCGGTGTGCCCGACTTGATGGATACGCACCTGGCCGGGGAAATCGCCACCAAGGCCGAGTACCTCGTCATGATGTCTTCGGTCGGCATCCTCGGCGCCACCCTGGCATTTTTCATGCTAAACAAGGAAACCAAGTGCAACATGTTTGTCTGGTTCCAGCGCAACCTCAAGATGCGCACGGGCAAGCCAAGCCGCGGCTACCAGCGCAACTTCGCCGCGATCACCTGCCTTGAGACCATCTACGTCATCTGGTTCTGCTACCTCATGCTGCTGTTCATATATGACGAGAACATCCTGGGTGACCGTCACCCGGTGACCTACGCCATCTTCTTCGTAAACACAGTCTGGTCTGTCTACCTGTTCCAGCGGCTCGTGCAAATGTGGAAAGTCACGACGGCGATCCGCTACGGCATTCCGACCGCAATCATTGCGTGGAACAGCGTGGAAATCGCGGGGCGCTGGAACCTGTTCGTGTCGGTCTGGGAAAAGCCACAGGAGTACGGCCTGGAAATGGGTCTGATCGGGGCTGCGATTGCCGTCGCCGCGTTTCTCGCCGTCAAGACGCCCGCCCACCAGAAGGCTGCCCTGCAGGATGAGGACGCGAAGGCGTAGCGCCTGACCCCAGGTGCCGGTCCGGGACCCCTCTTGCCGACTTACAAGGTGAACCTGGCCCCGGATCCGGCCGGGGTCCGGCTTGGCCCGTTCTGGCTCAGTCCTGGCGTAACCCCGGGCAACGCGTTTACCTTGCTGTTCGGCGCGGTATCCACGCTCTGTCTCGTCACGTTCGTCACCTTTGCCCAGCCCTACCTGTTTGCGATTCTCGGCATCGCGCAGGATGAGCAGGGAGTCCTCTCCGGCATACTGACCAGCGCGCAGGAAGGCACCCAGGTCCTGATCGCCGGCCTTATCGGCGCCTTGTCGGATCGCACCGGACGGCGCGTCGTTTATGTGACTGGCCTCGTGATGATGAGCCTCAGCTTCATCATTTACCCGCTGGCCGGCTCCGGGACCGAACTGATCGCGTACCGGGTCGTGCTGGCCGTGGGCATGACAGCGGCGACAGTCATGATGTCGACCTGCTTCGCGGAGTATTCGCAGGACGTCTCCCGCGGGCGGTGGATGGGGATGGTCGGAGTCTTCAACGGGCTCGGCGTCGTGCTGATGGCCACCGTGCTCGCGAAACTGCCGCTGTGGCTCAGCGGGCAAGGCCTGAGCGACGTCACGGCCATCCGCTACAGCTTCTGGATCTTCGGCGGCTACATACTGCTGCTGGCACTGATCCTGCGCGCGGGGCTGCAGGGCCACACACCGCCGTCGGGCCGGGCCACAAGAACACTGCTGCAGCAAACCACGATCGGCATCGCGGCGGCCCGCGACAACCCGCGCATCGCCCTTGCCTACCTGCTGGCCTTCGCCTCCCGCGGCGATCTCGTGATCATCACCACGTTCATCTCGCTGTGGGTCATCCAGGCCGGCATCGACGCGGGCCTGACGCCCGGCGCTGCCACGGCGAAGGCCGGCATGATTTTCGGCATCGCCCAGGGCGTGGCCCTGATCTGGTCATTCATCATGGGCCACATCCTCGACCGCATCCCGCGGCTCACGGGCGTGTGCCTGGCATTTGTCCTGGCAGGACTGGGCTACTCGGCGCTCGGGCAAGTTGACGATCCCTTCGGCTCCTGGATGCTGCCGGCGGCCATGCTGGCCGGGATCGGCGAAGCCAGTGCGGTGGTCGCCGCGGGTGTGCTGATTGGCCAGGAGGCGCCAGCCGCCATTCGCGGAACCGTCATTGGCACCTTCGGGCTTTGCGGTTCGCTCGGCATCATCTGCCTGACCTTTACCGGCGGCCAGGTCTTCGATACCTTCGGCCGCAACGCACCTTTCGTCATGATGGGTATCGTGAATCTGGGCGTGGTGGCGGTGGCCCTGTGGGTGCGTCACCGGACAGTTGCCGACCAGCGCATCGCCGGAACGGCAGCCAAGGCCCTGCATAATGTTGACTAACCCATTGCCATTATCTAATGGCGTCGCCGGCCCCATGCCGCTATCTTTCAACAGTCGAACGGCGGTCCAATGCCGGGCTGCCCAGACTTGAGGATCCGAACATGACCCAGTCCAGCAGCTGCCTTTCCATCGCCGCGGCCCTCGTCCTGGTCAGCAGTCCGGCAATCCTGCTGGCTCCGGCCACCGGCTGGGCCCAGATCGAGGAGGTCATGGTGACGGCGCGCAAGCGGGCAGAGAGCCTGCAGGATGTGCCCATCGCGATTAACGCGATCACAGCGGAGGAACTCGACCGCAAGGCTATCAACAGTATCAGCGACATGACCAAGGGCTTGTCGTCCGTTGAGTTTGACGAGGGTGCCTCGAAAAGCGACACCCGCATCACGATCCGCGGGCTTTCCCCAACCCGCGGCCGGCAGAACGTTGCGGTACTCGTAGACGGCATCGACGTGTCCACCGAGGCCATCAGCAATTCTGGCGGCGGCATCCTTTTGAATACACGGCTCGTCGATATCGAACGCGTGGATATCATGAAGGGTCCGCAGATGGCACTGTATGGCCGCAGCGCATTCGCGGGAGCGATCCAGTACGTCACCAAGGATCCATCGGACGTATTCGAGTCTACGTTCTCTGTGGACGGCAACGTGGAGGACCAGTACAGCGCCACGCTGGGACTCAGCGGCCCCGTGCTGGACGAAAAGCTGGGCCTGCGTTTCAACGCGGCGTGGTGGGACGAGACGGGCTTTTACGACAACGCCCTCACCGGCAACAGCCTGGCCGATGACGAAGGCTACGGGCTGGCACTGACCGCCAAGTCGCAGCTGACGGATTCTTTCAGTCTCAAATTTCGCGCCGAGTACCAGGATCAGCAGTCCGGGCCCACGGCCGCGGCGTTCCTGAAGTTCAACACCGAAACCCTGCTGCCGGCTATCACGCAAACGCCGTTCACGGACCCGGCAACGGGCCTGACCTATCCGGCCCAGTTTCGCTGCTTCGAGCAACTGACCAGCAAGACGTGGAATCCCGACCTGGATGCGCGCAATGCCCGGATCTTTGTTCCCGGTTACACCCCGACCGGCCCGGACTCCGCCTTGCCCAACGTCCTCTACAGCAG
>JAQBGF010000140.1:0-31488 GCA_032122615.1 Gammaproteobacteria bacterium | reverse complement strand
CCGCCACTGTTCGAAAGCTACAACATTGCACCCACCACGGCGGTACCTGTCGTCCGCGAGCGCGACAGTGAACGCACCTGCGAGCTCATCCGCTGGGGCCTCGTGCCCTTCTGGGCGAAGGGCGTGCCGACGAAGCTCAGCACCATCAACGCGCGGATCGAGACCATCGCGACAGCGCCCACTTATCGCGGGCCGTGGAAACGCGGCCAACGCTGCATCCTGCCGGCGCTGGGCTTCTACGAGTGGCAGGTACAGGAAGCCGGCAAGCAACCGTGGTTCATCCACCTGGCCGATCAGCCCGTGTTCGGCCTGGCCGGCTTGTGGGACGTGTCCACGGCGGCCGACGGCACGGTTCTTGAGTCGTGCACGATCATCACCATGCCAGCGAATCCGTTCATGGCGGAGATCCACAACAGCAAGGCGCGCATGCCAGCGATCCTGGCCCGCGGCGATCACGCGACGTGGCTGGGAGGCGACCCCGCAGGCGCCCTCGCCTGCCTCAAGCCGTACCCCGAACAGCAAATGCGGGCGCACACCGTCAGCAAGGCGGTGAACTCACCCCGGAACAACGAGCGGCGGCTGATCGAGGCCGCTACCCCTTGAGCTCGCGGCCGTTTGCCGGGCCCGCGCCCGTAACTGCCCGCAACCGCCCTCCACGTCCTGGCCCGCTGAGCGGCGCAGCTTGGCCAGGACCCCGCGCTGGTGCAGGTAGCACGCCATTTCGGCAGCGCGCTCCCCGGCGGGTCGCTCGAAATCCAGTCCATCCACGGTGTTGTACGGAATGAAGTTCATCACGGCGTACTTGCCCTTTAGCAGGCTGACGATGCGGTCCAGTTCCTCGTTGCTGTCATTCACTCCGGCCAGCAGGGTCCACTGGTACTGGATCGGGTAGGTAGTGGCGCGCGCGTAGCGCTCGCCCAGCTCTACCAGCTCCTCGGGATCAACGCGCGGCGCCCGCGGCAGGAGCCGGGTACGCAGCGCGGGATCGGTTGTGTGCAGCGACAAGGCCAGTGCCGGTTTCACCGGGCCTTCCGGCAAGCGCTCGAACACGCGGCGATCGCCAACGGTAGAGAACACCAGGTTCTTGTGGCCGACGCCCCCTTCTGTGCCGAGCAGCTGGATGGCCTCCATGACATTGTCGAGATTGTGGGCGGGTTCGCCCATGCCCATGAACACCACCTTGCGGACCGCGCGGCGGGCCCGAGCCAACACTACCTGCGCGACGATCTCGGCGCTGCCCAGCTGCCGAAGCAGGCCATCGCGACCGGTCATGCAGAAGACACAGCCCACGGCGCAACCAACCTGCGTGGAGACGCACACACCGGCTGGCGGCAGCAGCACGGTCTCGACCGACTGACCGTCGCTGAGGTCTATCAGCAAACGGCTGGAGCCGTCGGCACCAGGATGCTCGGTGCGGACGCGCCCGAGGGCCTCAAGTTCACTGCGCAGTCCCGGCAGGAGCGTTTTCAGGCGCGACGGGTATTCCGGCGTCCGGCCATCGTCGCTGTCGATTGGCACCGCCCGCGTCCAGGCGCGCAGCACGCGCGCCTCATGCACGGACCGCGCGCCGGCGGCTTTCAGGCGATCGGTGAGCGAGACAATACGCATAAATGAGGAGGGAGGGGACGGCCGAAAACGAGTATAGGAGAAATTGAAAACTTTCTCGCCGCGCACGGCCCGATTGCTCTAGTCTTCGCGTGTCGGCCCGCCTGTCCGCGGGCCCCGGGAGACACGATGCCCCAGCGGCTGCAATTTCAAATCGCCGCGCAGCCCGACGAGGTGACTTGCGGGCCTACCTGTCTGCACGGCATCTACCGCTACCTGGGCGACGACATCAGCCTGCAGGAGGTGATCGGCGGCGTCGATATGCTGAGCGGCGGCGGCACCCTGGACGTGTTCCTGGCCAATCATGCCCTGGGCCGCGGCTACCGCGTCATGCTGTTCACCTACAACCTGCACCTGTTCGATCCGACGTGGGCCCTGCTGCCGGTACCGGACCTGATCGGTCGACTGCAGGCCCAGGCGAAGTCAAAGGACGACCCCAAGCTGCGGGCAGCCAGCAGCGCCTACGTGCGTTTCCTCGAACTCGGCGGCAAGCTGCGGTTCGAAGACCTGCGCCCGGCGCTGATCCGCCGTATCCTCGGCCGCGGCGTGCCCATCATGACGGGGCTTTCTGCCACCTACCTGTACCAGAACCGCCGGGAGATCCCGGAAACGAACGCCCCCGACGACGTGCGCGGCGAACCGGTCGGTCACTTTGTGGTGCTCTCAGGTTATGATCGCGCCACCAAGCTCGTTGATGTCGCCGACCCCTACGAATGGAATCCGCTCGGCGGGCAGCGCTACTACACCGTAGACCTCCACAGGCTGATCGGCGCCGTGCTGCTCGGCAGCCTCACCTATGACGCAAACCTTCTCGTGATCGAAAAGTCCAGGCGGCGGCGATGGCCACGCTGATCGTCGTCGATGAACCCAGGGACTGGCACCTGCAGATTCCCTCTGCCGAGGTCGTGGCCGCGCGGGCCTACCTGACCGACAGCCGCTTCAGCGGCCTGCGCCGGCCACGCGTCTACAATCTCTGCGAGTCTTACGCCTACCAGGCGACCGGCTACTACGTCTCCCTCCTCGCCGCGGCCCGCGGTCACCGGCCACTGCCCGACGTCCTCACCATGCAGGACATCAAGTCCCCGGCCCTGATCCGGCCCACCGAGGAACTCGAGGAGTTGATGCAGCGCGCCCTGCAGGATCTCCCCGAAGAGCGCATCGAGCTCAGCGTGTATTTCGGCCATCAGCCGGAACCGCGCTACCAGCGCCTGGCCCAGGCCCTGTTCAACGTCTTTCCGGTGCCGCTGCTCCGGGCTAGTTTTCTGAAGCGGCCAAAGTGGCGCCTGCAGGGGCTGCGGCCGATCCCGGTCGGGGACATCCCCGCCGAACAGCGCGAATTCCTGCGTGGCGCCATCGAGCGGCATTTTGCGCGGCGCATGCCCGAGCCAAAGGCACCGGCGGTGCGCTACGAGCTGGCTATCCTGGCGAATCCTGCCGACAAGTCGCCGCCGTCGGACCCGCCCGCCCTGCGCAAGTTCGAAAAAGCAGCGGAAGCCCACGGGTTCGAGGCGGAGATCATCGGGCCGGACGACTTCGGCCGACTCGCGGAATTCGATGCGCTGTTCATTCGGGAAACCACCCAGGTCAACCACCACACCTATCGATTTGCGAGCCGCGCCAGAAGCGAAGGCCTCATCGTCATCGACGATCCGGATTCGATCATCCGCTGCGCCAACAAGGTCTACCTGGCAGAACTGATGACCCGTCTCGGAATTCCTACGCCGAAGACGATGATCGTTCACCGTAACAACATCGACCGCGTCGAAGCGCAGCTCGGGCTGCCCTGCGTACTGAAGCAGCCGGACAGCAGCTTTTCCCAGGGCGTGGTCAAAGTGCATGATGCCGCGGAGCTGAAGACCGCGCTCAGGCAGCTCCTCGAGAAGAGCGACCTGGTGGTGGCGCAGGAGTACGTACCGACGTCATTCGACTGGCGGGTCGGGGTGATCGACTGCAAGCCGCTGTATGTGTGTCGCTACTTCATGGCCCGCGATCACTGGCAGATCTACAAGCAGCAGGCGGGCGGCAAGATGACGGGTGGCCGCTGGGAGACATTGGCAGTGTCGGATGCGCCGGCCGGTGTGGTATCCCTCGGCCTGCGCGCCGCAAACGCCATTGGCGACGGTTTCTATGGCGTGGATATCAAGGAGATCGACGGCCAGTACGTCGTCATAGAAGTCAATGACAACCCCAGCGTGGAACGCAGCGTCGAGGACCAGGTTCTCGGCGACGCGCTCTACGAGGCGATCATGCAGGTCTTTCGTACGCGACTCGAGACCGCCCGCGGCCGCTGATCCCATTGATGCTCCACCTCTTCCAGGGCTTCGGCATCGAGCTCGAGTACGTGCTGGTGAACGCGGCAACGCTCGATGTCGCGCCGCAGGCGGACTGGCTGCTGGCGGAGGCAGCCGGTGACATCACCGGCGAGTACGTCAGCGGGCCCCTGGCCTGGAACAACGAGCTGGCACTGCATGTCATCGAGTTGAAGGTCAATGGCCCTAGCCCGACCCTCGTTGGCCTCGACGGCCTGTTCCAGGCGGAGCTGGGCAAGGTCCAGGGCCTGCTCGATCGCCGCGGCCTGCGATTGATGCCAACCGGCATGCACCCGTGGATGGATCCGGAGCGCGAGCTGCGTCTGTGGCCCCATGAGAACCGGGATGTCTACGCCGCCTTTGACCGCATCTTTTCCTGTAAGGGCCACGGCTGGGCAAACCTGCAGAGCATGCATATCAACCTGCCCTTTGCCGGCGACGCCGAGTTTGCGCGCCTGCACGCCGCGATTCGCTTTCTCATGCCCCTGATGCCTGCGCTCACGGCCAGCTCGCCGGTGATGGACGGTGCCCTGACCGGCATTGCCGACAGTCGCCTTGCGGTGTACCGGCACAACTGTGCGCGAATTCCGTCGGTCACCGGCGCCGTGGTGCCCGAGGCGATCGGCAGCATCGCCGCTTACCGTCACCAGATCCTGGAGCGGATCTTCTCTGACCTGGCGCCGCACGACCCGCAGGGAATTCTCTCCGAGGAATGGGTAAACGCCCGGGGCGCGATTCCCCGCTTCGATCGCATGGCCATCGAAATCCGGGTACTCGACATGCAGGAATGTCCGGGCATGGACCTGGCCTTTGCGCAGCTCATTGTCGCCACCTTGCGCGCGCTTTGCGCCGGGGAATGGTCGGACCTGCCGTCGCTGCAGGCCTGGCCGACGGCGCACCTGGCGCGATATTTTGACGCTACTGTGAATAGTGCCGACATTACGGAAGTCCACGATCGTCGCTACCTGGCCGCCCTCGGCTACGCGGGCGGCCAGGCCAGCGCCCTGAAATTGTGGGGACACCTGGCCGAGCGGGCCGCGCAGGCCGGCGCGCTGGACCCGCCGGCGGAGGCGGCGCTTGAGCACTACCTCCGGCAGGGCACTCTCTCGACCCGGATCAGGGCCTCACTGCCGGCCGAGCCGGAGCGCGCTGACCTCGAGCGGGTCTACCGCGAACTCTGCGATTGCCTGGCCGAGGGCCGCCCATACCACACCAAGTTGCGGACCTGAGCGTGGCCCGCAGCGCAACCGGTCCGCGCCGCATCCGCCTGTTGCTCAGCTGCGAGCACGGCGGCAACACCGTTCCGGCTGCTTACCGCGCGCTGTTCCGCGGTCACGGACGACTGCTCGACTCCCACCGCGGGCTCGACATCGGCGCACGCTTCGCGGCCCGCTACCTGCAGAGTCGCCTGAAGGTCCCGCTAATCTGCGCCACGGTGACGCGGCTCCTGGTCGATCTGAACCGCTCCGTCGGTCATGCCGGGCTGTTTTCGGAGCTGACCCGGGAGCTGCCGCAGGCTTACAGGCAGGCGCTGCTAGAGCGTCACTACCATCCCTACAGGAATCGGGTGGCGAACTGGATTGCCGCGCGGCTGGCCGCCGGCGACCAGGTGCTGCACGTCTCGGTCCACTCATTCACGCCGACCTCAGGCGGCCGCCGTCGCCCGTGTGACGTCGGCTTGCTCTACGACCCGGGCAGGCCGGAGGAAGCCCGCCTCTGCGCCGAATGGCAGGCGGCCCTGCGCGGCTGCGCCCCGCGCTGGCGAGTGCGCCGCAATTATCCCTATCGCGGCACCTCGGACGGTCAGGTGGTGGCGCTGCGCCGCCGTTTTGATCCGGCGCGCTACAGCGGCATCGAGCTGGAGATTAACCAGGCCTGCCTGGCCCGGGCCGACAACAGAGCGCGGCTGCTGGCCGATCTCGCGGCCACGTTTCCCGCCTGACGGCCGGAACGGGGCCAGGTCGCGGCTGAAAAGTGCCGCTCAATTAACTTAAGGTGGGCTCGATGGGCTTACCGTCTTCGCGAAAAATACAGTAGGTGATTCCGGGCCCCTGTTGATTAACAAACAGAATGCGTCCATCGGGCGAAAAGCAGGCGCCGGCAAACTCGCTGGAATCGTAGTTGTTGCGGGCAAACTTGAATAGCCTGCCCAGCCGGTCGACACCCACCACGCAGGCCTGGGTACTGTCTTCGCACATATACAGCGAGCCATCGGGGGCAACGGTGATGTTATCGACGTTATCCAGCTCGCTACCCGATTTAGATTCGACAACCAGAGTCACGGTTTCCACAGCCGGGTCGTAAACCCAAACCTGGCCTTTGCCAACGTTGCCACCGGTAGTACTAACAAAATAGATCAGCCCCTTGTCGTACCACATGCCTTCGCCGCGACGGAAAATGGCGGCGCCTTTACTTTGTGCCTCTTTTCGCAACGTATCATTGACCGGATCGACATCCTCAAGTTTGACCCAGCTAACCGTCAACGCCTGGCCCAGAAACTGCGACACGCCGGAACCGGTATTGACGACAGTAGTCCCGCCAGTGACTGTCCGGGTTGGCAAATAGCTAAAGTCGCATGTCGACAACTGCTCGGGATCGATGACCATGGCATAGAGGTCGCCGCCCATCTGCAGATCGCCAAAGCGACGCGGATAAACGCGCGGGGTAAAGCGGTAGAAGGCGCTGTCGTCGCGATCTTCGGTCTGGTAGACGTAGCCGCTCTTTGGATCGACCGCGATGGCTTCATGGTTAAAGCGACCCATCTCCGCCAGCGGGATGGCATCCACAGGGTCCTTACTGAACGCCGGGACTTCAAAGTTGTAGCCGTGGCGCATGGAAACCTGGTTGGCGCTGTTGGGTGTGGTGACATCCTCTTCGCAGCTTATCCAGCTGCGCCAGGGCGTTGGCCCACCGGCGCAGTTTCGTATTGTGCCCGACAGTGACGCATAGTCCCGGAGCAGGCGCCCCTTGTGATCGACGATCAACGTCGTGGTGCCACCGCCGTTAACGAGCGGGTCGTATTTGTTATTGGCAGGACCGACGACGCCCAGGGTGTTACCAAATTCAAATTCACCCGGCGATAATTCGTGGTTGCGTACCAGGTAATACAGGCGTGACGCCCCGTGATGATCGGGCCGCCGCCAGCCTTTGTTGGGATCTTGCTGATCCTCGAAGTTTTGCCCTGCAAGCAATCGCTGCGCCGCCGGTGTGAGTTGGCGTTGCAGGTGGCCATAGCCCCGTGCAAAACAAGCCATGCCGTCGTGATCGCCTGGCACCAGGGTACCGTCAGACATGGTCTGCCCGGTAATAGAAATGGCGGTATACGAAAAGCCCGGCGGCAATTCCAGAAAAGCGTAGCCACTCAGGTTGCCTGGCCCGGTGTCGACCAAATCATTCGTGTTGAGCGGAAGCATTGGCGAGAGCGGGCCGAAACCGGTGGACGTGCCATTAATTGCACACGCGGCGCTGGCAGAGCCGGAGTAAAGCAAGCCCAATGGCGCGACAGTTGTGCCAGCGGCAGCTGAAACCATGTTGATAAAACGGCGGCGCGATAATTGGCTCATGAGGTGGTGGCTCCTGATTCTAATTATTTTTTTTCGTGCCGCCCATCAGGTTTGAGTATAGGACAAATAAAACCCCCTACCCGCGGCGGCCGCTGCCGCTGGGCACCTTGAAGGCCGACGGCTTCCAGACATAATCCGGAGCTTCCGGCGGAATGTCCTGGGAATAGGCCTTCCAGGTGTCGACGCGGGAATTGCCCGGCACCCAGCCATCCGGAACCGTGAGGTACTCCGGCGCGTGCTTCTCTATATAGGCGCGCACCTTGGGCGGCACGTCGTCCGTGCCCTTCAGGCCCTTGTGACTGAACATGCGCCCCAAAAGCGAGCTGTCCGCAAACGGCGTACCGCCCATCTGCATGAAGGGCCAGCATTCTGAAATGCGGGTGAAGCCGGCGGTGAATCGCACGGCCGGCACGTCGCGGTCCTCCATCTCGCGCTTCGAGAAATTGAAGGTGAAGTGTTCGGACGGGGTCGTACGCTTGCCAGTCGACGACCGGGGCCACCCTTCGGGCGTGACCGGGTTGGTGTAGTCGTGGGTGTAGTCCCACGACAGCATCATGTCGTCGCCGTAGGTCTGGAAGGGCAGAATAAAGGGGTAGCGGCCCGAGGCGTCGGGAAACGCCGTGCCCTCATTCATCAGCGTGGGGCTGTCGCCCTCGACGCCCAGGAAAAACTTTGGAATCTCCTTGCCCACCTTGCCGACCAGCACGTCGTTGTAGAAGTGGTAAACCGGCACGTTCTTTTCAGTGAAGGGGTTGTACCAGCTCTCGAGGATGTCGCCAGTGCGAAGATCGGTGAAATAGCCGGTCTCCCGGGATTTGATCCACAGGTCCTTGTTCTCATCGATCCGCGCCAGCAGCGCGCCCGTTCCAGTGTAGCCGAACACCGGAACCATGCGCCGGCCGGGAATACGCAGGTACATGAGCCCGTGGAACCCGCCGATGACGGGGGTGTCGTAGCCGGCCCAGAGCTTGCCGAAGGCATAGAGGTTGTCGGCGGGATTGGTGTAATCGATACCGCGACTTCGTGCGGTGCCTGCCGGACCGGGCGGCGGATTGGCTGCACTGGCGCTGCCGAGAACGGCACCTATACCGAGGCCGAGGGTGGCTTTAAGAGTGGATCGGCGATCGAGGAGCAAGTCGGCAACGAGTCGTGATGTCATGAGGTTGGCCTCCAGCCGGGATAAAAGGGCGTGTACGGGTCGGTCAGCGGATCTTTCGGAATGTAGCCGGTGCAACGCGGTGGCCTCGCACGCGTCCGTTGCGCAAAATTCAGCGCGCTCGGCGCGACCCAAGGCGCCGGAAAACGCATGCCAAGGGCAGCCGACATACAGGCGATCACCTGGGCACTGACGAATACGAAGTAGCTGTCATAAAGCGTCAGGTGTGTCAGTCCGATCGCAAGATTCGGAATGTGGCAGCCGAGTGCCTTGATCTTCTGCGTCATCGGCGTGTCGTGCTCGGGCGCGATGTAATGGTCCCAGTAGATGTTGTGCCAGTTGGGCTGATACGCGCCCAGGATGAGAAAGGTCACCAGCCACGTGCCCCAGTCGGGCAGGCCGGTTCTGCCGACGAGCAACCAGACCGACAGGAACAGCTGACCGGAACTCGATCCCCACAGAAAGCCGAACACGGCAGACACCAGGCGATTGCTCCGCCGCTCGAAGACGGGCGTGAAGTACGACCACACGCCGGCGTAGGCTACGACAATAAACAGGTAAATGCCGGCGGTGAACAATTGCCAGCCGCCGTCTGCCAGTTGCTCCGCCGTTGCGATCGGCCGTGAAACCAGCAACTCCATCGCCCCGCTCCACCAGGACAACAGGTAGCAGCAGCAGAAGTACATGCCCGCCCGCAGCCAGGCGAGTTTCGGGTAGTAGATGTCCCACGGGTGATGTCGGTAACGAGCGAGAAATATCACCAGGAGGATGGCCAGTAGCGCGGCGATACCGATCGCGAATTGATCAAGCACGTCGGGGCCGGTCATCAGCACATTCGCCGACGCTTGCCGTCCCGGGCCCGCCACAGAGGCAGCCCGGCCAGCAGCGTCAGCAGAAACAGATCCGCGGCGCCTCCTCCCCCGCCCCCACCGCCCCCGCCACCGCCACCGGCGTCCGCCACGGTGGTGCTCGCGAAGGAATCCGATACCCCGCCCACGGTCAGTGTGGTGCTGGTCGATGTGCTGTTGGCGGCGGCGCTGGTGTGGCGAACGCAGATCGTCTGGCCATTGGTGACGCTACCGGCAGCCGTTGTGAACGTGCCCGTGCAGCCCGCTGACACGGTGTACAACTGGCCAGTGACGGCGACTGGCGCGGGCGCATCAATGCCCGAAATCGTGATCGGCGCCGAGGTGACCTCGGTCGACAAGTCCACGTCGGCCTGGTCCACTAACGTGAAGGCGTCCGGCGTCGTGTCCGACGGAATCTCCGCCAGGGTGGTACTCGTAAAGGTGCCGACGACACCGCCGATCGTGAGTGTCGTAGTGATCGGGGTGGGGTTCGCCAATGCGCTGCTGGCACTGGAAGGCCGGGTCGCTGAGACGCACCGTGCCGCCGGTGATTTCCCAACCGGTGGGGCTGAAGTCGCCGGTCAGGTCGACCGTCAGCGTCGCGCCGGTGCTGACCCCGAACCAGACGTTGCCGAACGCAAACGTGTCCAGCGCCCGCAGGTTGAAGCCGCTGGCGCCGTCACCGATGGAGGACTCGTTCCCTCCCGTGGGTTCATCGGTCGTCGACAGGACAGTCAGCGTTCCGGTGAGCGTCGTGTCGGTGAAAAACAAGGTACCGGCCGCAGCGGCAGCTGGCCCTGCGTCTGTGGTCGGCGACGGTTGGAACACGGGAAGATTGCTGCCGGAACTTAATTGCCGGCAGCCGTACTTGCGCAGCTCGATCGTGTTGTACCCCGACAGCAGCGTGAGGCAGTCATCGCCCGTCCCCGGCCCGTAATCGGAGGCGGCCGCGAAGTCCGGGTTGAAATAGATGGTGCCGTTGCTGCCCGGCGCCGTTGTGAGGTGGGTCGAGTTGTCCGCCACCGTGAGCGAGTTTTGCGCCGTGGATGACCAGCTGATTGCAGTACCGCCAACGCCCCACGACAGGGTAACGTCGGCAACGCCGCTGTAGGCATACAACTGCGCTGGAGCAAGGGCAAGCAGAAGTAGCCCCAGCCACAGCGAGCCTGCCTTGATGAAATCCTTTTCCGGCAACAGCATGACGGGCATTCTCCGCTAGCTCGACCCCGAGTCTATGGCACCTGAGCCGTTACCGCCACGGAGTGGCCGTCTGCCAGCCGCGCTGCGCGCTCATGCGCCGGGTCCAGCAAACTCCAGGGGCGGCAGTCGTTCCCGAAGATCCGGCACGTGCTGGCGAATGAAATCCATCAGCACGGCAACGTTCGTGTAGGCCGCGGAGCCACCGCCGGCCTCACACAGGTTGCCGCCGGTGGTGCTGGCAATGCCCACCAGCACGGACGCGTCGTCGTGGCCGCGAAGGAGCATCGGACCGCCACTGTCGCCACCGCAGGGACCGCCCCGTTCGCTCCAGTAGCCGATCCGGGTGCCAATGATCCCGATTTCAGTGAATACGATGCCCGCCCGCCGTAGAACATCGGGCTTCTCACCGCCGGGGACGATGCTGCCCCACCCCATGATCGTTGCCTCACGGTGCGGCCGAAGCAGATCCCAGGACTCGGTGCGACTGGCGATGGCCACCGGCGTGACGCGCACCGGCCGAACCAGCCGGAGCAGGCCGAGGTCGTAATCAAGCGGCCCGCGTCTGAATTTAGGGTGCACGATCGCCTCTCGAACCGCGACCCGACGCGCCGCAGCCCGGGACGGGCTGCCAAACAAGACCTCAAGTCTGCCCCCGGAACAGTGGCCGGCCGTGAGCACGAAGCGCGGCGAGACCAGAACTCCGGTGCACAAGCCGGGACCCTCGCGGCTGGCCACCACGACCACCCAGGGGGTCTCGGCCGCGAATTCGGCGTCACTCACCGGCACGCCACCGGTAATGGCGTCAGCCGCAGAAAACAACAGGACCGCGAGCCCGGCCAGCAGGCAGCGGGTCGCCAGCTGGCGACCAGGCAGGTATGGGCTAGGCAGGCGTGATGTCCTCGTAGAACTCATGGGAATGTTCCGGCAGCAGGTGCGGGAACAACTCCTTGCTCCGGCCCGCGGAAATACCGCGCGTAAAAGCCACACGTTCCGCCACGCTGTCCCACTGCTCCACGATCACGAAGTGCACGCCAGCAGGTCCGCTGTGGGCGTGTCCCTTGAGCTGCTCCGGCGGGACGACGCGGCGCAGCTCTGCCTCGATCGTGCCGGGGCGGGCGCGAAGGATCTGTCGGTTCCGGTAGCCCGGGGCGTCCTTCAGGCCCTGCTCCATGTCCTGATAAAACTTGCTCACCGCCAGCTCGTGGCCGGGCTTGGCATAAATGCACGTAATAAACGCAACCATCTCGTCGGCTCCGATGAAGCTGTTGACCAGCCCTGATTATGCACCGTACAGGTCAGCGGACGATGCGGCCCGCTGACGCGGGGTTTCGCTCCCCCGCCGACTGTGGGCTAATAAGCAACCGCATAGGAGATCACGCATGGCGCGAGACCAGTTGTTCCTGCTGAAACCTGACTTTATGGACGGCGATACCGGGCCCTGCTATTGCCCTTCGTGTGCAACGCTCGAAGGCATCCTGTCGTTTTACCCGAAGTTGCGGACCGCCCTTGATGTCCAGATGGTGGACTTCCCCCGGCCACGAGCCGCGGTGATCGCAGCGATCGGTGGCGACAATCAGGGCTTGCCGGCGCTCGTTATTGCACCCGACCCCGCTGCCGACATGGCACTGGCGGGCCTCGACGTGAAGGAAGCGCAAGGCCGCCACTTCCTGCAGAGCGTCGGCGACATCGGGCGCTACCTCGCGCGCCGCCACGGCATCGGGGAACCGCACTGACCTGACTGCTTCCGGAGCATCTTCAGGCACGACAACGCACTCCGTGGCCCGTGGCCCGCGGGCGCGGTCGGGGAAGAGTTTTGCGCTAACGTGAGGACACGGTGAGCGCTTGCAAAACCCTCCCCGCCCACGCCCGCTTCGTAGGAGCGGCTTCAGCCGCGACCGAAAACCCAACTTGTCGCAGCGGGCACACGCGGGAAACCTTTTCCGGCGCTCACCGTGCCGCACGGTAGCGGAAAAGGTTTCCGGTGGGGGACCGCGGGCGACGGAGTGCGTTGTCGCGCCTGAAGGCGCTCCTACAGAGCGGGCGACGGAGTACGTTCCGTCGCGGCTGATGCCGCTCCTACGACAGCGTTAGTCCGAGAAGCGTCGCGTGATGTCCGCATAGGCGTCGATGCGCCGATCACGCAGGAACGGCCAGCCGATCCGGAAGGCCTCGATCTCACTGGTCTGCAATTCCAGTTCCAGGATCGCTTCGGCATCGGCTGGCCCGCGCACGAGAACCCGGCCGTCCGGCGCGACAGCAAAACTCTGTCCCCAGAACTCAATCCCGCCGTTGCCCGTCGGGTCGGGCTCAAAGCCGGTGCGATTAATCGACAGCACGAAACAGCCGTTCGCAATGGCGTGGGCCCGCTGGGCAAGCTCCCAGGCGTCGTGCTGGCGCTCGCCGACACGGTCCTTTTCTTCTGGATGCCAACCGATCGCCGTGGGGTAGATCAGGATCTCGGCACCCTTCAACGCGGTGAGCCGGGCCGCCTCCGGGTACCACTGGTCCCAGCACACGAGCACACCAAGGTTGCCCGCGCGAGTAGCAAACGATTGGAAGCCAAGATCACCGGGCGTGAAATAGTACTTCTCGTAATAGCGCGGATCGTCCGGGATGTGCATCTTGCGATACTTGCCGGCGTAGCCCAGGGGGCCATCGAGCACGGCCGCCGTGTTGTGAAACAGCCCCGGCGCGCGCCGCTCGAACAGGCTGATCACGATTGTCGCGCCAGACTCGGCGGCAATCCCGGCAAACGCCTCGGTGCTGGGTCCGGGCACGGACTCGGCGAGTGCGAAGTGTGCGCTGTCCTCGCTCTGGCAGAAATAGCGGCTGCGAAACAGTTCGGGCAGGCAGATCAGCCGGGCCCCGTTTTTCGCCGCCTGGCGCGTGAACCCGAGGGCGCGCTCCAGGTTGTCCGCCGGGTCGGCGGAACATTTCATCTGGATCAGGGCCGTGGGCAGTGTGCCCGCGCTCATCCCGCGCGCTCCACCACCACCGGTTGATCCGCGGCAGGAGCATGAGCAGGAACCGGCTCGGGTGCCAGCCGCGCATCGCAATACGTCGTGTCGTTGAAGCAGGCCACGTACTGCCCGAGAATGTCCATGGCCTGCTTGGGCCGGATTACACCCGCATCAATCTTGCGCTTGACGATTTCACTCATCCGCCGGTTCAGGTCGTTGGGGAAATACTGCACCTGCGCCAGCATCTCGTGGACGGTTGCGCCCGGGATCACCCGCTCGATCCAGAAATTGTCCTGCTCTTCCGCATCCGCATACACATGCACTTCAGTCACGCGCCCGAACAGGTTGTGCGTGTCGCCCATGATGTCCTGATACGCCCCCATCAGGAAAAAGCCGAGGTAGTACTGCCGGTCGGCTTCCAGCGAATGCACGGGCAGTACGCCTTTGTCGTCCAGCGCCGAGATGTAGTGACTGACCTTGCCGTCGGAATCGCAGGTGAGATCCACGAGCACCGCCCGGCGATCGGGCTTCTCGTCCAGGCGGTCGATGGGCAGGATCGGAAATGACTGGTCGATAGCCCAGTGATCCAGGATGGACTGGAATACCGAAAAATCGCACAGGTAGCGGTCCGTCAGTTTCTCCTCGAGCTCCAGCACCTCGGCGGGCGTGGGATCAATCCCGGCAGGCCGCAAACGGGCGAGCAAATCCCGGGCGATGGACCAGTAGAGTTCCTCCACGGTCGCGAGCTGGCCAAGCTCGAGGTATCCCAGGCTGAACAGCGTGCGCGATTCAATCCGGATTTCCTCGATGTCGTGGTAGGCCTCGATCAGTTCCTCCGGCTCGCGGTCCGGATTGCGCACGTTGTTCAGTATTTTCGACAGGGACTCCACGGACGGGTGCGGGTCCGCCGGCAGCTTCACGTCTTCGCGACCGTGGCGCTTGTGGCCTTCGAGAACCGGCACCAGCAGTACGGAATGATGCGCGGTGATAGCCCTGCCGCTTTCCGACACGATGATCGGGTTCGGCACTTCCTGGGCGTCACACACTTCCTTTATCGCAAACACAACGGCGTTGGCGTACTCCTGCAGGCCGTAGTTCACGCCCGCCTCGCCCCGCGCATGGCCTGCTCCGTAACTGACGCCGAGTCCACCACCAATATCGATGTAGCGCACAGGAATACCGCGCTGCTGAAGCGAGGCGTAGGTTTGGGTCATTTCCTTCAGCGCCCGCTTCAGCACCTGGATATCGATGATCTGGCTGCCAATATGAAAGTGCAGCAGGGCCAGCGACTCCGGCTTGCCCCGGCGCTCAAGCTCGTCAACGAGACGCACCAGTTCCGGCACGGACAAACCAAACTTCGAACGAGCACCGCCGGACTCCGACCAGCGCCCGGATCCGCGGGTGGCAAGCCGCACCCGTACGCCAAGCGTCGGCACGACGCCCTGCGCATCGGCCAGTGCAAGCAGCGCCTCGAATTCGGCGTACTTCTCCATCACGGGAATGACATTGAGGCCAAGCCGTTGGGCGGACAGGATCAGCGCCAGCATCGAGCGATCCTTGACGCCATTGCAGACCAGCAGCATCCCCTCCTCGGTGAGATGTGGCAGGCAGGCGATGAGCTCGCCCTTCGATCCGCACTCGAGACCCATGCCGTACTTGCGACCCGCGTCGATGACTTCCTCGACCACCTCGTGAAGCTGGTTGACCTTGATCGGGTAGACGCCGTTGTACCGGTTGCCGTAGTTCGCCTCGGCGATCGCCGTGGCGAAGGCCTCGTTCAGCATCCGCACCCGGGCCTGCAGTACGTCCTGGAAACGGATCAGCACCGGAAACGAAATCGCGCGGCGTTCAAGTTCCTCGATGAGGTTCACGAAATCGATGGACAGGCGTTCGTCGCCAAACGGTCGTACGGCCGCGTGACCCTTCTCGTTGATCAGGAAGAATGAGTCCCCCCAGGAGTCCACACGATAGAGTTCCTTTGAATCTTCAGAAGACCAGTGCGGTTCGCCGTTTTCTGATGCTGCATTCATTGATCAAGTACACAGGCAAATATCAGCGGGGCGACGATCGTGGCATCCGACTCGATGATGAACTTCGGCGTGTCCGCAGACAGCTTGCCCCAGGTGATCTTCTCGTTCGGCACCGCACCGGAGTAGGAACCGTAGCTGGTCGTCGAATCGCTGATCTGGCAGAAGTAGCCCCAGCGGGGAATATCACTGATCTGCAGGTCCTGCTCGAGCATGGGTACCACGCAGATCGGGAAATCGCCGGCGATGCCACCGCCGATCTGAAAGAAGCCGATCGAATGCTGGCGGCAGACACTCTGGTACCAGGCGGCCAGCTCAATCATGTATTCAATACCGGTCCGTACCGTGTGGACATTCTTCACGTTCCCGGTGATCACGTGCGAACTGAAAACGTTGCCCAGCGTGGAATCTTCCCAGCCGGGCACGAAGATCGGCAGGTTCTTCTCGCAGGCCGCCACGAGCCAGCTGTCCTTAGGGTCGATCTGGTAATGCTGCTTCAGAACACCCGAGCGCAGGATCCGGTAGAGGAACTCGTGGGGGAAATGCCGCTCGCCCTTCTGATCCGCCCGGGTCCACTCGTCGAGTACGGCTCGCTCGATTCGCCGGATCGCCTCTTCCTCCGGAATGCAGGTATCGGTCACCCGATTGAGGTGCCGGGCCAGCAGGGCCTCCTCGTCGGCCGCCGTGAGGTGCCGATAGCCCGGAATGCGCACGTAATGGTCGTGGGCCACCAGGTTGAAGACGTCTTCCTCGAGATTTGCGCCCGTGCAGCAGATGGCGTGGACCTTGCCCTGCCGGATCATCTCGGCCAGCGACAGGCCCAGCTCGCCTGTGCTCATGGCGCCGGCAAGGGTCATAAACATGTAGCCGCCGCCGTCCAGGTGCCGTACGTAGCCGTCGGCGGCATCCACCAGGGCGGCACTGTTGAAGTGCCGGAAATGGTGGTGAACGAATGTGGTGATTTCGGCCATGGGATTTCACTGCGGAGGGCACCGGAAGCTTAGGGAATACCCGCCCCGGGAACAACCGAAAATTTCAGGGTGGAAGCCCTCTACTCGGGAGCGACAGGCACCTGCTGCGTGAGGCAGTGGAAAGTCCCGAGCCCAACCACGACATCCCGGCAATCGAGGCTGACGATCCGTCGCCCGGGGAAACAGCGGGCCAGAATCGCGGCCGCCTCTTCGTCGGCAGGGCAGTTGAACGTCGGCAACAACACCACCCGGTTCCCGACATAGAAGTTGGCGTAGCTCGCGGGCAGCCGGTCGCTGCCCCGGAACAAGGGCGCCGGCATGGGCAACTCCAGCACCCGCAGTGGGCGGCCGTCGGCCAGCTTCAGGCCCTCCAGCCGTTCACGGTTCTCCTTCAGGGCAGCGTAGTTTTCATCGGCCGGGTCCTGCTCAACGACGGTTACGACAAGATCCTCCGCGACAAAACGGGTCAGGTCGTCGATGTGGCCGTCCGTGTCGTCGCCGGCAATCCCGTCACCGAGCCACAGGATCAGGCTAACCCCCAACAACTCTTTCAGTTGCGCCTCGATCTGGTCACGCCGGAGGGTCGGGTTGCGATTCGGATTGAGGAGACACTGCTCAGTGGTCAGCAATGTGCCGCGGCCATTGACCTCGATCGAACCGCCCTCAAGGACCATGGGGATCGTTTCAAACGGCACACCGAGCGCCTCGGCCATCCGCTTCGGTATCCCATTGTCCAGATCGAAGGGCGGGTACTTGCCGCCCCAGGCGTTGTACTGGAAATCCAGCGCCTTAAGGGTCGGCCCGTCGCCCGGGTTCCGGGTGACAAATAGGGCGCCGTGGTCACGACACCAGGAATCATCGGTCGGGAACTGGTGCAAAACGACCTTGTCCGGCGGCGCCTTGCCAGCGAGCAGCTTTTGCACGTGGTAGCTGTGACCGGAGTCCCGGACATTGATCCGCACCAGCTCGCCCGTCGTCAGGGCGGCCACCGCATCCGCCAGGATCCGCTCGACGGCGGGCAGATAGTCCGTCCACGTGTCCTCATTGTGGGGCCAGGAAAACCAGGTTGCCTGGTGGGAACTCCACTCGGCGGGCATTCGATAGCCGGACGTCCCTGCTGAATTCCCTTTCATGGGTGCAGTGTACCCGCCGTAGCCGCGAGTGGTCACAACGAGCAAATGCGATCCCTTATATATGCCCTCGGCTGGCGCCGGAATACGCCGGCAATTAAAAAGGGGGCCCGGCGGACAGTACCGGGGCCCCCTTGGTCGGGCAGTCGTCTCAACAGGCGCGTTGCCGCGCTTAGTGACGGTAATGGTGCTTGTTATGCCGCTTGCTTCGCGAGTGACCGCGGCCCCGGTCGTAGGCGGGATACGACGGATAGTAAGCCGGGTACCAGACGACTGGCGGCCGCGGCGGCGCATAGACATACCGCGGCGGTGCGTACGGGTAACCGCCCCAGATCACATCGACGCCGAGGCGAACCTGTGGTCCGGGCTGGTAGTAGCCGCCCGAACCGTAATCCCTGTAACCATGTCGGTCGTCGGCATTTGCAGCGGTACCCGTCAGCAGCCCCAGCAGGGCAATGGCGCACATCGTTCTTGCTTGCATCATGTTCAGCGTCCTCGGGGTTTTGGCGACGATTGCAGCTTACTGACACAACGATGAATCCAGGCTGAAACAGGCCGCCGCCTTATGTCGATTTCCATCTGCATGGGGTTTGGTAGTTGCAGCTTGGTCAGCCGGCGACGAGAGGGTCTGCCGGCCGAATTAGACGTACGACACACAAACCCCCGTGATCCGCCTCGGCATCGGCTTTCCAAACTGCGATCGCTATCACGGTGGCTAACCGCGTCTGGACATAAGTTAACTGTGCAATGCTAGCGCGATCATGTCATCGCGGAAGCAACCGGCCCCAGCACGATGAAGGGACATCATGCTTGATTCAAATTTCGCCAGCACCCAGACCCTCCGCCTCACGCAGCTGCATTCTCACGACATTTTTTACACGCCGCTCGAGGCGCGCTTTGACCGACTCACCCGACTGGCCCGCGCCAGTTTACGGACCCCGGTGGCGGCGATCACGGTCCGCGCCGGCCAGCGCCTGTGGTTCAAGTCGATCGTGGGGTGGAACGTGCGGGAGCTGTCAATCGCTGACAGCCTGTCTGAACGCACGCTCGCCTCAACCGAGGCGGTGATCATCGAGGACACGCAGCTCGACAGCACTACGGCCAAGCACCCCCTGGTTGTGGGTGGGCCGAAGTTCCGGTTCTACGCCGGCCAGGCGCTGCTCGATCACCGGGGCGATGCGGTGGGTGCCTTTGAGGTCTTCGACCTGCGACCGCGCGCCCTGCTAGAGCAGGATCTGCAGAACCTGCACGATCTCGTACAGTTGGCCCGCAAGGAACTGCTCACCACCGATCTGCACGATGCGCAGGTCCAGCTCGTGAAGAAGCTCGATCTGGCGCGCCGCGAAGCACTGATGGATTCACTGACAGCGGTGTGGAATCGCCGGGCGGCTGACGAACTCCTACAGAAAGCCATCGAGAGTGCCGACGAGCATAAACTCGCGGTGGCGGTGTGCGTGATTGATATCAACCAATTCAAAGCCATCAACGACAGCTACGGTCACCCCGCAGGCGACAGGGCGCTGCAGAAGGTCGCCCAAAGCCTGGTGAGCAGTGTGCGTGACGGGGATGCGGTGTGTCGTACCGGTGGGGACGAATTCCTTATCATCATGCCGCAAGTTTCGGCGGGTGAAGCGGATACCATCGCCGACCGGTTGCGTCGCACCGTCCACCACACTCCGCTCAGGACGCGCGGCGGTGCAATTCAGCTCACCGTCACGACGGGGATCGCCGTCCGCCGACCCGGGGAACGCTCTACAGCGGAGGATCTGGTTCAGGCGGCCGACCGGGCCTTGTACCAGGCTAAGCAATCGGTTGCCGGTCTCAACGGTCCCACCGAACCATTTCCAGCCCGCGCGCGAGCGCAGACAAAATAATCCTGACATCAGGACGTGCGATCGAAACCTGGATTATGAACGGTCAATGCGCGCAGCGGATCGGCGGACAGCCCGGGACGGAACGACCCAGTGTCGCGATTATCGTGACCAGTTCGCCACCGACCAGCCACACTGGCCTTTACAAAGGCCTGGTGGCGACAGGGTTCGATGTCACGTTTGTCCATAGCGCCGACGCGTGGCTCTTTGAAGACGACGACCCTCGTCCGAGCCTGGTGGTCGTTGACCTCATGGCACCCGTCGCCAACACCACGAAACATCTGAACGGCTTGTCCGAGCATCGCTCCGTCCCGCAAATCGTGTTCTGGGGCACCGGCCCCACTGACATTGGCGTCGTCGAGTTCGACCAGACTGCCTCACTGAACTGGCTCGCAGGCGCCTGGCATATGGATACCGTTTTTCAGCTGGAGCATCGCTTACGACAGAACCGACACGCACCATTGAATATCGCGCCCCAGGATGTCATCGCTGCCCTCGAGGTCGGGCAGATCGAGATTCATTACCAGCCGACGATCAATCTTCGGGCCGCCAAGTCCGGAAGCCCGGTCGAGGCCCTGCTACGTTGGCGACATCCCACGTTCGGCGTACTGACGGCGAGCGAATTTCTCCCCACGGGTCCCGACCCGCTGGTACGCCGCCAGCTTACCGATTTCGCGTTGAACAACGCCGTTCAGCAACTGCGGCTCTGGCGCGACGCCGGCATCGATACCCCGATTGCGGTTAACCTGGAGACAAGTCTGCTCAACGACGTCCAGTTCCCCAAGCGCCTTTCCCTCTTGATCAGGGAATTTGACGTGTACGCCAATCGGCTGCACCTCGAGATCTCGGAACAGGGAGTGATGAGCGGTACCCCAGAGACTGGGCAGATTATCGAAGCGCTTACTGACCGGGACTTTCGGCTGAGTGTGGACGATTTCGGGGGCAGCAGGATCTCGATGCAGCAGGTACTCCTCCTGCCGTTCGCCGAACTCAAGCTCAGCGCCGGGCTCATTCAGCTCGTGGCTCGCAGCGAGCGGGCCCGACGCCTCACGCGCGGCATCATTCATCTGGCTCATGACCTTGATATGCTGACCTGTGGCAAAGGCGTGGAAACCGCCGAGCAGATGTTACTTCTGAAGGGCATCGGGTGCGACGCGGCTCAAGGCTGGTATGTCGGCGGCGCGGTGCCCCCGGCAGCGCTGAACCACGCGATAGCCCGTCCGACGCCAGACGCCGGCACAGCCCGGGAGATGGCGCCGGAACAGTCGGGCTAACGACGACCAGCGTACCCGACTGCACGGGAGACTGGACCAGGGCGGACCACGTGAGCGTGGTGCGCCGGATCTGGGGCTTTCCCGACTTCCCGGCTGCGGCCCGAAGATGCCCTTGTCACACTTGAAAACGTGCGCTTCGGCGCGCTGCCGTTCCTGGCAATGATGGACAGTGCCAGGAACAACATCGAGTCGATGGTTCGCATGATCGAGCAGTAGTCCCGGCAGGTCTGCCGGGAGCGGGCGCGTCCTTAGTAAGAGGCGAGCGGCTTCTTGCCACACCGGACCGGCCGGGTTTCCCTGTCGCGCCCGTAGGTGTCCGGCGCCGCGTGTCCGCCGCGAAGCACGTTCAGCGAACCTTCGATACGGTGGCGGTGGCCATGAATTATCTGGCCATTGGCCTCATTCCGCTGATGGCACTGCGCCGCGAGCTTCTTCAGTTCATTCAACAACCGGTTAACGGTCGCGGGCTGTGTGCCCGGACTTGCTGCCAGAGAATCGCGGCGGTCCTGCTCCAGTCGCGCGGCGCGCGCCACGGCCTGGGCCTTGGCGTTGCTGGCCGCAATCAGGGCGTCCGGCGATCGCTCCTGCAGTGCCGCCCGCTCAGTCTCCAGCGTTGCCAGCACCGCGCGAAGCGCCGAAAGTTCCTCACTCAGCAATGCGTCGAGCGGCGTCACGCGAGATGCCGTTCAAAGGCCAGGAGCCGATCCGCCAGGCGCCCGGCGTTGATCTCGTAGGCACCGGACTCGACCCGCTGACGAGCGGCGTCCACACGAGCGCGATCCACGTCCGGCAGTTCGGCAATCCGGGCTTCGACCTGTTTCAGGTTCTTCGCCGTGTCGGTCAGCTGCACGTGACTGGCCGACGATCCACTCGTCGTCTGCTTGACGGCCTCGGGCCCTTGTCGCCCTCGGCTGCCCGCTCGTTCCGATCCGGCCCACGGGTTTTCGTCGACGCCAGGTCAACGCCGTTCCTGCCGCGGCCACTGATCTTGTCCGCCATTAGCGGTTCTCCACCGTGTAATCCATGCCCAAACCCAACACCCGGCCTGGCCCTGCGGTTCCTGTCGGCACGGCGGCCTGGAACTTGATGGTCCGAATACAGGTGTGCTAACGCAGCAACACCTCTGATACATGGACGCGAACCCATGACCGCATGGACCAGGGTTGCGGCCCGTGTCGGCATCCTCCTGCTGCTCACCCGTCGAAAGTGCTGCACGAAAACGCGCACGAAATTTTTGGCCACCAGGAAGCGCAGGAACTGCTCCGGGACCAGCTTCCCGTCACCAACATGCGGTCGATCTGCCAGGCGCTTGTCGAACATGGCCGGACGACCCAGGACCCACGGCTGGAACAGATCTTGCAAGACGCTCTCAAGGGAGGTGCAGAGACCGCCGGTATCGAGCCCACGCTGGCTGAGCGGCTGCAAACCCAGTTGTCGGAGACAACAAACCGTCAGGAAGCCGCCGGCCAGCCGGCAGTCCTCCTGGTGGCGCCAACTCTCCGGCCCTGGCTGGCAAGGTTTTTGCGCTTCGCAGTGCCCACGCTCCGGGTGCTGGCCTACAACGAAGTTCCGGACAGCAAGCGTGTGCGACTGATCGCCGCTGTCGGTACCTGAATGAGGAGTAAAGGACGATGAAGATCAGACGCTTTACCGGCACGGATATGCGCGACGCCATGCGCCAGGTTCGCGAGGCACTCGGGGCCGACGCCGTAATTCTCGAGACCGCGCGCAATGCCGCCGACACCGGCGTCACCACCCTCCTTGCCGTGCCGGCGAACGCCGCTTCCAGTGCAATGCAGGAAATTGTGGACGCGTTCCGGACGGCTCAACCGGCGGGGTGCATCCTGACCAAGACCGACGAGGCAACGTCGCTTGGGGGCGCCCTCTCGATATTGATTCGTAGCGGGCTGCCGCTGGCCTGTGTCGCCAACGGCCAGCGCGTTCCTGAGGACCTGTACCTGATGCGGAACCGGCAAACCTGGTTGACCACGATGGCGGTGGAGCTCATGCGGCGCGACAGCCGCGTGATCGGCGCCGACACGCTGGCGCGTAATTTCTCGGAGGTTGCAACCCATGCTTACGCCTGACGCCCAGCACGTCATCGACCAGGCCGAAGGCCTGCGACGACAGCACCACCAGAGGCCGGTCAAGGTTCTCACCGTTACCAGTGGCAAGGGCGGAGTCGGCAAGACCAACATCTGTGCCAACCTCGCCATAGCGATGTCCATGCTCGGGCGCCGCGTGATGCTGCTCGATGCCGACCTGGGCCTGGCCAACGTCGATGCTCTGCTGGGCCTCCAGCCGTCGCATTCGCTGGCCGATGTCGTCAAGGGTAAGCGCCCGCTTGCGGAAGTAATCGTGACAGGTCCGGCGGGCGTGCAGGTAATTCCCGGCGCCTCGGGTCTTTCCGAGATGGCCAACATGAATCCGGCCCAGCACGCCGGCATCATCAATGCTTTCAGCGAGCTCACCGAGGATCTGGATGCCCTGCTCGTGGACACGGCTGCCGGGATTTCGGAGAGCGTACTGCGCTTCTGTGAAGCGGGGAACGAGGTGCTGGTGGTGGTCTGTGACGAACCGACCTCCATTACGAGCGCCTATGCCCTGATCAAGGTCTTGAGCACCGAACGCAACGTGTCCCGTTTCCGGATCATCACGAACATGACCCGCCAGGGGGGCGACGGTCGCAGCCTGTTCGAGAAGCTCCTGCGGATGTCGGAACGCTTTCTCCAGGTCACGCTGGATCATGCCGGCAGCGTCCCCTACGACGACCGGGTCTGGCGGGCGGTACAACTGCAGACACCTTTTGTGACGGCGTTCCCAACCAGTCTTGCCACAGCTGCTCTCAAAAAGCTCGCCTACCGTGCCGATAACTGGGAGGGGCCGCGGGCAGCGCGCGGCAATATCGAGTTTTTCGTTGAGCGACTGCTCCATCCCGGCAACGGAGCGAATGGGCGCGAGCACGCTACGGCATGACTCTGGCAAATCGCTACACCACGGCCGCAGCGCAATCGCCCGACGCGCTTGTTCAGGAATACGCACCGCTTGTAAAGCGGATTGCGAACCACCTGCGCGGGCGACTGCCCGATGGCGTGGATCAGGACGACATGATCCAGGTGGGATTGATTGCGTTGCTGGAGGCAGCACGGCAGTACTCGCCGGCGAAAGGGGCAAGTTTTGAAACGTATGCGGGAATCCGCGTGCGTGGCGCGATGCTCGACGAGGTTCGCAGCAGCGACTGGACGCCTCGCTCGGTCTATCGCAGGCAACGGGAACTGACGGCGGCGATACAAGCAGTGGAAAATCGAACAGGCAAGCCGGCAGACGCACGGGAGATTGCGACCGAAATGGGTCTCTCCCTGGAGGAGTACTTCCGCCTGGTGACTTCAGCGGCGGCACACCGCCTCTTCAGCCTGGACCAGGAGGGCGAGGATGGCGACATGCCCGTTTACCAGGTCCAGGATCCGGACTCCGAGCCGTGCGCTGAACTCGAATCCGATGACTTTCGCCGGGCGCTGACCGATGCCATACGCGCGCTTTCCGAGCGCGAAGCGCTGGTGATGTCCCTGTACTACGAGGAGGAACTGAACCTGAAGGAGATTGGCGACGTGCTTGGCGTTACCGAGTCCCGTGTTTGCCAGATCCACGGCCAGACGCTCGCGCGCGTTCGCGCCCGCATCCACGAAGTAGTTTCCGGCGCTGCATCGACAACACCCTGACCATTTGGAACCGGAACACACGATGAGCTTTGAAGCACACAGGACTGACGCATGGATGTACTGAGCGTCGCCGGTTTCGTCCCGGCCCGATGAGCTGCATTGATCCCGTCGAACCAGAAGGCTTGCACGTTGGAGCGAAGACTATGACCCAGGTACCCGATCACATCCTGCAGCGTCTGCGGACCTGCACCAACTTTCCCACCCCGCCGCCTGTGGCGATGCGGGTGCTGCAACTGGCGCAGGACCCGGAAATTGAACTCGCGCGGGTGGCCGATGCCGTCAGCGCCGACCCGGCCATCGCCGCCAAGGTGATGCGCATCGCCAATTCCGCGATGTATGCACGGCGCCGGCAAAGCTCCAACCTGCGCCAGGCACTGATCACGCTTGGCCTCAACGCCACACTGACGCTGGCCTTAAGCTTCACGCTAGTGTCAGCGCTGAACAGGCCGACCGGCGGTTTCAACTATCAGGCTTACTGGCGGCGCACGATCCTTTCCGCTGCGTGGGGCAAACTGCTGGCAACCGAACTGGGCCGCCGGGATGCTGAGGAAGTCTTCCTGGCCTCATTGCTCCAGGATCTCGGGATGCTCGTAATCGACAAGCTGTGGCCCGAGGTTTACGAAGGGATTGCTCCCTTCAAGATCGAGCACGCGCGCATCTGCCAGCACGAACAGAACTGTATCGGCAGCGACCACCGCTCCATCGGCGCCGCCTTGCTGAAGATCTGGAACATGCCGGCCAGCCTCGTGCAGGGCGTACAACACAGCCATGACCCGGGCGCCGCTGGCGTCGAGGGCGAAGACAAGCCTTTCGTCCGGGCCATTGCGCTGTCCGGAGTACTCAGTGGCGTCTGGCTCGGTGCCCGCAATGACCCCGCCCTGCGGCGTGTGGGTCAGCAGGCCCACAAGTTCCTGGGAATTCAGCCGAACCGGCTGGGTGAATTATTCGACCTCGTCCGCGAGCAGTTGCCGGTGGCCGAAGAACTGTTCCAGATGGATCTGTACGACGCGGGTCAGTTGCAGGACATCACGGACGCCGCAAAGGAAACCCTGATGGTGCATAACCTTCGCCAGATCGGCAGGAGAGAGGATCTGGAGCAGAGCAAGAAACAACTGGAGGAGGAGAACATCGAACTCAAGGTCGAGAATGTGTGGGACCCTCTGAACAACGCACACAATCGACGGTACTTCGAGCAGTCTCTGGACCGGGAGTTCCAGACCGCGGCGAAACAAGCCTGGCCGTTGTCCGTGGTCTTCATCGATCTCGACAAGTTCAAGCAGATCAATGACAGCTACGGACACCAGACCGGGGACGCCATCCTGCAGACCGTCGCCCAACTGCTGCGGGAAAGTCTGCGGGATTCCGATATCGTGGCCCGCTATGGTGGTGACGAATTCGTGCTGCTGCTGCCGGGCACGGATGCTCGCCTGGCTCATGAGGTGGGCATACGGTTGTGCGAGGGCGTCCGCGCCCGGTCGATTCAGGCGCCGGATGGCCAGCGCGTGGGAGTCACGCTGTCACTCGGCGTCGCAACCTGCGATTCACAAACCAGGTTCAACAACCCGAAGGAATTGCTCGCGGCGGCAGACTCGGCGCTGTACCACTCCAAGCGCGAAGGGCGAAACCGTCACACCTGCTACGAAACGATCCGGGCCGCCTAGATGCCGTAGCGCTTCATTTTCTCGGCCAGTGTGGTGCGCCGGACCTGAAGCTTTTCGGCCGCGTGGGCGATGACGCCATCCGTGTCGTGCAGGGCACGGCGAATCAATGAGACCTCGATCTTCTCCAGGTAATCCTTGAGCGGCAGGCCGTCGGAAGGGAATTCGATGTCCTGGGGCTGCGGCCCGGAGGCGCGCGTGGCTGCCACTTCCTGGCGGTCCGATTCCCGCAATGGCGCCGTCGCCGTGTAACGGGTTGGGAGCTGCGGAATATCCACGGCACCATCCGGGTACAGCACGCACAGTCGTTCGAGAAGGTTGGCAAGTTCCCGGATATTGCCGGGCCAGCCGTAGTGCTTGAGGATGCGGATGGCACCGGGTGTCATCTGCACCGGCGACAGGCCCGTCGCACGGCACCGTTCGAGAATGTTCGCGATCAGGTCGGACAAATCCTCGGGTCGCTCCCGCAGAGGCGGCAACTCGATGGGAAAGACGTTCAACCGGTAATAGAGGTCTTCGCGGAAGCTGCCGTCGCGGATCGCCGATTCCAGGTTGCGATGGGTCGCTGCAATGATGCGCACGTCGCACTGGCGTTGCTTGTTACTGCCCACCCGCTCGTAGATCCGCTCCTGCAGTACGCGCAGGAGCTTGACCTGCATCGGCAGGCTCATGTCGCCGATCTCGTCGAGAAACAGCGTGCCCCCCTCGGCCGCCTCGAACCGGCCGATGCGTGTCGAGATGGCGCCGGTGAATGCCCCCTTCTCATGCCCGAACAACTCGCTTTCCAGCAGATCTGCCGGAATCGCACCGCAATTCACGGGAACAAAGGCCTTGTCGGCGCGCTGTGACATCCCGTGGACGTAGCGCGCGCCCCATTCCTTACCGGTACCGGATTCGCCGGTGATGAGGACGCTGGTATTAAAGGTGGCGACCTGTTCGATGAGCCGCCGGACATTGGTCATCCGGGTGCTGTGGCCGGTCGGGAAATAGCCGGGCACCGCCGGGGCGGGCGTGTCTGCCGTCGTCTGGACTGGCGCGGATTTGACCGCTTCGGAAGTAGAGTTCATGCGTCCCGATCCGGTGCCCTGGGAAAGTTGCGGCTATGATCGGGGTCGAGCCGGACCGAAGTCAAACAAAACGCCAATTTTCCGTCGCAGAACCGATGTCCTCACCCTCCCTCGCGATCCACAGCAAGCTCGCCGACGTCGGCACCACTATATTTACTGTGATGTCCCGGCTGGCGGCCGAACACGGCGCCATCAACCTGTCCCAGGGCTTTCCGGACTTCCCGGCTCCGGCCGGTCTTCTGGACCGGGTCAATCACCACCTGCGCGCCGGCAACAACCAGTACGCGCCCATGGGCGGGCTGCCGGCCCTGCAGCAGCAGATTGCCCGTAAAACCCTCGCCCTCTACGGCCGGCAGGTCGATCCCGACACCGAAGTCACAGTGACCTCGGGGGCCACCGAGGCCCTCTTTTGTGCCATCGAAGCGGTTGTACAACCCGGCGACGAAGTGCTGTGCCTGGATCCGGCCTACGACTCCTACGACCCGGCCATCCGCCTCGCCGGCGGCCACGCTGTGCACATTCCTCTGTGCGAGCCTGCGTTCAGCGTCGACTGGGACCGGGTCCGCGCGGCCATCACACCACGCACCCGCCTCCTCATTCTCAACTCACCGCACAACCCGACCGGCGCAGTGTTGTCCGCGGAAGATATCGTCGCGCTCACTGAACTCGTCCGCGACACCCGCCTGCTACTGCTCAGCGACGAGGTTTACGAGCACATCATCTTCGACGGTCATCGGCACGAGAGCCTGCTACGGCACCCGGAACTGGCGGAGCGCAGTCTCGTGGTGTCGTCGTTCGGCAAGACCTACCACGCAACGGGCTGGAAAATTGGCTACTGCGTGGCGCCCGAGGCACTCACCCGGGAGTTCCGCCGTGTGCACCAGTTCGTGCAGTTTTGTGTCGTCACGCCAATGCAGTGGGCCCTGGCCGATTTCCTGGAAAGTGACCCCGGCCATTACCTGGACCTGCCGTCGTTCTACCAGACCAAGCGCGACATGTTCTGCGCTTTGCTGGCGGGCTCTCGCTTCCGCTTCACCCCGTCTGCCGGCACCTATTTCCAGCTACTCGACTACAGCCGGATTACGACCGAGCCCGACGTGGACTACGCAAGACGGCTCACCTGCGAGGCCGGTGTGGCCTGCATACCGGTGTCCGTCTTCTACGCCCGGCCGGTCAGCACGCCGCTGTTGCGCTTCTGCTTCGCCAAGGATCCGGCCACGCTGGAACGCGCCGCGGAGATCCTGTGCAGGATCTGACCATTACGCTTCTGCAGACCGAGCTGGCGTGGCACAAGGCTGCCACCAACCGGGCGCACTTCAGTGAACTCATCCGCAGCATCCCGGACGCGACCGACCTGATCATCCTGCCGGAGATGTTCACCACCGGCTTCACGATGGACGTGGTTGAGCATGCTGAACAGCTGTCCGGACCAACGCTACGCTGGATGGCCGAACTCGCCAGGGAGTGTGGGATCACACTCTGCGGCAGTCTCATCATTGAAGATGGCGGGCGCTACTACAACCGCCTGGTGTGGATGTCCCCGGACGGTCAGCATCAGCACTACGACAAGCGGCACCTGTTTCGCATGGCCGGCGAGCACGAGTATTTCGCGCCAGGCACCCGGCGGGAGATCTTCGGCCTCAACGGCTGGCGCGTGTGCCCGATGATCTGCTACGACCTGCGCTTTCCGGTCTGGAGCCGCGGCGTGAATGAGTTTGACCTGCTCCTGTACGTGGCCAACTGGCCGGCTGCCCGCCGCAGCGCCTGGCAAACCCTGTTGCCGGCCCGCGCCGTGGAGAACCAGTGCTACGTGGCCGGTGTCAACCGGACGGGCACCGACGGCAAGAACATCAGCTACGCCGGGGACAGCAGTGTGCACGACTATCTGGGACAGCCGCTCGCGGATCTCGGGCCGGCGCACGGACACTGCACGGTGACGCTCAGTGGCACAGGCCTTACGCGGTACCGGGAAAAGTTTCCGGCCTGGCAGGACGCCGACACCTTCCGGCTGGCCTGATGTCGGCCGGCCGGCTGGACCGCCCCACCCCGGATCCTTGTAGACTCACAGTACTTGCCACCAGGAGTGCCGGACGATGACCTACGCCGCCATCACGGGCTGGGGCAAGTGCATGCCACCGGCCGTACTGACTAACGCGGATATCGCGACCTTTCTCGACACCAACGACGACTGGATCGTCTCCCGTACCGGAATGCGCGAGCGCCGCATTTCCCACGTATCGGCGATCGAGCTCGCCACGGTGGCCAGCGCCCGGGCGCTGGCCTGCGCCGGGCTGCGCAGCGAGGACCTGGACCTAATCGTCTACGGCAGCTGCAGCAACGATGAGATCGTGCCGAACTGCGCTTCCGGCGTGCAGGCCGGACTCGGCGCCGTAAACGCCGGCGCCATGGACGTCAACACGGCCTGCACGAGTTTTCTTTACGGACTATCCACCGCCACGGCCATGATCCGCGCCGGCTCGATCCGCCGCGCCCTCGTGATCGGCGTCGAACTGATCTCACCCTACCTGGACTGGGGAAACAGAAATGTCGCTGTCCTGTTCGGCGACGGTGCGGCCGCCGTCGTCCTGGAAGCGTCCGACCAGCCCGAGGGTTTGCTGGCAGATCAGCTCGGTTGCTATGCCGATGCCCGGCACATCCTGCGGGTGCGCGGCATGGGCTGCACCTATGCGAATCGCGGGATCTTACTCGGCGATACGCTGTGGGACTTCGACGGCCAGGAGATCTTCAAGAAAGCCGTCCGCGGCATGAGCGAGGCTTCGAAACGCGTGCTCGACAAAGCCGGGTTCACTGCCGAGCAGGTGGACCTCGTGGTGCCCCACCAGGCCAACCTGCGCATCATCGAGTCGGTCGCCAAGCACGTCCGGATTCCGATGAGCAAGGTGTTCCTCACGGTGGAGCGCTACGCGAACATGTCGGCGGCCACGGTGCCCGTCGCACTGGTGGAAGCCCTGGAGGCCGGAGCTGTACAGCCCGGCAGCCTGCTGCTCATGCCCGGGTTTGGCGGCGGACTCACGCTGTGCTCCCATCTCGTGCGCTGGGGCCAGCGGGTCACGCCGCTCGGCACGAGTGCGGCCGCGCTGCGGCCGCTTGAGCGCACCGCCCTGGAGCTCGTCAACGAGTTTCGTGCCCACCGGAGCCGACGGGAGCAGTCCGAGCCGGGGATGATGGCGCCACGATTTGCCGAGCAGGACCTGCCGGCCGGTCAGGGCTGAAATTCGCGACGGCGGGTAGCGATCCGCGGCGGCGGCTCCACTAGAATTACCGGATGCGCCGTCTGCTCGTCTTCCAGCACGTCCCACACGAGATTCTCGGCACGCTCGATCCATTGCTGCGCGACGCGGGTTTCCGCATCCGCTACGTCAATTTCGGGCGCCACCCCGATGCAGTACCGGACCTTGACCGCTACCACGGCCTGATCGTGCTCGGCGGGCCCATGAACTGCGACCAGGTAACACGCCACCGGCACCTGCTTACGGAGATTGCCGCCATCCAGGCTGCTATCGGCGCCGGCAAACCCGTACTGGGGATCTGCCTGGGCGCGCAACTGCTGGCGCGCGCCCTCGGCGCACCGGTCACTCCACACCACAGCAAGGAAATTGGCTGGTACGACGTCACGCCCACAAGCCATGGCGGGCGCGATCCGCTGTTCCGGCACTTCGAGGCCAGTGAAAGGATCTTCCAGTGGCACGGTGACACGTTTGCCATTCCGCACGGGGCCGTGCATCTGGCCGCGTCGGCCGCGTGCGCCCAACAGGCGTTCCGGTTTGGCCACAACGTCTATGGCCTGCAGTTTCATCTCGAGGTTGACGAACCAATGATTTATCGATGGCTACAGGCGCCCGGCAACCGGCGCGAACTTGAGAGCCTGAGCGGCAGAATTGATCCCGCCGTCATCGCCCGGGAAACACCGCAGTTCATCGCGCGTTCCCATATGCTGGGCAGCGCAGTGTTCGGCGATTTCATCCGGCTGTTCCGGGGCAGGCACCGGCGAACCGTTCTCCCGTCGCGGTAGGTTGTTGGCGGTCCGGTGCTGATCCCGGTTCGCGGCGTCGCGGCTGCCTGCCTTGTCCGCCTGTCGGGAAGACCCGCTGAGGGCTGGACAAGGCAGG
>JAQBGF010000139.1:0-19420 GCA_032122615.1 Gammaproteobacteria bacterium | reverse complement strand
CGCACACGCGCTTGCCAGCAGGGCTGCTGACAGGGCGGTGAACTGCCGGCGGGTGTGCATCGCGTCGTCAGGTTACCAGAAGCCGGCTCGGGGTTACTGGCTGCGCAGGCGCTCCAGCACCTCGCCGAGCTTCTTCACTTCTTCGCCGTAAAGCGCCCAGTTGCCCGCGCGCTGCGCCTGCATGGCCTGCTGATAGTGGCGTTGTGCCTCCGCTGCCAGCCCGCTGGTTGCAGCTGCGCGGTTCTCGGTGTCTGCCGGCGTGCCCGCCTGACTGCTAGCGGCCTTGGCGGCAGTCGGTACTCTCGGCCGCTCGCTGCCGCTCCCGGGGAACAAGCGCGCCAGCGCCACATCCAGCGATTCTTCCATCACGATCCGGTTGCGGTAGGCGACTACAACGCGCTTGAGCTCCGGAATCCGGCCGCCCGCGGCGCGCAGGTACAGTGGGCGGATGTACACGAGCGATTCCTCGATGGGAATCACGAGCAGCGTTCCCTGGATCACTTCCGAGCCTTGCTGATCCCACAGCGTGATCTGCGGCGCGATCACTTCGTCCTGGCTGATGCGCGCTGAAATCTGCCGCGGCCCGAAGACCACGGTTTGCTTGGGGAGCTGGAATACCATGAGTTGCCCGTAGTTCTCGCCGTCACTGCGGGCCACCATCCAGGCCGCGAGGTTATCTTTTTGCCGGGGCGTGTACGGCAGCATCTGGATGAACTCCGGGGTGGTGCCGCCGGGCAGCTTCATGATGGTGTAGTAGGGCGACATCGGCTGGCCGCCTTCCAGTGCGTCCAGCGAGGGGATATCCCACTGGTCCTCACGGTTGTAGAAGGTGTCGGGACTGGTCATGTGAAAGGTCGCGAACATCGCCGCCTGGAGACCGAAGATCCCTTGTGGGTAGCGCAGACGGTTGCGCAGGTCGTCCGGCATCTCGGCAAGCGGCCGGAACAGGTCGGGAAAGACCTTCGCCAGCGTCGCGGCCACCGGATCCTGTGTGTCCACGAGGTGAAAGACCACGTTGCCGTCATAGGCGTCGATGGTCACCTTCACCGAGTTGCGGATGTAGTTGATGCCGCCCGCGCTCGGCGTGGAGTACGGGTAACGCGTGCTGGTGGTGTAGGCATCCTGCACCCACACCAGGCGCCCGCCCGATATTGCCAGGTAGGGATCCGGGTCGTAGGTCAAAAATGGCGCGATGCGCCGGACCCGCTCGGCAATGCGCCGGTACAACAGCACGCGGCTGCCGGTGATGAGGTTCGGTGAGAACAGCACGTCCGGGGAGCCAAACTGGATGGCGAACAGCAGCCGCCGGAACAGGCTGTCGACGGCGATGCCGCCTTTGCCATCGTAGCTGCCGAAGACGTTGTCGTCGCCCTTCGGGTAGTCGAACTCCGCTGTGCCGGTCTTGACGAAGACATGATCGTTGGAAAGCTCGCCGAAGTAGATCGCGGGTTGATCAACCTTCAGGTCCACCGACGATGACAGCGGCAAATCCTTGATGAAGAGCACCGGCAGGCCCTCGGGAGTTACCTGGTTCACGGGCCCCAGCGTCAGGCCGTAGCCGTGCGTGAAGGTCAGGCGTTCGTTGATCCAGGTACCGCTGGGGAGGGCGTCCGAATTCATCTCGCGAGCGGAGAGCATGATCTGCCGGTACTCGCCGTCGATCATGTAACGGTCGTTGTCGACCGACGCAAAATCGTAATAGGTGCGGATTTCCTGCAACTGGCCAAAGGTGTCGAGCAGTGGTTGCTCGTTCCACAACGGCACATTGTCGAAGGTGGCCCGATTGCGGTCGATGTCCGCCGCCGTGAGGGTTGCCTCGCCTGACAGCTGGCGTTCCTCGACCTTGTCCAGTGCGAAGCCGATGCGTGTCGCTGCGATTGAATGCGTGATAAACGGCCCTTCACTGACCTGCTCGTTCGGGGCCACCACCAGCCGTTGCAGGGCGATGCTGTAGCCCTGGCCAGCGATCGCGATCGCGAAATACCCGCCACCTGCTGCCAGCAGTGGCCACAAGCGCGCGGTGCGCGTTTGCCACAGCGCAAGTACGGCGCCCAGCAATGCCACAACGACTAACGCCCACTGCACCGGGATGCCGGCGTGTACATCCACATAGGAGGCGCCGTGAACGATGCCGGATGGCGAAACCAGCAGCTGCGACAGCCCGAGCCAGGCGCGAAAGGCCAGCAACAACAGCAGGAAGGCGGCGAGCACGCTCAGGTGGCGGCGGGCGTCGTTGCTCATCTGCAGGCCGCGCGCCGGATCGAAGACGAGGTTCTGGCTGGCGAAGTGTGCAACCCCCACCCCAAGTGCCGCGAGGAGTACGGTCAAAAGGACGAAGTTCAGCAGTGCGTGCAGCAACGGCAGGTGAAAGATGTAGAACCCGACGTCGTAGCCAAGGATCGGGTCGCTGGCGCCAAACGGCACCGCGTTGCGCGACATCAGCCAGACGTCCCATTGCGCCGCTGCGTACGAGGCCAGCAACGCCGCGGCAATCAGGCTTCCTATAAGGAAGAGTGGTTTGAGGCTCCCCATGTCGAAAGCAACGGTCCGCGCGCCTTCCGGGCCGTAAACGGTGAACTGGCGCTTCCCCATGGCGCGCTGGGCGAGGCGCACGTTGGCATACAGCACTGCGAAGGCGAGGACGAAAGCGCCGGCCCCAAGGGCCACGCGCGTGCCCAGCGTGCGCAGGAAGATCTGCTCAAAACCGACCTCGCCAAACCACAGCCAGTCGGTGTAGACCCCCACCATCGAGCTCACGAGCAGAAAGGCCAGGAACAGGGCGAACAGAACCGGCGCGAAAAGTTGCTGGGGACGCATGGTTTCTATGTCCTGTTTGACGGTGAGGAGCAGGCGATGAGTGTTCGAGTCTACAGCAGTGATTTTGGCGGGGCGCCGTGGTGCAAGCGCCAATGCCCGGAACGACAGGGAGCCAGAGTGAGTAAACTGGCGGTCATGCGCGTGTTCTTGTCCGGTGTGGCGGCCTTTGCCGTGGTGGTTTTGGCGTCGTCGTCTAGTGCGGCTAAATCCGACCGCACGGCGGAATACCGGCAAGTCTTTGCGTCGGCAACGGCAGAGACCGATGCCGCGCGGTATGCCGTTTCGCGGCGGGAACTCGACGGCTACGTCCTGGCGCCCTACGTTGATTACACCCGCCTGCGGCGCGACATGCGCGCCGTCAGCGACAAGGCTGCCCGCCGCTTCCTGGACGCTGAGTCCACGACACAACTCGGCGAGCAGTTCCGGCGCGAGTACCTGGCGGAACTGGCAAGAAGGCGCGACTGGGCCGCGTTCACGGCTCTCGACAGTAATCTGCCAGCCGTCGCCGACACGTTGCGCTGTAATCGCGTGCACGCGCTTCTGGCCACGGGACGCAGCGACGCCGCTCGCAACGAGTTGCTCGCGCTCTGGCCCACCGGCCAGAGCCTGCCCGATGCCTGCGACGAGCCGATCGCCGCCGCGCGCAGCCGCGGCTGGCTGGGCAGCGAACTCATCTGGCAACGCCTGCGCCTCGCGGTCGCGGCGCAAAACTCCGGGCTTGCCAATTACCTCGCCCGACTTCTGCCTGAGACCGAGCGCGCCGATGCGGAACGCCTGGCGCGGGCTACGTCGGACCCGGAGGCCAGCCTGAAACTCGCGGCCAGCTGGCCGGATAGTGCGCTGTACCGTGAGGCAGCCGCGTTTGCCCTCAAGCGCCGCGCCCGCGCGGATATCGACAGCGCGATCGCGCACTGGCGGTTGCTGGCGCCGCGCTTTGCGTTTGTGCCGGACGAGCGCACCGCGATCCTGCGCGACCTGGCTTTGTACGCTGCCGTGTCCTATCGGGCAGACGCCGGGGACTGGTTTCTGCGCGTACCCCTTGAGGCGCGGAGCGAGCAACTGGTCGACTGGCAATTGCGGGCCGCGCTCGCCGCAGAAGACTGGGCTGCGGTGCTGAAGATTGTCGATGGCCTGCCGTCGCCGCTGGGCGACGCGTCGCGCACGCGTTACTGGCGAGCCCGTGCCCTGGACAAGGCCAGTCGCGATGCCGAGGCCCGCGCGGGTTACGCCACACTCGCGCTGGAAGCCAATTTCCACGGCTTTCTCGCCGCGGATCAGCTGGCGATGCCCTACGCGATCTGCCCGAAGGAAGTTGCTTCTGACCCGGCGCGCATGGCAGCACTGCGTGCACAGGTTGACGTGGCCCGCGCCCTTGAACTGCACGCTGTCGGCTGGCGTGTGGAAGCCAACCGTGCCTGGGACCATGCCCGGAAGTCCCTGGCTGACGCTGATCGCCTGCAGTTGGTTCTGCTGGCCAGTGCACAAGGCTGGCACGACCGCGTGGTGTTTGCGCTCAATTCCGGCGACGACCTGCGCCACTACACCCTGCGCTTCCCGGTTGCTGAACGCGAAACCGTTGAACGGGAGTCCGCCGCGAATGGCCTGGATCCTGCCTGGGCCTACGCCCTGATCCGGGCGGAAAGCGCCTGGCAGCCCGACGTGCGTTCGCACGCCAACGCCTATGGCCTGATGCAGTTGCTGCCGAGCACCGGGAAGCGCATGGCTCGCCAGTTGGGCCTGAACTGGCGCGGCACCAGCATGCTGCTCGATCCGGAGACCAATATCCGGCTCGGCACCCGCTACCTCGCGCAGCAGGCGGAGCAGTTCCAGGGCAGTCCGTGGCTGGCGTCTGCTGCCTACAATGCCGGGCCGACGCCGGTGCAACGCTGGCTGGCCGAACGCGAGTCGCTGCCGGCCGACATTTTCATCGAGACCATTCCTTACGGCGAGACGCGCGATTACGTGGCGCGCGTGCTGGCCTTCAGTGTGATCTACGACTGGCGGCTTAACGGCAAGGCGCGGCCACTGTCCGCCCGGCTCCCTGATCCGGGCCGTCGCCCCGGGGGCGGGCGGACCAACGAGTCGTCGAGCGGGGTTGCCCTGCGGCCGGTCGTTTGCCCGGCCAGTGATCCGCCCGTGCCGGGCTGAGGCGGGCTGCTAGGCCGTTCCGTCGGCGTCGCTGTGCGGATGCGTGTCGGCCTGATCAAGCAACGCACTTAAGGTGATGCCCGCCGTCAGTTCGTCAATGGCCGTGTGCAGCCGTTTGGCAATGGCATTCACCGGTTGTGACCACGTTGGCGGCACCAGCGAGCCGCTGTCACCACCGCTGCGCACGGCGGCCAGGATCTCCGCCAGCGTGATGCGTGACATTTCCCGTCCGGGCAGCAGTCCTTCCCCCTCGCTGGCGCTGATCAGTCCTGCGGCCTCCAGTGTGGAGATCATTGGGCCCAGTGTCAGAGCCGGGATTTTTGTGTCGCGGGCGATGGTCTCGATGGTGCAGCGCATGGCTCCATCTCGGAATGCCACGCCGATCAGGTACATGATGTTGAGCGCCATGCGTTCGCGCAGCTCATGCGACAGGCGGGGCCGCTGCCGGCCCAGGCGCAGGAACATCGGGTTCTGCACGAAGAAGGCGATCTGCGCGCCCACCAGCAGTATCAGCCAGCTCACGTACAGCCAGATCAACGCCGAGATTGCCACGGCAAACGTGCCGTAGATGGCGTTGCGCGCAACAGACACCGATAGCATTGCGGCAAACAGTGCGCCGACTCCGGTCCACATGATGCCGGCAAACACACCGCCGGTCAGCGCGGCACCGAGCTGGACCGCGGCGTTCGGCAGCAACTTGTACAGCAACGCGAAGACCGCAATGGCCAGTACGTAGGGGAGCACCTCGCCGGCCAGCACGATGGTTGTTCCAAACGGCTCGACGGCGAGAACTTCCTGAACGAAGGCGTCGTTGCTGATCGACGCGATCAGGCCGAGCGCGGCCGCTATCACGACCGGACCGATGAGCAGCACGCTGACGTACTCGCTGACCCGCCGCGTCAGGCTGCGCGGGCCTGTGACCTGCCAGACGTAGTTGAAGCATTCCTCGATCTTCTGGACCATCGCGATAGCCGTGTAGATAAAGAATGCCAGCGACACGGTGCCCAGCACGCCGCCTTGCACGTTGTCGACGGTCCGGATGACCCAGTCGGTGATTTCCACGCCCTTGGGACCCAGCGGTTCCAGGAGTCCGTAGAGCCTGGGTTTCAGCGTGTTGTGCACGCCGAAGACCTTGATCAGCGAGAAGCTGAAGGCGAGCAGGGGCACCGTGGACAGCAGCGTGGTGTAGACGAGGCTCATGGCCCGCAATGTCAGCTGGCCACTCAGCAATTCGCGACCGACGGCGTAGACGATTCGGGCGGCTGCGAAGGCAAACCGTACAACAGCCGGTTTGCTGGCCAGATCGACCTGCCACAGGGCCTTGTCGATAGTATCCGCGAGGGAGTTCATGTAGAGGTTCCAGGCAGCTTCAAGGGACGGGGCGGGCAGCGGGCGACGGGGCCGCCCTCACCAGAGATCGCTGAGCGCGCGCAGCAGGTCGCGGCGGCTGATCTGGCCAACGAGACGGCCATTCTCGACCACCGGGTAGCGGTGATAGCGCTTGTCCAGGAAACGTTTTGCAACCGCGACCACACTTTCGTCCGGGCCGATGGTTTCGACGACGGTCGTCATGTAGTCCGCCACCAGGCCGCCGTAATCGGCGTAATAGCTGGCATTCAATACCACTTGCATCAGGTCCTTCTCCGTGAGGATGCCGGCAAGGCGCCCGGCGGCGTCCATGACCGGTACGCCGCCGATGTTGTTGTCCACGAGGAGGCGGGCCGCGCGCAGGATCTCGGTGTCCGGCGTCACTGTCACCAGCTCGGTGGCCATGTAGTCGCGGATTCTGTCGGATTTCAGCATGTTGTTCCCCGTAGCGACGCGTCGCTTACCCGCCAAAGTCGTCAAACAGGATGTTCTCCGGCTCCACGCCGAGACCGTAGAGCATGTGATTCACGGCAGCCACCATCATTGGCGGGCCGCACAGGTAGTACTCGCAGTCCTCGGGCGCCGCGTGTCCATCCAGGTACTGCTCGCGGAGTACGTCGTGAATAAAGCCGGTCGGACCCTGCCACCCGTCGTCGCTTCGTGGCTCGGACAGCGCCAGGTGCCAGCTGAAATTCGGATGCTCGCGCGCCAGCTGCTCGAATTCCGCGGCGTAGAGTGCGTCCTTCAGGCTGCGGGCGCCGTACCAGTAGCTGATGCGCCGGCCGGTTCGCTGGCGCAGGAGCTGGTCGAGGATGTGGGAGCGCAACGGCGCCATACCGGCGCCGCCGCCGATGAAGACCATTTCGGCAGCGCCGGGCCTGGCGAAGAATTCGCCGAACGGTCCGAGCACGGTGACCGGATCGCTGTCGCACAGGCTGAAGAGCCACGAGGACACGCGACCGGGCGGAGTGTCAGCCGGCGTACGCGGCGGTGGCGTGGCGAGGCGCACGTTCAGCATCAGGCCCGGCCCTTCTCCCGGGTAGTTGGCGAGCGAGTAGGCGCGGGTGAGCGTGGTCGTGGTGGCTGATGTCTGGCCGGTCAGCCCGAGCCGCTGCCACTCGGCACGGGTCGCGGCGTCCAGTGTGAAATCCGCAAACCGCAACTGGTGGGGCGGGCATTCCACCTGCACATAACCGCCAGCGCGGAAGTTCATCGTCCGGCCGGCCGGCGGCTCGAGTACCAGTTCGCGAATGAACGGCGCCAGCATGCGCGCCGAACTGACCCGGCATTCCCAGCGTTCCACCCCCAGCACTGCTTCCGGGATCCGGACGGCCAGGTCCCGGTTCACCGCGACCTGGCAGGCGAGGCGCACACCGGCCTGGCCATCCCGGCGGTTGATGTGCGTGGCCTCGGTGGGCAACAAGGGCCCGCCGCCGGCGGTAATCGTGACGCGGCACTGGCCGCAGGTGCCGCTGCCGCCGCAGGGGGAGGGCAGGAACAGATCGTTGCTGGCCAGTGCTTCGAGCAGGCGTGAGCCGGACGCGGCCTGGATGACCCGTTCGCCATTGACGGTGATCTCCGTAGTGCCGCCGGGCAGAATCCGGGCGCGCACCAGCAGCACCAGCACGACCAGCGTCATCACGATGGACGTGAACAGGCCGGCGCCGAGCACGAGTTCCTGCCAGACCGCGATCATAACTCGACCCCGGCGAGAGTGAGGAAGGCCAGGGACATCAGCCCGGCTGTGATAAAGGTGATGCCGAGCCCGCGCAGGCCCGCGGGCGGATCGGCATACCGCAGCTTCTCGCGCAGGCCGGCCAGGACGATGACGGCCAGCGCCCAGCCGGTGCCCGAGCCGAGGCCGAAGACCACGCTCTCGGCGAAGCCGTAATCGCGCTGGACCATGAACAGCACGGCGCCGAGGATCGCGCAATTCACGGTGAGCAGTGGCAGAAAGATGCCAAGTGCCTGGAACAGTGCCGGGAACCAGCGGTTCAGTACCATCTCCAGAACCTGCACGCAGGCGGCGATCACCCCGATATAGGTGATCAGTCCGAGAAAGCTGAGGTCCGCATCCGGCAGCCCGGCCCAGGCGAGGGCGCCGTCCCGGAGCAGGAAGCGGTAGATCAGGTTGTTTACCGGCACCGTAATGCCCAGCACCACAATGATCGCGGCGCCAAGGCCCAGCGTCATTCGGATGCGGCGCGAAACGGCGAGAAAGGTGCACATGCCGAGGAAAAAGGCCAGCGCCAGGTTGTCGATGAAGATCGAGCGGAAGAACAGTGTGAGAAGTCCGTCCACTAGCGACGCTCCATCCGTGTGAGCATGACTTCCTGCACGTCGGGTTTCTCGACCTGTTCGGGCCGTCGGCTGCGAATCAGCCAGATCAGGCCGGCGATGATAAAGAACGCGCTGGGTGGCAAAAGCAGCAGGGCATTCGGACGGAACCAGCCGCCATACGCTGCCAGTGGCAGCAGCGGGATGTCGAGCAGGGCCCCGGTGCCGAACAGTTCGCGGATCGCCGCGACGACCACCAGCACCAGACCGTAGCCGAGTCCATTGCCGAGTCCGTCGAGCGCGGAGAGGCCCGGGTGGTAGCGCAGGGCGAACGATTCCGTGCGCCCAAGCACGATGCAGTTGGTGACGATGAGACCGACGAACACGGACAGCGTGCGCGAGATGTCCGGTGCGTACGCGCGCAGGAACTCGTCGGCGACGATGACCGCCGAGGCGATGATGGTCATCTGCACCAGCAGGCGCACGCTGGCCACGAGGTGGCGGCGCAACAGGCTGATGGCCACGTTCGACGTCACCAGGACAGCGGTCAGCGCGAGGCTCATCACCAGTGCGTTGCGCAGCGAGTTGGTGATGGCCAGGGCGGAACAGATGCCGAGCACCTGCCGCGTGATCGGGTTGTCACCGATGATCGGGTTCAGCAGGACGTCGCGCGCTTTCATGGGGCAGTCACCCCCTCGCGGCGCAGGCGGTCGAGGAACGGGCCGAAGCCGTCGGCCCCGAGTGCATCGCGCACGAGTTTCGTGGCCGCGGTGACCGTCACCGTGGCGCCGGCGATCGCGTCGATCCGGTAGCGCGGGTCATCGCTGGCGCCGAGCGCCGGCGCACCGGCGTCGTCGTAGGCCAGTTTGCCGTGCCAGAGAGCCCGCCACGCCGGGTCCTGGATCTTGTCGCCGATGCCAGGCGTATCGGCCGTTTCGTGAAAGCTGATCGCGGCGACCGTGCGCAGGTCCGGTTCGAGGGCCAGGTAGCCGCGGATCGGCGCCCACATGCCCTGGCCTGCTACCGGCAGAATCAACCGTTGCAATTGCCCGTCTGCCCAGATGAGGAAAACGGTTTCGGCAGCCACCTCTGTCTGGTCAGCATTCGTGCGCGCAATTTCCACCTCGCGCACGTCCAGTTGCCGAACCAGTGCCGCCAGTTCACGGTCGGAGGGCGGTGTGTCCGGCAGCAGCCCTGACACGTCCAGCACGTTGCGATAACGGGACGCATCCGCCAAGGATTGCCGAACCGGTTGAAGGAGCAGGTGAGTACCCGTGACGATCACAGAGCAGACAAGCGCGGTGGCGAAGGCGACACCAAGCGCCTTGCCAGGGCCGTGGCCAGTACTCCTGCCAGCCGCCTGGGCACTCATGAGCGGCGCTCGCGGGCACGGCGCCGTCGGATATTCACTGCCACGGCGGCGGCATCGAACAGCGGCGCGAACAGGCTGGCCAGCAGGATGGCGAACATCGCGCCGACCAGGTACGACAACAATCCGGTGAGGACGCCGCTGGCGAAGCGGCCCGGATTGGTCATTGCAGACGCCGTCGGGTCGGTGGCGATGAACACCACGCCGAAGGCAAAGCCGCCTGAGACCAGCGGCCAGTACCAGGCCGCGCTCGTCGCAGTCGCTGCCGGGCCGGTGAGTGAGTCTATTGCTACCGCGATCAACAGGCCGATCACGGCCCCGGTGATGATGCGCCACGATGCACTGCCCGTCGCGATGAGCCACGCCGCCCCGAACAGGCAGGCCAGCGCGGCGAGGCGCTCCTCGCCGGGAACCGGGGTCCAGCCCACGGGGTCGATGACCGTGTCCGGATAGGCAAACACGAGGAAAACCAGCGCGAGCAGTGGCGGGCTGACGAGATAACGGCCATCGCCGCCGAACACGGCCTTGCCGAATACCACGCCGAAACTGATGCTGGCAACGGCCTGCAGCAGCGGGGTGTCGGGCGGCACAATAAGCGCGAACAGCCAGGCCGTGAGCAGGATGCCTTCGTCCACCGGCCGTTGCCGCTTCCAGGCAAACAGGCATTCCCAGAAAGTCGCGGTGAGGAGCGCGATGACCAGCAGCGTTGCACGGGCGAGCAAACCATTCCCGGCAACCAGTAGTGCAATCGGCAGGCTGCCGACGATGAACTGCAGGTGCAGCCCCTGCGCCCCTGTTGGCACCCTGATATGCGGGGCACCGCTGGTGCTGGCTGGATACCCCAGCACGGCGTCATCCAGCAATTGCGCGAGCAGGCGCCAGCGGTGCGAGCCCTTCATCAGCCGTTCCGCCGGTAATCGTCGAGTGTGGCGCGCAGGGCGGCACCGTAGTCCTGGCGCGCAGGGCAGAGGTAACTGCAGAGTGCGAGGTCCTCTTCCGCCAGCTCGAGACAGCCAAGGTCAACGGCGGTCTCCGTATCCTGCAGCAGCAGTGCGCGTAGCAGCGGCGACGGCAGGAGGTCGAGCGGCAGCACGCGCTCAAAGCCGTCCACCGGCAGCATCCCGGTCCGGCGGCCGTACACGCGGGTCGTCTGCACACCATGAGCGGTGCGCGGGATGACGGCGGCCAGACCTGTGGCCAGACCTGTGACCAGAGCTGCGCCCAGCCAGCGGAAGGCACCGGACTCGTTCGGTTCGCGCAGCACCGTGATCTGCTGGTGATAGCGGCCAAGCCACGCATCGGCGCCGAGCACCTCGCGGCCAGTCAGCGGGTCGCCGCTGAGGATGCGCAGGGCAGGATCTGTCGTCGTGTACAGGTCAGCGACGCTGGCGCCAAGCCTTGTCTCAAGCAAACGAGGGGCATCGACCACGCCGGTCAGCGCGACCACGCGCGTGCAATCGAGAATCCCGGTAGTGAGCAGTTGGCCGATGGCCATTACATCCTGATAGCCGAGGTGCCAGACGGTGCGTGTGGCGCCGGCCGGGTGCAGGTGATGGATGTGCGTACCGGGCAGACCGGCCGGGTGGGGGCCGCGGAACACCGCATCGACAAGCTGTGGGGTATCGGGCAAAGGCAGCGGCTCGCCAGGCGCCCGGCAGATGTAGATGGTGCCGGTGATGAGTCGCGTCAGGGCGACGACGCCGGCCCGGAACGCCACCGGGTTGCGGGCGATGGCAGCGCGCGGGTCGCCCGCCAGCGGGGCCGTATCGATCGCCGTGACGAAGATGGCGTCCGGCGTGTCGCCGGAGGCCGGCACCCGGCTGAACGGCCGGGTACGAAAAGCCGTCCACAGGCCCGAGGTCAGCAGCCGCTCGCGGATCAGCGCGCTGGCTGTCGTGGCGGGGTCCAGCGGCTCGGCGATGGTCCGCCCTGACTCGTTATCCTCGATACTGACCACGATCGATTGCAGTGCGCGGCGATCGCCGAACGTGATGTTGCTGACGATGCCTGTGCCGGGCGACGTAAACACCAGCGCCGGATCGTGGCGGTCGTGGAGCAGCGGTTGGCCGAGCATCACGCGGTCGCCGACGGCCACCTGAAGTGCCGGTCGCGTCCCGCGGAAGTCGGCACCCAGCAGGGCGACGCTGCGTACCGGCGGCGCGATGCTAGCCGTTGTGATCGCCGTCGGCGCGGGTGCGCCGGCGATCCGCAGGTTCATGCCCCGCCGCAACATGAACTGACGGGAATGCGTGTGGGTGCTTGTGGTCATCTCCATCGTCCATCCTATGAAGAGGACGCTGGATCCAGTATCCGCGGTTTCCGACGGCCTGCCGGCTCCGGAACCCGGCCTAGCTGTTAGCTGGCGGATCCGCGGGGGGTGGCGCGTCCGTCGTTTCCGCTGTTGCCGTTTCGTCGAGCTTGGCCTGCCGGCGCTCGCGCTTGGCGGCCTGCTTGGCCTGGCGGGCCAATTCCTTCTGCTTCTTCTGGTAGTTGTAATTCGGCTTGGCCAAGGTCACTCCTGGAACGGTTGTGGAGGCTGAGTATACCCATGAAATTACCGCGGCCGGCTTCGTCGACCGATTGATTGTCCCCACCGGCGCCGTCCCACCCGGCATAGGCCTGCCCTGTCGGCAGGCGTTGAGGCGCCGCCCGGAATGCGACATATCGCGCTCGGAATCTGCCTGCTGGCGGCGGGGCCGGCATTCGCAGCAGACCTGCCATCGATGGTCGCTTCGACTGCCCTGATCGACGGCCACAAGGACCCCTCGGCGGTGCGCCGGGTGGGGCAGCTTGCCGATATACCGGCGCCTGAGGAACTGGAGCGGCGCGGGGCCGTGGTTGGCCGGATTAACGTCGCGGTGGACGACATCTTCAACGAGGAAGATCCGCAGGAGAACCGGCTTCTCTACCGGCTTGCCAACGACCTGCACCTCGATACCAAAGACACCACTGTACGTGCACAGGTGCTGTTGCAGCCCGGGGAGCCCTATTCGACACAGCGGGCGGAAGAGACCGCCCGGATCCTGCGCGACAAGCGCTACCTGTACGACGCGGTCGTCGAACCGACGTCCTACGATGCCGAAACCAACACCGTGGACGTCACGGTCCACGTCCGGGACGTCTGGAGCTTAAGCCCCGGCGTTGGCGTCGGCCGCAGTGGCGGAGAGAACAAGACCAAGGCACGTATTGTTGACGAGAATTTCCTCGGCCGAGGCGAGTACCTGGCTGTTGGTTATTCAAGCAGCGTGGACCGGTCCGGGGTGTCCTTCGATTTTCGCGACCAGAATATGTTCCAGTCGTGGTGGGGCGTGGATGCCGGCTATAACATCAACAGCGATGGCAGCGTCGTCAACCTCGCGGTCGGCAAGCCCTTTGTGTCGCTGGATTCGCACTGGGGTGCCGGCATGAACGCCATCACTCGCGACCAGATCACGCCGATGTACGACCTCGGCGAGAAGACCAACGAGTTTCGCCAGAACGACGACTACTTCGCCGTCAATGGTGGCTGGTCACGTGGCCTGTCCAACGGCTGGGCGACCCGCTGGCTGGCGGGCTACCGCTTCGACCGCAGTGTCTTTGCAGACGCCGACAGCGACGCGGAACTTGAAACGGTGCTGTTGCCGGAAGACCGGACGCTCTCGTACCCGTGGATGGGCGTCGAGCTGATCCAGGATCGCTTCGAAACGACGCGCAACCAGGACCAGATCGGTCGTACGGAGGATGTGTTTCTCGGCAAGTCGGTACGGCTGGAACTCGGCTGGACGGCGAGCGCCTTCGGCGGTGACCGCTCCGCCGGCATATTCTCGCTGGGCGGGCGAATGGGGGACTACGTGGGCCAGCGGGGGCTCATGTTCCTCGAAAGCTCATGGAACGGCCGACTGGAGTCCGGCAGCGTCGCGGATTCACTGTTGTCGACGGACGCGAGCTACTACCTGCGCTTCAACGAAAAGAACGTCTTCACGGCCTCTGTACAAGGGCAGCATGGCTTTGATCTCGACCTGGATCACCAGCTGCTGCTCGGTGGCGACACCGGCCTGCGTGGCTACCCGCTGCGTTACCAGAACGGCGACACACGGGCCTTGATATCGGTCGAAGAGCGATACTTCACGGACTGGTTTCCGTTCCGCCTGGTGCGGGTCGGCGGGGCCGTGTTCGCTGATGTCGGCCGCACGTGGGGCACTGCCCCTCTCGCCAGTGAACCCCAGGGGTGGCTGACGGACGTGGGTTTCGGTCTGCGGCTCGGCAACGCCCGTTCCGGTCTTGGCAACGTGCTGCACATGGACCTGGCGTTTCCAATCGGGGCCAGCAGCGATATCAGTTCAATGCAGGTCCTGCTCGAGGCGCACAAGACCTTCTGAATAATCAGGGCCGAGCCGCCAGCTGATCCAGGATAAAGGCGTATTCGAGCGCGGTGTCGTGGTAGCGCTGGTAACGGCCTGCCTGCCCGCCGTGGCCGGCGTTCATGTCGACGCTGAAGATCAGCGGGCGGTCGCCGGTGTTTTTCGCCCGTAATCGTGCCACCCACTTGGCGGGCTCGAAATACTGCACCTGGGAATCCCACAGGCTGGTGAAGACCAGCATGGCCGGGTAGTCCTGGGCCGTCACGTTATCGTAGGGCGAGTAGGACAGCATGTAGTCGTAATAGATCTTCTGCTTTGGGTTCCCCCACTCGTCGAACTCGTTGGTGGTGAGCGGAATGCTTTCGTCCAGCATCGTGGTGACGACATCGACGAAGGGCACATAGGCAATGATTCCCCGGTACTCGGCCGGCGCCATGTTGGCGACGGCTCCGATCAGCAGTCCCCCGGCGCTGCCGCCCTCGGCGAAAACCTTGTCTTTTGCGCCGTAACCTTTTTGCACCAGGTAGCGGGTGACGTCGATGAAGTCGCTGAAGGTATTTTTCTTGTGCAACAGGCGGCCGTCTTCGTACCACTGCCGGCCCCGTTCCTGGCCGCCGCGGACGTGGGCGGTGGCCACCACGAAGCCGCGGTCCATCAGGCTGACCCGGTTGCGTGCAAACACGGCATCCATGGCGTATCCGTAGGAGCCGTAGCCGTACTGGAACAGGGGCGCTGTACCGTCCAGTGGTGTGCCCTTGCGGTAAGCGAGCGACACCGGGATCTGCTGGCCATCGCGGGCGGGAGCGCCTAAGAACTCGCTGAGGTAGTTGCTGCTCTCAAAGCCCCCCGGCACGCGGTCAGCTTTTTTCAGTTCGCTGCGGCCTGACTCCAGATCGTAGTCGTAGACCGTCCGCGGTGTGATCGGGGACGAGTAGGTGTACCGAATAGCGGGGCTGTCGATGCCGGGTGTGCTCACAAGGTGCATCGCGTAGGCCGGTTCACGGGCGTCGATCAGCGTTCCCGTGCTGGATCCTGCGGCAGCTTGCTGTTTTTCACCGAGCCAGGGCATGACGCGGATCTTCAGTAAGCCGCCGGACCGCTCGTTCACGATCAGGTGGTTCGCGGCGACCTCGAAATCTTCCAGCAAGGCATCGGGGCGGTGGGGCAGGACATCTCGCCAGGTGCGCTTCTCGGCACTGGTCTTGATGGGCGCCCGCACGATGCGGAAGTTCGGTGCCTCGTGGTTAGTGCGCAGCACGAAGTCCGACCCGAGGTGCTCGACGTCGTACAAAAGGTGCGGTTCCCGGGGAAGAACCGCGCGGAAGTTCAGCTGTGGATCATTGGCATCCGCGTAACGCCACTCACTCGACTCAGTGCTCGAGAACGTGATGAACAGGTACCGCTCTGACCGGCTTTTTTTGAGGCTCAGATAGAAGCTTTCGTCTTTTTCTTCGTAGACCAGGCCATCCGCTGTGCTGGCCGTGCCGAGTGCGTGCCGGTAGACCCGCTCTGACAGCAGCGTGACGGGATTGTTGGCGATATACAGCAGGGTGCGGCTGTCGCCGGCCCAGATAAACCCGGCGTCGATGTTGGCCACCGAGTCGGGCAGCGTGACACCGGACCCCAGATCCTTGACCTTGAGCGTGTATTGCTGGCGACCCACGGTGTCCTCGGTCCACGCGAGCAACTTGCCGTCGGGGCTGACTTCGGTGGCGCCGATTGCGAAGTAGACCTGGCCGGCGGCCATCCGGTTGCCGTCGAGCATCAGCTGCTCGGGCGCCTCCATCGAGCCCTGGCGACGCGCGTACAGCGGATACTCCATGCCGGGTTCGAAGCGGGAGTAGTACCAGTAGCCGTGGCTTAATTCGGGAACGGACGATTCGTCCGGGTCCAGCCGGCCCACCAGTTCCTCGTAAAGCTGCTTCTGCAGTGTCGCCGTGTGGGCCATGGCGGTGTCGCGCCAGGCGTTCTCGGCATTCAGGTAGTCGAGGACCTCCTTCGACTGGCGCGTGTCGTCGCGCAGCCAGTAGTACTCGTCGATGCGGGTACCGTTGGGGGATTCAACCTTGTGCGGCTTTACAGCGGCGACCGGCGGTGTGCCACGGCCTGGCGTGACCGGCGGTGCCGACGAGCAGGCCGAGACCAGCAACAGCAGCGTGGCAACGTGGGCAATCCGCATGGGGGTCTTCCGGGTGAGCTGCGCGGAGATTAGCACCGCCGGCGCCGGATCGGCCGCGGCCGCGACCCAGGCTGCGAGCGGCAGCCCTCACCCCGGGGGCTATACTGCGAAAAACGGGAGGATGCATGTCCGACCACACGGCCACCGGCGCCTGCCTCTGTGGCGCTGTTCGCTACCAGCTCGATGGCCCGTTCGGGCAGCTGACCCACTGCCATTGCTCGGTGTGCCGCAAGCATCACGGCGCAGCGTTCGCGAGCTTTGTTGCCAGCCCGCTGAAGGGCTTTCGCTATCTGTCGGGAGAACACCACGTCAGTCGCTACGACTCTTCCTCCACCTGGTACCGGCCCTTCTGCCTCACCTGCGGTGCCGTGCTTCCCACGCGCATCCCCGAGCACAATGTGATCGTCAGTCCGGCGGGCAGCCTTGCGGGCGATCTCGGCGTTCGGCCCGGCAAGCACATGTTCGTGGCTTCGAAAGCACCCTGGTACGACATCACCGACGACCTGCCCCAATACGCGGAGTATCCGCCCGAAATGTTCGGCTCGGCTGTGGGCAGTCGTGAACCGGAGCCGGCATCGCCCGGTTGCACGGGCGGCAGCTGTGTGTGCGGCAAAGTCGCCTTCGAGTACGAAGGCGCGCCACTGCGAATGCTGAACTGCCATTGCTCACGCTGTCGCCGGGGGCGCAGCGCCGCCCACACCACCAACCTGTTTGTGCCGCTGGACAACTTCCGGTTCCGCCATGGCGAAGAACTGGTCCGGGATTTTCCGCTGCCTGGCGCCCGCTACTTTGGCGTTGCGTTTTGTTCCGCGTGCGGCAGCGACGTGCCGCGACTGTCCCACGAGCGTAAGGTGGCCGTGATTCCTGCCGGCTGCCTGGACTCAGATCCGGGAATGCGGCCCAGCGCACACATCTTCGTCGGTTCAAAGGCAGCGTGGTTCGACATCACTGGCGATCTGCCGCAGTTCCAGGAGATGCCGGCGTGACGCGGCAGGCTGCAGTGGGACTGGTCCTCGCGCTGCTGGCCGGTTGCGCGGCGGAGCCACGCATTGATCCACCCGCGATCAGTCCGGCGATGCTCGTCGCGGGCCAGCCGCTGACCGGCGGCGTTGAACCACCACCGCTGCCGGACGCCGATATTCTCGGCCTCAATGCCGGCATGCGCCGCCTGATTGCCGAGCGCGTCGCGTCGGCAGGATCGAGCCGCTGGCGCCTTCACGAGCTGCTCCGCGCGTTACTCGACGACGACAATTTTGTTATCGAATACCAGGAGCGCACCTACACAGCGGCCGAGGCGTTCCGGCTGCGGCGCGCGAACTGCCTGGCCTTTACGAACCTGTTTGTCGCGCTCGCCCGCGAGGCCGGTCTGAAGGTGCAGTACCAGGAAGTCGACATCCCGCCCGACTGGTCGGTGAGCGGCGATGCGCTGGTGCAGAGCCGGCACATCAACACCCTCGTCGATACCGGCGAGCGGGGCGAGCTGGTCGTGGATTTCAACATCGCTGACTTCCGCTCCTCCTACGATCGCCGCGTGATCAGCGACGCCCGTGCGCGGGCGCACTATTACAGCAATGTTGGCGTTGAGCGGATGGGGGCCGGCGAGTCCATCCTGGCGCTGCAGAATTTCCGCAAGGCATTGGTTGCCGACTCAGCCTTCGTCCCCGCGTGGATCAACCTCGCGGCGCTCTACCAGCGCGCCGGCCATAGCGAGTGGGCCGAGGCCGCCTGGCGCCACGCGCTCACCGTGGACCCGCGGGAGTACGTGGCGATGAGTAACCTGGAGCGCCTGTATCGCAGCACCGGCCGCCTTGCGCAGGCGGACGAACTGCAAGGCCGCATCAAGTGGCACCGGCGGCAGAACCCGTATTACCGTTTCCAGCTGGCCGAAGCAGCTTTCGCCTCTGCTCGCTACAGCGAGGCTATTCGCCACCTGCGCTTTGCGATCAGCCGCAAGGCAAACGAGGATCGCTTCTACGCGCTAATGGGTCTTGCCTACCTGCGCCGCGGCGATACGGTGTCAGCGCAACGGTGGATCGCCCGCGCTGAGGAAGTGGCCAGCGATGAGACGCTGAAGAACAGCTACCACAGCAAGCTGGAACTGTTGCGCCGGATTCAGGAGCTCGCCAGTCCGGTCGGCTCGTAAGCCAGCAAGGGCATGCCCCGGGGAGCCCGGCAGCGCGAGAACAGGTCGAGGGAATCTTCGCGGACGGCAGATTCCACCTGGAGCAAGCCCAGCACCGAGTGAAACAGATGGTCGTGGGTCACGGCAGCAGCGGATTCCCGTGCCAGGCAGACACGGCTGACACCTGCCGCGCGTTCCAGTCCGTCGGACAACCAGAACAGCATCGGCACTTCCCGCTGCACAGCCGGGGCGATGCCGTAGGGCAGTCCATGCAGGTAGATGCCGGCCTCACCGAGTGACTCGCCGTGGTCGGAGACGTAGATCAGGCCCGCATCACGGTCCGTCTGTGCCTGCAGGTGGTGAATGACGCCGGCCAGGACGTGGTCGGTGTACCAGATCGCGTTGTCGTAGGAATTCACGATTTCGGCGGGCGAGCACTCGCTGAGTTCCGCGCTTTCGCAGGTGGGCTCGAATTTCCGGAAGTCGGCGGGATAGCGCCGCGAGTAGGCGGGCCCGTGATTGCCCAACATGTGCAGGACGACCACGAGATCCCCCGTGCTGGCCTGCACGGCGGCGTCCAGCCGCGACTGCAGGATGCCATCCAGGCAGCGGTCGCCGTCGCAAAATGCAGGGTCGGCATCGCCCGGAATGCGGTCCGTGCGGAGGCCTTCACACACGCCCTTGCACCCGGACTGGTTGTCGATCCACACCACCTCGTAGCCCACCCGGTCGAGAATCTGCAGCAGCGACTGCTCGTGTTCGATGCGTTTCTCGTCGTAATCGCGGCGACCGACTGGTGC
>JAQBGF010000138.1:0-24560 GCA_032122615.1 Gammaproteobacteria bacterium | reverse complement strand
GCACGCGCTTGGCCTTGGCCATGAGGACGTGCAGTCGGCGATCATGAGCACATTCGTTGGCGCTATCGAAAACCCGACGGCTGACGACCTGGCGGGAGCAACGGCCCTTTTCGGGCCAGCCCCGGAATCCGACACCGATGGTGACGGCGTACCGGACGGGAGCGACAATTGCACGCTGGTGGCGAACCCGACCCAGTGCGATTCCGACGGTGACGATTACGGCAACCACTGCGACGGAGACTTGAACAACAACACCGTCATGAACGCCCAGGACTACGTGATGCTACGTGCGCAGCTTGGGCAGCCCAGCGTCGGCCCGACCTACAACGAGGCCGACCTGAACTGTAACGGCGTGGTGAACGCCCAGGATGTCGTGATCTTCCGCAGCCTGCTCGGTGAGCCGCCGGGACCGTCGGGGGTGGTACCCTGAGCTGAGCCCAACCCCCATGCGCATAGACATCATCCTGGAACCTCACCTGTCCGCCGCCGAGATGGTGCGGCTCGGCAAGATGGCGGAGGGCTATGGCATCGCGGGCGTGTGGGTGCCGAACAACATCGCGAGCCGCGACCCCTTCGTGAACTTCGTGCCCTTGGCCGAGCAGACGACAACGCTACGCATCGGCCCGACCGCGGTCAGCCCCTTCGAGCTGCACCCGGTGAAGATGGCGAACCTGCTGCTGACGCTGAACGAACTCTCGGGCGGCCGCGCCCAGATCGTGGTGGGCGCTGGTGGCGGGACGCTCGAAGCCATGGGCGTGAAGCCCGTGCGCATCATCCGCGCGGTGCGCGAGTGCATCGGGTTGCTGCGCCAGGCGGCGTCGGGCAAGCCCGGCGGCTACAAGGGCGAGCTGTTCCACATGGCCTGGCTCGACGCGAGCTGGGTGAAGGCGCCGCCGCCTTTGCTCTACGTTGGCGCCAATGCGCCGCAGATGCTGCGCATGGGCGCGCGCTGCGGGGACGGCATCATGGTGAGCGACTTCACCCCGAAGCGCGTGCGCTGGACGAGGGAAATCATCGACCCGGTGCTGCGCGAGCGCGGCGTGGAGCCCGCGACATTCCCGCTGAACAACTTCTGGGCCTGGCACGTGAAGGAAAGCCGGGAGGAAGCGCAGCGCGAAGCGCGCATCTATCTGACCGTGCGCGGCACCATCTGGGAACCCTACATTCACGACGTCGTGGACGCCGATGAGGCGAAGCTCGTCATCTCGAAGCAGCGCGCCTTCATCCGCGCGTACCAGAGCAAATCCCCCGAGGTTGAAGGCGTGCCCGACGCGCTCCTGACCAAGATTGTTGATCACGGCGTGTCGGCCTCGCCCGTGGCGGAGATTGAACGCGAAATCGAACGGCTGCGCGAGTTCGGGCGCGCCGGCCTCAACGAGATCGCGCTTTGCCTTTACGGCAACCCCGCGGAGTCCATCCGTATCATCGGAGAGAAGGTGGTTCCTGCGCTGGGTTAAGCGCTGCCGCGCGGCTTTTTGTATTGCGAATGCGTTTTGACCTGACGGCAACGCCGCGGGCACCTGCCGGGCATCCGACGAGTTCTCAGTAACCTGCGGGCGGAACTGCAAATACCCTTCAACTGGCTGGCACCGTTTGGGTTGACATCTCCCACCGGGGCGCTAGGTTTTTCCTGAAATATCGCAAATCGGTGGGCGCCATGCAGCCGTGCACCAGCGTCACACGCATCAACCGGGAGAAACCAACGAAATAGATCGCGGCCCCATAACTCGTAATCAACTGGGGGATATCATGAAAAGCAATCGCAAAAGTCTGTTGCCGGTGGCGCTGACCGTCTCCGGCCTTCTGAGCATCACGAACGCCTTCGCCGTTCCGCTCATAGTCACTCACACGGACGTTCCAAACTGTGACCCGCTGTTCGTGCCACAACTGGTGGATGAAATCGGCTTGGCTGTGGGTGGATTCCCACCCGGTGAGTTGCTGGCTTCGGCCGACATAGGCCCGGGCCCGCCGGTCTGTTTGCCAAGCGACGGCCCTCCGCTCGACTTCATTGTCTCCATCACGAATCTCAACGCCGTCAGCTTTACGGAAGTGTGGTACGTGGCGGACCCGGACACCAGCATCAGCAACTTTGATGGCTTCGTCATGCCACTGGGAGGAACCTTCCTGGAGGCGTTCAGGATCGACACGGTCGGCATCAACACGCCGTTGCTCTTCGAGAGCTTCGCTGCGGATGGCGTCTGGTCGCCGGGCGAAACCTGGGACTTCGTAATCCAGGATTATTTAAATGCCGCGGGCCTGCTGCCGTCGGCGCTGGGTTCGATCGGACTTGGCAGTCCCATTCCCCTCTCATCGGGGAGCATCATCGCGATCCCGGTGGTGATCCCGATTCCTGCCGCGGCCTGGCTGTTCGGCGGGGCGCTGGCCGGCCTGGCCGCGCTTAAGCTGACCTGAGCACTACCCCTGGCACCGCAAACTCCCCCCGCACCCTCTCAAACGCCAGCCCAATCCCAAGCAACCGCCGGTCGCGCCCCACCGGCCCATCGAAACTGATCCCCACCGGCAGCCCATCCTCCGTCATCCCGGCAGGCACGGTCAGACTCGGGATCCCCGCCGCGCTCTGGTACACGGTGTTCTGGATCACATAGCCAAAGCCATTCGCCACCCGTTTACCGTTGATCACCACATCGGCCAGGTCGTTCGTTACCGCCATCGCCGGAAACGGCGTGGTCGGGAAGATCAGCGCGTCCAGGCGATGCTCGCGAAAGTACGCGGCGAGCTGCGCCTGCAACCGGGGCCGGTGGATCTCCAGGGCTTCGCGGTACGGGCGTTCCAGCTTCGCAAGCTCGGTGACCGTCGTCGCCATGCCACAGACGGAGTCGCGGGTAGTCGTGGACGGAAACGTGCCGCCGTAGGGGTAGCGCTGGAAGGAGGGGCGCACGCCGGCGATGCCGTTCATTGCGCAGGGGCCCCGCACCGAGCCGTTGGTGTCCGTCCCGAGTGCGCCCGGGACCAGCCGCGCCGCGACCGCCACTGCCGAGCCGCCGTTGCTGCCGCCGACCGCCAGCTCGTGCAGGTTGGCCTTGCCGGCCACGATCGCGCCAGCATCCAGCAGACGCTGCACGACCGGCGCATGCGCGCGCGGATACACGCCGGCGAGTCCTGGCGTGCCCGCCGTGGTCGGGTAGCCGTGCACGTCGATGTTGTCCTTGATCAGGATCGGCACGCCGTGCAGCGGCCCGAGTGAATGCCCCGCGGCCCGCCGGCGATCCGCCGCCGCGGCCGCTTCTCCCGAAAGTACACCTGCTATATTCAGCCCATGTATATGAACTTCTGGTACCCGGTTGCCGCCTGCAGTGAGGTCACCAACGAGGCCCCGTTACCGGTGCGCATTCTCAGCATGGACTTCGTGGCCTTTCGCGACGGTGCGGGCCACCCGCATGTGCTCAGCGACACCTGCATCCACCGCGGTGGTTCGCTCGGGTACGGCAAAGTCAAGGGCGACTGCGTGCAGTGCCCCTATCACGGCTGGCAGTACAACGGCGCTGGCCGCTGTGTGCTGATGCCTGCGCTCGGTGCCACTGAGACGCCACCGGCCCGGGCCAAGGTGGACAGTTACCCGGTGCAGGAGCGGTACGGAATCCTGTTTGCCTTCCTGGGCGACCTGCCGGAAAGCGAGCGACCGCCATTATTCGAGATCCCCGAATACGCCGCTGAAGACTGGCGCGCGAACAAACTGAAAGTGTTCGAAGTGGATTTTTACTACGAACGCTCCGTCGAGAACGCGCTTGATCCCGCGCACAACGAGTTTGTACACCCGAAGCAGGGTGCGCCGGGTATGGTCCTCGACTTCAGGAAGAACCCGATCGAGATGGATGACATCGGCAACTGGGGCAGCGGCTTTTTAATTCCGTTCACGCAGAAAACCCCCGAGTCCGGCCTGCTGGCCCAGACGAGCTCCTGGAATAATGAGGTAGTGCGGGCCGGGTCCGGGCACTTCGGGCCGAATGCGGTGGTCACCTGGCTGAAGTTCACCAAAGAGAACATGTTTCATCAGTATTTTTATGAGGCGCCAATTGACGAAAACCGAACGCGCATTTTCTTTATCAACATGCGGCACTTCATGATGGATCCGGCAATGGACGACAGGATCGTCGACATCAACATGGAAATCGCGCAGGAAGATATCGCGCTGTTGGTCAGGCTTAATCCGGTGCGCACGCCTGAAACACTGACGAAAGAAGTGCTGATAGCCTCCGACCGGCCGATGGTGCGCTACCGGGAGTTTCTCAAGGACTGGGAAGCACGCGGCTGGCGTCTCGATATGAAAAAGATCCGGGAACTGCGCGGCGACGTCGCCATGGCCATCCCGTGCCCCGCGCGCCGCACCGAGAAGAACTGGGTGCTCGACGAAGTGCCGCGCGTGACGGTCTGAGCCCGGATCGCACGCAGGAGCGGAAAGCCGTTCCCCTCTCGTCGGGGAGCATCATCGCGATCCCGGTGGCGATCCCGATTCCGGCCGCGGCCTGGCATCAGGCAACGAACCGGCGGAACGACGGCGTCCGGTCAGGCTGCCGGCTGTCCCTTCAACGCCTCGCGGGCGTGCTCGAGTTGCGGCCGGTCGGATTCCGTGCCTGCACAGATCTCGAGCAGGCGGCGATAGAACGACGCAGCACCTTGCTGATCGCCGGCGAGTTCGGCGGCGCGTCCGGCGCCGAACAGGCTGTTGAAGCGATTGGGCGATCTGTTCAGCGCAGCCTCATATTCTTTGCGCGCCCCGGCGTAGCGACCCGTGGCCAGCAGCATGTCGCCGTAAAGTTCCCGGGCGGGCAGCACCTCGCCGGGCGTCACCGGGTTTTTCTCGGTCGACAATTCCATTTCGGCCGCCAGTCGCATTAACCCGAGCGCCGCTTCGATGTCGCCGGATGCGTACTTCAACCAGGCTTCGGCACCGGTCTTCTGGATAGCGACCTGGATGCCCCAGTCGTACGCAATGTCCAGTTCGGCAGCCTGCTGCTGGAGCGTAGCCAGCGCGTCGATGGCCTCTTTCGCCACCGCCAGGTCCCCGCTCCTTGCCCCGCCGATGGCGCGCGCGAACTCGGGGATCGCGACGAGATACGGATACTCGTCCCACGGAATGCCGTCGGGCCAACGCACCGCAACGCTCCTGGCAGCAGCCCAGTCCTGCCGCTCCAGCGCGTACCGCGCCGGCACCGCCGCAAAAGCATAAGCCGTGGCGGCATGGTTCTCGTACGGTGGCTCCAGTGCCCGGAGCTGCTCGAGCACGTTGCGTGCGGCCGCATCGTTGCCCGTTTGCAGCCACGCATAGGCGAGGTAGTCCAGCGCGTGCAGGTGATGCAGGGACATCGAGCCCGCTGAGGTCCGGGTACTCGCGGCGGCGGCCCGCCGGTTGAACTCTATGGAATCCGCCCACAGGCCGAGGCGGGTAAAGATATGGCTGGTCATGTGCAGCGCGTGGGAATTCTCGGGCGCAACGCTGCCATAGCTCCGCGCTGCGGGTAGCGCACGTTCTGCGAGTGGCGGCGAGTCGTAGGCGTGAATGATGTAATGAAGCGCACCGGGATGCTGGGGAATCGCGGCCAGAACTTCCTCGGCCAGCGCGCCCGCAGCCCGCTGGGTTTCGTACGACTTGTCGGACATCGACGCGGTTGCCAGCAATGCCAGCGCGTAGAAAAGCTTCGCTTCGGGGTCGTCGCCGTAGTTGCGGTACACATTTTCCCAGGCACTGGCGTACCGGCTCAGCCGGTCGGTTTCGCTGTTGTTTTCGTCATCCGCGTAATAGGCCTGCAATGCCTCGATGTAAGCGCGTTCCCGTTTGCTGCTGTGTCTTACGGCGCGTGCCTTGTCCAGGAGTTCCCGGCCGGCGGCCAGCTTGTCGGCCGGTACGCTATCGGGCCAGAGGGGATGCACGAAGGTCATCGCGGAACCCCAGTACGCCATGGCGCAGTCCCGATCGAGCTGCGCGGCGGACCGGAAATCCGCGTCGGCCTGGTCGTAGGTCATGTGGTGCAACAGCGCCAGGCCGCGCTCCAGAAGCGGTTGGGCATCGCGGTTGCACGATGTGATGAACCGCACCGTTCCGAGCGACTGTCTGTCCGCGGTGCGTACCGTGGCATCGTTGGCCATCGGGCTGCCCGCCGTCATTTGCGCGTCGGCGCCCGTCTCGCCCTGGCCGCAACCGGCCAGCATCCAGGCGGCTACCGGGATCAACAGCAACCGGCACACGGTTTCGAAGCCTCTGCAAGCAAGCATTCTCATGAGTGTTCCCCAGTTGCTGGCTATTATCGGCGGCATCAGCAATATTTTCCTACCGCAACGCCGGCAACACCCGCTCGCCGATCATCTTCAGCCCCGCCATCGGGTCATCGAACAGGCGAATGGACAGCTCGGTCAGGCCCCCGGCGGCGAAACTCCGGTAACGCTCGATCTCGCGGTCGATGTCGTTCAAATCTCCGGCGGAGGACATGCCGGCGATCAGCCGGTTGACCAGGTCTGCCGGGATGCTGTCGATCTTGCCACTGCGGGTGCGGAACGCGACGCGCAGGTCCTCCCAGTGGTCCAGCACCAGTTGCACCTCGTCGTCGTCATGGCAGTACGGCCGGATGTCCTTTTTGATCTGGCCGATGATTGCGCCCCGCCAGATCAGTTCCCGCCGCGCTTCGTACATCGAGACGGCACGATCCTTCTTGATATGCCAGGCCCAGAAATTGCCGACGCGGAAATCCTTGGCCGGCGCCGCGCGTTTCGCGAGTCCTTCACGCGCGAGGGCTATGCCTTCGGGAATCATGTCGGGGGCGAAATCGCTGAACTGGATGCCATCGGCGATCCGCCCGCCCATCCGAATGGTTTGCGGCGCGCTGGAGCAGGTGTACAGAAGCGGTCCCTCACTCTTGGCCCAGGCCATCGCGAAGGGGCGGCGGATCACGAACACGCCGCCGTCGTAACCCATGCTGAACTTGCCGGAGCGCGCCAGTTCCAGGATCTCCATGCATTCACGCATGCCGCGAATCCGGCGGTCGGGTTCGCTCACCCGCTTGACCGGGTGCTGCGGCGGCCACACCGGCCCTTGATTGCTCGCCCGCCAGCCCATCGCGCCGAGCAGGCCGCCACCGCCGCTGACCGCGAGCATTGCCCGGCCACCGGCCAGCTCGTTCAGCGTCAGGATGGCATTGGCCATCTTCAGCGGGTGCATTTCCCACGGGCTGACGGCGAGCGGGCCGATGAGCAGTTTCGAGGTGGCGGCCGCGACGGGCGCGAGCGCAAGGAACGCGTCGTACTGGGAATGATAGTTCGACGACCACAGTGCCCGAACGCCAAGGCGTTCGGCTTCGACGCCGAGCTCCGCCATCTGCGCCGGAGTGACGTCCGGTTCGAGGATGATGTCGATGTCCATACTTATGCTTATCTTTTTGCGGGCCGCCAGTTGCGCACCAGCTCGCCCCACTGCCGGTCCACCCGGGCGAAGGCCTCGGGCGCGCCCTTCTCCAGCAGCGTCCGGTTCATCGGAGGGAACACCGACGGGCCGTTTTCTTCCGGCCACTTGCGGGTCGCGTCGATCGCAATCTTGCTGCCGCGGCCGAGCTTCTCCGTGCTCGGATCCAGCGGCAGCGCCGGCTGGCTTTCGTAAACCTCCGTACTGCCAAAGGGCTGCCAGCGGGCGCCCATTGCCGCGAGGATCTGCTCCTGGTTCGTCACGTCGATGTCCTCATCCACGACGACCACGATCTTGGAGAAAAAGTTGGCCTTGGCCACATGCTGCGCCACTTCCATGCCCCGTCCCGGCTGGTCCTTGCGGATGCTGATGCAGGTGAAGCCCACCGCGCGGGTGTCGTCAAAGTAGTCAATCACGGTGGGTTGCGCCTTCTTGAGCCGCAGGAACGACCGGGCATGGCTCGCCGCCATCAGCGAGCCGGCCTGTGCGCCCGTGAAATTATTCATCAGCCACGGTTCACGGCGATGTGTGACCGCGGTTACGCGCACCCAGAAAACCTCTTCCTTGCGTCGCCCCTGGTAGCCAACCATTTCGCCATAGGGTCCTTCCGGACGCATATCGTCCAGGGGCACTTCCCCCTCGATGATCATCTCCGCATGGGCGGGCACCATGAAGTCGTTGGTTTCGCTGCGCACGATTTGAAGCGACCGGCCGGCAAGCCCGCCGGCAATCGACAGTTCGTCCGCAAAACCTTTAGAGCCGTAAGCCATCTTGCTGCCGGCCACCATCCAGACATAGGGATCGCAGGTGAGTGCCATGGACACTTTGGCAATCTTCTCGCCGCGGTCCCGCGCCGCCATCAGGTGGCGGTAGCCGGTCTGGCCAGGCTCGGTGTTCAGGGCAATTTCCCGTGGCCCGCGCAGGTGGCAGCGATAGGTGCCGACGTTGACGCCATAGGTCGGGTGCCGGGTAAACACATTGGCGGTATTGATGTAGCGGCCGGCATCCCCGGGATTGCATTTGATAAAGGCGAAGTGGGTGAGGTCAATATCGTCGCCGCGAAGTATCACTTCCTTGCAGTGCGCATCTGTTGCGGCAATTTCCGTCGGGGCAATCAGCGGATACTCGCCGCCGTTGTCTGCCAGCAGTTTCTCCACATGGCCACGAGCCTTGCGATAACTGTTGTACGGAACTTTCGTCAGCGGCCATTCGCTGACCGGCGCGAGACCAAAGGCCATGCACTCGGCGTCCAGGTGCCCGCTTTCATTGACCAGCAGGGGGCCCTTCCGCCACTTCCCGTCGATTCGAACCTCGGCAAAGATCAGCGTCGGTGCGCCGCGCATGCCGTGTTCGTCACGCATCCGGTAGAACAATGCGGCCGCTTCAAACTCGTCCTGGTCAATGCGCGGGATGCGGACCACCAGACCGGCCTTGTCCAGCGCCGCGATGTAGTCGCGCATGCTGGCAAAGGGCCAGCCGGCCGCGGGAGCGGGGGCGCTGGATTTGGCCTGCAGCGGGCGGCTGTTCAGCGTGCTGCCGACAGCGGCCATGCCGAGCGTGGCGTTGAGCAGCTCCCGGCGGGAAATGGCTGGGGTAGCGTCGTTCACGGAATTCTCCCGATGCCAAGGCGATGCCGAGCTTATCCCAAGTCAATCCGGAAGATCGAAACCGCGCCAGGGCGTGGCCGAAATTCACCTGGCCGCGTGTCACTCATCGACTCCGGGTTCTGCAAGGGCAAGGATTTCTGGCAGGACGATAAGGATCCCTCAGTCGGGGGTTGCGGCTAGCGGCTCCCGCCGCAACTGCGCCTGCAGCGGCAGTTGCCGCAGCCGTCGCCCCGAGGCGGCGAACACCGCGTTGGCCACGGCGGGCGCGAGCGGCGGCACCCCGGGCTCGCCGAGCCCGCCCAGTCTCGCGCCGGAGCGGATGAACTCCACACGGATGCCGGGCGTTTCGGCGAGCTTCAGCACGGGGTAGTCGTGGAAATTGCTTTGCACGACGCGCCCGTTCTCGATCGTGATTTCGCCGAACAGCGCGGCCGACAGGCCGAACACGATGCTGCCCTCGATCTGCGCGGCGGCGGAGTCCGGGTGAATGGCCAGGCCGCAGTCGACCGCGGCGCAGACCTCGTGGACCTTGAGCCGGCCGTCGGCCGTCACCTCGACGTCGGCCACTTCGGCCACGATGGAGCCGAACGATTCCACCAGCGCGATGCCCCGGCCGCGGCCCGCGGGCAGCGGCGTGCCCCAGCCGGCGAGCTCGGCGGCCTTGTCGAGCACGGCGAGATGACGCGGCGAGTCCATGAGCGCCCGGCGACGGAATTCCAGCGGATCCTGACCCGCCGCGTGCGCGAGTTCGTCCATGAAGGACTCGACAAAGAAGCCGTGGTGCGAGTGGTTGACCGAGCGCCACGAGCCGAGCCGGACATGCGAGCCGTGTTTGACCGAGTCGAGCGCGAGGTGCGGAACGGGATAGGGCGGCCGTCCGGCGAACCAGTCGGCGGGGCCGCCGTACCGGGCAGCCCACGCGATCAGGCGGTCGTCCGCATCGAGGCCTCCCTTGAGCTGCGCGACCACAGCCGCACGGTAGTAGTCGTGCTGCATGTCCTCCTCGCGGCTCCAGATCAGCTTGACGGGGGCGGGCGCAACAGCGCGGGCGATGCGCACCGCCTGCGCGATGTAGTCGAAGGCACGCGGCAGGCGCCGCCCGAAACCGCCGCCGAGCAGCTGGTTGTGAAACGTCACCTGCGCCGGCTCGAGCCCGGCCGCCTCGGCGGCGACCTTGCGCGCGGACAACGGATCCTGCACGCCGGCCCAGACCTCGCAGCGGCCGTCGGCGAACCGCACGGTGGCGCTCATCGGTTCCATCGTGGCGTGGGCGAGGAAGGGCACGTGGTACTGCGCTTCGACCACCCGGGCGGCGGCGGCCAGCCCCTGCTCGCCGTCGCCTTCACGGGCATCGGACTTGAGATCGTCGCCGCCGAGTGCCGCCACCTGCGCGCTGAAAATGTCGGCGCTCGTGGTCGCGCCATTGCCACCGTCACCGAACACCGGCTCGAGCGCGCGCACGCCCTTAAGCGCAGGCCAGTAGCCGTCGGCCACCACTGCCACCGCGTCGTCGAGCCGGACGGCAGCCTTCACGCCGGGCATGGCTTCAACCGCGGTGCTATCGACGGATTCCAGCGTGCCGCCAAACACCGGCGCGGCGCGGACCGCGGCATACAGCATGCCCGGCAGCGTCACGTCCACACCGTACCGCGCCGTGCCGATGGCTTTCGCCGGAATGTCGCGGCGCGGGATCGATGTGCCGATGAGCGTGTACGCCTCGAGCGGCTTTAACGCCGGGTGCGCCGGCAGCGCTACCTGCGCGGCCCCGGCCGCAAGTTCGCCGTAGCCGGCGCTGCGGCCCGAGGCCGCGTGCGAGATGCGTGACAGGCGGGCCGCGCACTCCGCGGGCGGGACGTTCCAGCGGCGTGCCGCGGCCTCGATCAGCATGGCGCGGGCGGTGGCCCCGGCCACCTGCATGCCGTAGCGGCCCGTGCCGCGCACGCTCGAGCTGCCGCCGGTGATCTGCAGCCCCACCCACTCGGCCATCCTGAAGGTCGCGTAGTCGAAGCCGCGGCCCAGGGGTGTCGGGATGTCAAACGGCAGGAAACCGCGCAGCATGTGCGCGTTCGCGAATGCGTCCTCGGCCGGCGCTTCTTCGATGCGGACCAGCCCCCAGTCGGCATCGAGTTCCTCGGCCAGCATCATGGCGAGCGCGGTGTGCGTACCCTGGCCCATCTCGCAGTGGGGGACGACGACAGTAGCGAGGTTGTCCGGCGTCAGCCTGAGCCACACCGTGAGCCACGACGCTGCACCGGCCTCCTGCGGCACGAGGCCGAAGCGGTTCGGCGCGAAAGTGATGCCCGCGACGCCGAGCACGAGTCCGCCGCCCGCGAGGCCGCCGGCCGTAAGGAACACGCGTCTGGTCCACTTTCCCACCCGATTACTCCTGGTCGATCGTCCCCGCTTATCTGAAATGCGGAATGACGCGCTCTTTTATTACCCGCAACGCCTCGAACGGCTCCTCGAACACCCGCAATGCCAGATCCGTCAGCCCCGCCTTCGCCATGGCCCGATAGCGCTCGACCTCGCGGTCGATGTCGTTGAAGTCGCCCGACGAACTGACGGCGTCGATCAGCCGTTGCACCAGGTCTGGCGGCACGTCCTTGATGTTGCCGGTTTTGGTGACGCCAGCCACCAGAAAATTCCGGTACTTGTCCCGGACCAGCTGCGCCTCTTCCTTGTTGAGCAGGTGATCGAGGCCGATATGCGGGGGAATCACCTCGGCGCGCGCGAACAGTCCCACCCGCGCTTCATGCATCGACGCCGCGCGATCCTTCTTGATGTGCCAGGCCCAGAAATTACCCACGCGAAAATCGTCCGCGGGGTAAGCGCGCTTCGCGAGGCCGGCCTGGATGTACTGCATCACCTCCGGCACCCGGTCCGCCGTGACGTCGCCCACCTGCACGCCATCGGCGATGCGGGCGCCCATGCGCAGCATCTGCGGGCCCATGGAGCAGGTGATGATCCGCGGCCGCGGGAATTTCATGTACCCCATCTTGAAGGGTTGGCGGACGCAGAACACCTCGCCCTCGTAGCCCCAGTGAAACTCACCCGTCGACATCCGGTAGATGATTTCCGCGGCCTCGCGCACGCCGCGTACGATGCGCATGCCCTTGAAGTCCAGGCTTTCGCCTTTCGGCCGCATGGTCGTGGCCAGTGCCATCGCGCCGCCGCCACCGAGCCCGATCATGGCGCGCCCTTTCGCCAGTTCGTTCAGGCTGATCAGCGAATAGGCGATCCGGACCGGGTGCATCTCGTAGGGGCTTAACGCCAGCACGCCGAGCCTGATCCGGCGGGTCGCCAGCGCCGCCTGCGACAGCCCGATGAACGGGTCCCAGCCGTTCGGCAGGTTCGAATGCCAGAGTGCACGCACGCCGGCCTGTTCTGCCTCGACCGCGAATTCGGCAACCTGCTGCGGGTGCATCTCGCAGCCGACGATGATTTCAATGTCCATTGGAGGGCTCCTGACTGTGGGACACTGACACGATGGGCAAACTGTTATGGGGCCTGTTGATCATACCGGTGCTGGCCTACGGCGCACTCGCCGCGCTGCTCTACTTCTTCCAGGATCGCCTGGCCTATTACCCGCAGATGGGCCGCAACCTCGAGGCCACCCCCCGCGACTACGGCCTCGACTATACCCCGCTCACGCTCGTTACCGCAGACGGCGAGCGGCTCGACGCCTGGTTCGTCCCGGCGCCGCAGTCAGGCGCGGTCGCGCTCATCTTCCACGGCAATGCCGGCAACATGGTCTCGCGCATGGACACCATCGCGATGTTCCATCGCCTCGGCTACGGCGTGCTGATTTTCGATTACCGCGGCTACGGTCGCAGCAGCGGGCGTCCGTCCGAGCAGGGCCTGTACCGGGACGCCATGGCCGCGTGGGTGTACCTGATCCGCGAGCGCGGCATCGCGCCCGGGCAGATCGTGCTGTTCGGCGAATCCCTGGGCGGCGCCGTGGCCGCCTGGCTTGCGGCGCAGATGGATGAGGCGGCGCGGCCCGGTGCGCTCGTGCTGGCCTCGTCGTTCACCTCCGCACCGGAACTCGCTGCCGATATTTACCCGTGGCTGCCAACGAGGGGGCTCGTTCGCCTGCGCTACGACACGCGCGCCGCGCTCGCGAACGTGGGCTGCCCGGTGCTGGTCGCCCACAGCCCGGACGACGACATCATCCCGTTCCGCCACGGGCAACTGCTGTATGAGGCGGCGGGGGAGCCCAAGGCGTTTTTGCAGATGGCGGGCGGGCACAACGAGGGGTTCATCTTCATGCTGCCGACCTGGGTCGAGGCGCTGGGGGCGTTTTTGGGCAAGCACGTGCCGCCGACAAGCTGACGTCCTCAAGGTGTTTGAACGGGCGTTACCGGGAGGCGGGCGCGTGATAAGTTTTACACCAGCATCCGCGCTGGAGTGAATGCCATGACCGAGTCCCTGCTGTCCCGTCGTGCAGTCCTCGCTGCCGGCACCAGCCTCACCGCGGTTGCCGCCGCCGGCTGTGCGGTGAGTGGTGGCACGGCCTCCGCCACAACAACCCCAGGGACCGTTGCGGGCGGCGTCGGCACGCTGACCGGCACACCGCAGGCCCCCTTCGACACGCTGCGCGATTACGTCGCCGCGCTCGAGGCCAACGGGCTGCTGCTGCGCGTTCCCGAAGTGGACCAGGACAAGTACGAGGCCACGGGCCTCGTCTACCGCGCCAACGACCGCTACGGCTTCACCGGGGTGCCGGCCCTGTACTTCGATCGCGTGAAGATCGGCGGCAAGTGGGTGCAGGGTCCGCTGCTTGGGCTCCTGCAATCCAACCTGAACACCGACGCGATCGTGCTGGGCCAGCCGCTGGTTCAAGGCGACGGCAAGGCGAGCTACCGCGGCGCCAAGGCGTATCTCGCCGACGTCCTGAAGCGGAACAACGGCAAGTACCCGGAAATTCCGCCGGTCACGGTCACGCGCGAACGTGCGTTGTGCAAGGAGGTGGTGCTGCGCGGTGACGACATCGACCTGACGAAATTCGCCTTTGTCCAGACGAACCCCAAGGACGCGGGCCGTTACATCAATGCCACCTCGGTGTTCACCAGCGACCCGGTACTCGGCAACAACTTCGGCACCTATCGCTGCCAGCTCAAGGGTCCGCGACTGATCGGGCTGAACCCGGAAGAGAACCAGTCGGGCTGGAGGATGCTGATGGCCGCGAAGGCGCGGGGCGAGGCGGTGGCGAAAGTGTCCATCGCGCTCGGCCAGGACCCCGTGGTGTGGTTCGTCAGTTGCACGCGGGTGGCCCCGCGATTCGGCGACAAGCCGGTGGACGAGCTGGCCGTGGCCGGCGGTTTTCGCGGCAAGCCGCTGGAAGTCGTGCGGTCGGAAGACAGCGACCTGCTGGTGCCCGCGCACGCGGAGATGATCATCGAGGGCGAGGTGCCGCTGCAGGTGCCGGGCCAGCCCGAAGGTCCGTTCGGCGAAATGTTCGGCTACCTGGGCGCGCGCAAGAGCGAGAATTTCTTCGTCAACGTCACCACCGTTACGCACCGCCGCGATCCGTGGGTCGTGAACATGTACACGGGCCTGCAGCGGGGCATGATCACGGCGCCGATGGACGCGCTGTCCGATTACCTGCTCCGCCAGACCTTGCCGAACGTGGTGGAGTCGTATCAGCCCCAGGACACCATGGGCGTGTTCGTCGTCAGCATCGACAAGAACGCGCCGGGCCAGGGCCTGAAGGCGGGGCAGGACGTGGCCCGGTACAACCCGATCGCCAAGGTGGTGATCGTGGTGGACAAGGACATCGACGTGATGGACACCACCCAGGTCCTGTTCGCGATGGGCTCGCGCTGGCAGCCATCGCCGGCCACGGAGATCCTCACGAAGCAGCGCGGCCTGATCACGGATCCCAGCCTGCGGGTGGTGCGGGAGACGAGCAAGATCATCATCGACGCCACGATGCAGTGGCCGGAGGAAGGCGGGCGGGATGAATTCCCGGCCACCAACCGGGCGCTGCTCAGGAACGATGTGCCCGGGGTGTTCGCGGAGGTAGACCGGCTCTACGGTACGGCGCTGGCGAAGTGGGGCGGAGCCCAAGGCGCTGCTATATCTGGTGGTTCGTAATGGTTGACGTTAGTAACGCGATCCGTTAGTATTCCGCCCGTGATCCGGAGTTTCCGTGACAAGGAAGCCGAGGCCATCTGGCAGGGTCGGTTTTCCAGGAAACTGCCGCAGGACATTCAGAGGCTGGCGCGCCGGAAACTCCGCATGCTTGATGCGGCGATCCATTTGCAGGCGCTCCGTGTGCCACCTGGCAATCGGCTTGAGGCTCTCAGGGGCAATCGCCGTGGCCAATGGAGCATCCGCATCAATGATCAGTGGCGGATTTGTTTTCGCTTCGAAGGCGCCGATGCGCACCAGGTAGTAATTGTTGATTACCACTGAGGAATTATTTTGAGAACCAAACGACTGCCGAACATTCACCCCGGCGAGGTTCTGCGAGAGGAGTTTATGCAGCCCCTCGGCTTAAGCTCATATCGCCTGGCGAAGGAACTGCATGTCACGCAGCCCCGGGTCAATGATCTGGTTCTGGAAAAGCGTGGCGTTACGGCCGACATGGCCCTGCGCCTGGGGACCTATTTCGCGACGGGGCCGGAATTCTGGATGAATCTGCAGCAGGCCTTTGAACTCGAAGAGGCGCAGCGCGCCGCGGGGACCAGTGTGAGCAAGATTCGACCGCGTGACTCGCAAAAGGCAGGCCAGGCACTGCGCCCCCCGCTGTGACGATTTCCAGCGGCCACTGGCATGCGGTGGTGAGTTCGCGCGAACTCCGCAATCGCCCCGTGGGCAAGACCCGCTTCGGCGAGCGGCTGGTGTTCTGGCGGGACGCCAGCGGCCAGCCCGTGTGTTTCGAGGATCGCTGCGCCCATCGCGGTGCGGCGCTAAGCCTCGGCACCGTGCGGGATGGCCAGATTGCCTGCCCCTTCCACGGCCTGTGCTACGACCCGACGGGCCGCTGCGTCAAGGTGCCGGTGGAGGGCGACCGGAAAATTCCGGAGTCGCTGAAGGTCGCGGCCTACCCGGTCGCGGAGGGCGACGGCATGGTGTGGCTGTGGCGCGGACCGCTGGCGGACGCGGAGATGCTGCCGCTGTTACCGGCGCTGCCGCGGCTCGAACTTGTTGAGGGCCTGGCCTACGGCGAAACCACCTGGATCTGGAACGGCCACTATTCGCGTTGCATCGAAGGCGTCATCGACTACAGCCATCTGCCATTCGTGCACCCGGGGAGCATCGGCCGGCTGATCCGCGATCCCGCCTGTTCGGTGTCGGTGGAGCCGATCGCCGACGGGTTCCGCGCCTGGCGCAACACCGATCCTGCCGAGCGGCAGTTCATCGAGCTGATTTATCCCAACGTCTGGCTGAACCGGGTCGGTCCCGGCTACGTGCTGGCCGCGATCTTCGCGCCGGTCGATGACACGCACACCGAGGCCTACCTGCGCTGGTACTACCCGCCGGCGCTGCGCTGGCTGCGACCGCTCGTGGATGTGCTCGGCCGCCTCGGACAATGGGTGGTGTTCAAGGACGACCTGCCGATCCTGGCCTCGCAGCGTCCCGCTAACGTGGACGACGCGGACACCGACAAGCTGCTGCCAAGCGACGCGGCGCTGCTCGAGTACCGCAAGATGCGCCGGCGCCTGCGGGACGAGGTCAGCAGCGCCGGGCCGGGCGCAGATGCTCGGGCCACCGGGCCGTGACCCGCGCGATGGCGTCGGGAGCCGCCCGCTCGAACACCGCCCGGTTCAGTTCCTGGTAGAACGGCGGGCCGCCTTCCTCGGGCCACTGCCGGGTCGCGTCGATGATCACCTTGCTGGTGGTCTTGCGGTCCGGCGCCGCCGGGTCGAGAGGAAATGCCATGCGCTTTTCGAAGATCTGCGTGGCCAGCGCCGGCTGCCAGCGCGAACCGACGGCAAAGCGCACCGCGGCGGAATCCATCACGTCGATGTCGTCATCCACGACGATCGTCACCCGCGCCAGCGGGTTGAACATGGCGAGCGGCTTCGCAATCTCCAGCGCCTGGCGCGGCGCGGTCTTCTTGATGCTGAGATAGACGAGGCCCTGCGAGTCGTGCGGCGACTCGTAGTTGACCACCTCCGGGTGCGCCTTGCGCAGCTGGTAGACCACGGCCGCGTTCTGCGCCGAGGTGAGGTACTCGGCAGTCACACCGGTGAAGCTGTTCATCACCCACGGGTTCTCGCGGTGGGTCATCGACTCCACCGTGAGCACGTAGTTCTTTTCCTTCGCGATGCCCATGTAGCCATACATCTCGTGGTAAGGGCCCTCGGGCTCCAGGTTGATGATGTCCACCGTGCCCTCGATGACGATCTCGGCGTGGGCCGGTACCAGGAATTCGCCATCCTCGGTGCGTACCACGTCGATGGCCTTGCCGCGCAGCCCGCCGGCCACCGCGAGTTCGTCGATCGGCTTCGGGTTGCGCAGCCGGTCGGGGATTCGCGAACTGCTGACCAGCCAGGTGATGGGATCCTGGCCGATGACGAGCGTCACGGGAATGCGCGTTTCGCCGCGCGCCTTCGCGGCGTTCACCATCTTGATGCCGGTCTGCCCGGCTTCGAAATTCACCATGATCTTGCGCGGGCCCTTCACCTGGCAGCGGTAGGTGCCTAAGTTCACGCCCAGCTGCGGGTCCTTCGTGAAGACCGACGCGGTGTTGATGTACGCCCCGCCGTCGCCAGGGTTGCCGCGCAGGAAGGGGAAGGCGGTGACGTCGACCGCATCCCGGGTCTTCCGGACGGCCTTGCACGGTGCCAGTGCGCTGGCGATTTCGAGCGGCTCGATCTGCGCATACTCACCGTCCCGTTGCACGAGCCGCTCCAGGTGCATCTGTTTGGCGGCGCGGTACGCGGCGGTGGGATCGTAAGGATCACGCGGCAGGCCCCAGATGATCGCCTCCGCGTCCCAGTGGCCGGAGAGGTTGCTCACCACAGGTCCCGGGTACGTGCGGCCATTGGCCGTGATGTTGTCGAACCACACGGCCGGCGCTGCGCGCACGCCCAGCGTATCGACCAGCTGGTACATGATCGCGGTCGCGTCGTAGCGATCCTGATCGACGCCGGAAAAACGCCGGAGCAGCCCGTGGTGCTCGAGTGCAGCGACGTAACCGCGCATCGAGTCGAAGGGCGGTTTGGGCGCGGGGTCTGGCCGTTTTTCCGGCGCGTCCTGTGCGGCCAGTGCGTCGCCGGTAACAGACGCCGCGGCAACGGCCGCCGCGGAGCTCATCAGGTCCCGGCGGGTGATGCCGCCGGAGTGCGTGTCGTTAGCTGCCATTGCGATACCTCAAATTGATCTGCACTGCCCGTTAGCCGTGCCACTCTAACGCAGGGGCCGTTGGCGACCCCGGGGGATTTGGCCTCCACACTCTATCCCGGTACGATGGGTCCCAAGAAGAACCGGAGGGTCCGCGTCAGGTGGGCATAAAAGTGCAACGCCAGTACGGGGAAATCGACCCCGCCGCGCCAGAAGCCCGGCCAGAGTCCGCCCAGAACGCGGCCCAGGGCTACGCGCGCAATCGCGCCGCAACCCGGGCACTGGTCGACGGGCTCTCGGATGCGGATGCCACGGTCCAGTCGATGGACGATGCCAGTCCGGCGAAATGGCATCTGGCCCACACGACCTGGTTCTTCGAGACCTTCGTTCTGTTGCCGTTTGCGCCTGGCTACCGGGTCTTCGACGAGCACTTCAACTTTCTTTTCAATTCCTACTACGACGCGATCGGCGAGCGGCAACCGCGGCCGCGGCGCGGCCTGCTGACCCGGCCCGCACTGCGCAGAGTCCTCGACTATCGTGAGTCCGTGGACGCCGCCGTTCTCCGGTTGCTGGAAGCCACTGCTGATCGGGCGGTTTTCGAGCGCGTCGAACTCGGCATCCATCACGAGCAACAGCACCAGGAGCTGTTGCTCACCGACATCCTCCACCTGTTCGCGCAGAACCCGCTGCTGCCGGCCTACCGGCCAGCGCCAGAGACGACACAGGGGTCGACACCGCGGCTGGTCCCGTCAGCGCCCACGCCCGCACCCGGCAAGCCGCCGTGGATCGAAGTTCCCGGCGGTGTCGTGGCCATCGGTGCCGGTAGCGAGGGCTTCGCTTTCGACTGCGAGCGCCCGCGGCACGACGTGTTGCTGCGGCCGTTCCGTCTCGCCTCGCAGCCGGTACTTAATAAGGAGTGGCAGGCTTTCATGCAGGACGGCGGTTATACGACGCCGTCGCTGTGGCTGGCCGACGGCTGGGACCGGGTGCAGCAGGAAAAATGGGCCTGTCCCCTTTACTGGCGAGACCAGCAGGGCGGGTGGGAGCAGATGACGCTGCAGGGTCTTCAGCTCGTCGATCCCGGCGCGCCGGTGTGCCACGTCTCGTTCTTCGAGGCCGATGCCTACGCCTGCTGGGCGGGCAAACGGCTGCCCACCGAGTTCGAGTGGGAGCACGCGGCGACTGCCGAGCCTAAGAGAAGCAGCGGCGCCTTCGCCGCCCTGTACGACGCGGTGTGGCAATGGACCGCCAGCGCCTTCGGGCCGTACCCCGGCTTCAAACCTTTGGCCGGCGACACTGGCGAGTACAACGGCAAGTTCATGAACGGTCAGCGCGTGCTGCGCGGCGGGTCGTGCGCGACGCCGGCCGGCCACACCCGGGCAACGTACCGGAATTTCTTTCAACCCGAGAAGCGCTGGCAGTTCAGCGGTCTCCGACTGGCGGAGGATTCCTGATGGCGAAGCAGACGAGGCAAGCTCAGTGGCTGGCTGATCCGGCACCGCAGCTTGAATTCCAGGAGTCGGTGATTCGCGGGCTGACCGGTGCGCGCAAATCGCTTGAGTGCAAGTACTTCTACGATGAGCGGGGCTCGGCGCTTTTCGACGAGATCTGCCGGCAGCCGGAGTACTACCCGACCACGGTGGAAACCGGGATTCTCGAGTGCTGTGCCGCGCAGATCGCGGGCGTGATCGGACCCGGCGCCGAACTGGTGGAGCTTGGCAGCGGCGCCAGCCTGAAAACGCGCGTCGTGCTGCGAGCCCTGCAACGGCCCGCGCGTTACGTCCCCGTGGATATCTCCTCGGAGTACGTTAAGGCCGCCGCCGTGGCCCTGGCGGGCGAATTTCCGGGCCTTACCGTCCGTCCCATGATTGCCGATTTCACGGCACCGTTTCGTCTGCCAGACCGCATCAGTGGCCAGCCCCGGGTGCTGTTCTTCCCGGGCTCGACGATCGGCAACTTCCACCCGCGCGACGCGGCGCGCTTCCTTGGCAACACCTGTCTCGAACTGGCGGCCGACGCGATGCTGATCGGCGTGGATCTCAAAAAGGACCCGGCCGTCCTCAATGCCGCCTATAACGATGCCGCGGGCGTCACCGCCGCCTTCAATCTCAACCTGCTGGAACGGATTAACCGGGAACTGGACGCCAATTTTGATCTCCGCGCCTTCGAGCATCATGCCGGGTACGTCGAACGGCGCGGGCGAATCGAGATGCACCTGCGCAGCCTGCGCGACCAGGAGGTCCGGGTGGCCGGCCGAAATATCCATTTCGCGGCGGGGGAGAGCATCCACACGGAGAACTCCTACAAGTACTCCGTCGATGAGTTTCGTGAGCTGGCGGCACGCTCCCGGTGGCAGATGACTCACACCTGGTTCGACGAGCGCGCGCTGTTTTCGGTTTATCTTCTGAAGCCGGCCTGAGCGGGCCGGCGTGACAGCAGCCCGACGCTACCAGTGGCCGGTGCCGGGCTCGCCCTTGAAGGGGCCGACAATGCTGTCGGTTACCCACCCGGCGTAGAAGCCGCCCGGCTGCGCCCTCACCACCTCGCCATCGACCTGGCACGCCACACGGCCCGGATAGAAGGAAACCCAGGCGGCCAGCGCGGCGAAGGCGGGGGTCGGCCGCGGGTAGCTCCAGGCGACCGGCTGGCCGTTCGCTTCCGGATCCGCGAGCGCGAAGTAGCTGGCCTCACCCTTCCACTCGCAGTTCGAGCGGCCTGGTGCTGCGCGCAGCAAATCCATCGCCACATCGTCTGCGGGCAGGTAGAAGGTGGGCGGGCTGGCGGTTTCCAGCACGCGGCAGGCGCGTGTCGAATCCGCGAGCAGCTGCGGCCCGTGCCGGACCTGCACGCGCCATGAGACGCGCTCGATCCGTGGCGGGCGAGGGTAGTCCCAGACGGATTCCTGGCCGGGCGCTGGCGGCTTCGCGAAGTCTGGCCGCTTCTGGCCCTGGAACTCCCACATCAAAATGCCCACATCGAGCGTCACTCCGGCGGCGGTCGTCTACACTGACGCGAATTATGATTGAAGTTCAGGCGCTGACCAAGACCTTCGGCGACGCAGTGGCCGTTAAGGGCGTGTCCTTTTCCGTTGCGCCGGGCGAGCTGCTGGTGCTGGTGGGCGGGTCCGGCAGCGGCAAGACCACCACGCTGAAGATGATCAACCGGCTCATCGAACCGAGCTCGGGCACTGTGCTGATCGACGGGGTGAACGCGGCCACGATCACCGGCCACACCCTGCGGCGCCGGATCGGTTACGTGTTCCAGAAAGTCGGCCTGTTCCCGCACATGAGCGTGGCGGCCAATATCGCCACGCCGCTCCGGCTGATCGATGAGGATCCCGAACGGATCCGGCAGCGCGTTGCCGACGTGCTCGAGCTGATGGAACTCCCGGCGTCGTTCGGCGGCCGCTACCCGGCCGAGCTTTCCGGTGGCGAGCAGCAGCGCGTCGGTGTTGCCCGGGCACTCGCCGCCGAGCCGCGCGTGATGCTGCTCGACGAACCGTTCGGCGCACTCGATCCTTTGACCCGCGATCGCCTGCAGCAGTCATTTATGGCAGTGCGCCGCCGACTCGGCCTGACGGCGGTCTTTGTGACCCACGACATGGTAGAAGCGCTGCTGCTGGCGGATCGCATCGCCGTGCTCCATGCCGGTGCCCTGGTGCAGGTGGGCACGCCCGCCGAGCTGTTCCATTCGCCCGCAGATGCGTACGTCGAGCAGATGCTGGAGACGCCGCGCCGGCAGTCCCGCGCGCTGGACGATTTGCTGGCCGGGCAGGCGGCCGCGGAATCGCCGGAGCCATCGCCGGGACGGTCGCCATGACCCCCGCCGTTACCGAACAACTCGCGCTACTGCCCGGCTATCTCACGGCCCATCTCCAGCTGGCGCTCTCGGCCCTGCTGCTCGGCGTGCTGGTTAGCGTGCCGCTCGGCATCCTGGTGTCCCGGCGCCGCTGGCTGGAGCAACCGGTGCTGGGGCTGGTCGGTGTGGTGCAGACCGTGCCGGCCCTTGCCCTGCTGGCCGTGATGGTGCCGCTGCTGGCGCTCGCCGGCCTGCCCAGCATCGGCTTCCTGCCGGCCTTCATCGGCCTTCTGCTCTACAGCCTGCTGCCGATCCTGCGCAACACGGTCACCGGCCTTGCCACCGTGGACCGCGCCTGCATCGAGGCGGCCCGCGGCGTGGGCATGACGCCGCGGCAGCAGCTGCTGCGCGTTGAACTGCCGCTGGCCATGCCGGTGATCATCGCCGGGATCCGGACCGCGACCGTGTGGACGGTGGGCACCGCGACCCTGTCCACGCCGGTGGGCGCTACCAGCCTCGGCAACTACATCTTTGCGGGCCTGCAGACCCGCAACTACACGGCGGTGCTCATCGGTTGCATCGCCTGCGCGCTGCTGGCGCTGTTGCTGGATGCGCTGGTCCGGCTGGTTGACATTGGCTGGTCGCGTCGTCGCCGCGCGACGCTGGGCCTCGCGCTCGCAGCACTCGCGTTGCTGTACGCCTACACAGGGGTAACGATCGGCCAGGACCTGCTCCGGTCGCGGCCCGCCGCCATCGCGATCGGCGCCAAGGCTTTTACCGAGCAGTACATTCTCAGTGAAATCCTGGCCGGCCAGATCCGTCGCGCGACCGGTCGTGACGTCAACGTTGTGCAGTCACTCGGCTCAACCGTGGCGTTCGACGCCCTGAGTTCGGGCGAGATCGACCTGTACGTGGAGTACTCCGGCACGGTGTGGGCCACGTTGATGAAACAGGCCGGCAATCCGCCGGACCGGGCCGACGTGGCGGCGCGGGTGGCTGGCTTCCTTAAGGACGAGCACGGCATCGCGGTTGTTGCGGCGCTCGGTTTTGAGAACGCCTATGCACTGGCCATGCGGCGCGACCGTGCGACGGAGCTCGGCATTCGCCAGATCGGCGATCTGGCGGCCGTCGCGCTGCGGCTTTCGATTGGCGGCGACTACGAATTCTTCGACCGCGTCGAGTGGCAATCGATCCGCGAACGCTACGGCCTGGCATTCCGGAGCCGGCGCACCATGGACCCGTCGTTGATGTACCAGGCCGCGAGCCAGGGCACCGTGGATGTGATCAGCGCTTTCTCCACCGACGGCCGGATCGCGGCGCTCGACCTCGTGCTGCTTGAGGACGACCGCGGCGCGATCCCGCCCTACGACGCGCTGATCCTGGCCAGCGCGAGACTGACGGCACTGCACCCGCAAATAATTGACGCTCTGCGTGCCCTCGCGGGCAGCATCGATGCTGACGCGATGCGCCGGATGAACCTGGCGGTGGACGAGGAGGGCCGGAGTCCCGGCGAGGTGGCGCGGGAGTTTCTGGAGCAGCGCAGGCCCGCTAGCTGAAGTCCACGCGCTGGCGAGCTTCGGCCAACTGCTCCGGAGTCATCTCGGCGGCAATGCTGTCGCGGGTCTTCGCCGCCGTCTCGTGGCCCGCCTTGTGGGCGCGGTGGTACCAGGCGAATGCCTGCACATAGTCCTGCCGGACGCCCTGACCGACGGCATAGGTCACGCCAATATTGAACTGCGCGTCGCCGTCGCCCTGCGCCGCGGCCTTGCGGTACCACTTGAGCGCAGCGCCGTAGTCCGGTGGCACGCCGTCGTCGCGGGATAACAGCACACCGAGGTTGAACTGGGCCGGTGCGAAGCCCTGATCGGCCGCCTTGGTGTACCACTCCACCGCTTTGGCGTAGTCCTGCGGCACGCCCTGGCCATTGGCGCACAGGAACCCGAGGTTGTACTGGGCGCGCGCGTCGCCCTGCGCGGCGAGCGCTCCCCACAACTGCGCGGCCGTGGCGTAGTCACCGCGGCGCGCGGCGGCAAGACCTTCCTTGAACGGGTCTGGCTTGAACCGATCTGGCGTGACCGGACCCGGCTTCATGGCGGGGTTTGCTGGTAATAGGGTGTCTGTCCGCCGGCATGGTTGGTGACATCGATGATCTCGACGACCTCGGGCGCTACCCGGTGCACCATCCGCTCGAAGCCTTCCCGCAGCGTAACCTGGGAAGAGGCGCATCCCTGGCAGCCGCCATTCATCTCTATATAGAGTCGCCCGTCCTTCACATCCGCAAGCGTGATGGTGCCGCCGTGAGCGGCAATCGACGGATTCACTTCCCGATCCAGCAGACTTTCCACGACCGCGCGGATCTCGGTGTCGGTACGCTGGCGGGCTCCGCCAGATTGCGGCGCCTGCAGGATGGCCGGTATGCCGCTAAGCAGTTGGCTCCTGACGATGGCAGC
>JAQBGF010000137.1:0-7158 GCA_032122615.1 Gammaproteobacteria bacterium | reverse complement strand
GTCCTGGGCGTTCGTGGCCCCATTATTATTCAGATCTCCATCGCAGCGGTTGCCGAGACCGTCACCGTCGGAGTCGCACTGGTTAGCGTTCGGTAGCGAGCTGCAGTTGTCGCAGACGTTCCCGGCACCATCGCCGTCACTGTCTGCCTGGTCTGCATTCGCAATGTCCGGGCAGTTATCAAGCGAATCGAGCACGCCGTCCGTGTCGAGGTCCGCCACGGGCGCCGGACCTTCGTCACCGCCAATCTGTTCCACATAGGCCACCAGCTTCGGCAGGTCGGGTGCCGGTACGAAGGTTCCGCTGTGCGCCTGAATCGCGGCAGCGAGGGTCGGCGCCGACCCATCGTGCAGGTAAGGCGCGGTTGCCCAGACATCACGCAGGGTGGGAATGTCGATACCGGTCAGCGTGTCGCCCAGCCGCTGGCCGCTCGCAGAAGTGAGGGTCCCGATATTCTCCAGGTTACCGGCCCCGCTGAGCGTGAACTCGGCACCACCGTGGCAAGCCGCGCAGTTCAGATCGGCAAACACGGTCCGGCCCTCCTGTGCGTCAGTGGTCAAGGTGCCATCACCGTTACGCAGCGGACTGGGTGCGAAAGCGCTCAACGACGCCACGTAGGCCGCCAGTGCATCGAGGTCGGCGCTTTGCCCGGCCTTGAGATCACCCAGCGGCTGGCTGCGCGTGCCCGCGTTAAAAGCCACGTCGCTCATCAGTCCTGTGCCGGCGGAGAGTACGCGGATCTGGCCCTCGAAGTCCTGCACCTCGTCAAAGTTGTCGCTCCAGTGAAGGTAGCCCTGGCCGGCAGCCCGCCCCCGCAGGCTGATCGTGCTGCGCAACCCCTCACCGAAACCTGTCAGGTCCCACACGCGGCCGTCGTACCCGCCGTCGTTGTGGCACGACGCACAGCTCAGGTAGCGATCCAGCGCCAGCCGCGGATCCCGGGCGTCGTAGAACAGCTGCTTCCCGAGCAGCACGGTGGCTGGCAGCGCCTCGGTGGTGATGGTCGGGAGGGTCGCGAGGTGCGGGACGCTCGGCGTTCCTGCCAGAACGAGGGACGACAGGTCAAAAACATCAACCGTGCGGTCCATGAAGTTATTGACGTAAAGCCGCAGCCCGTCCGGCGATACCAGCAAGCCTTGCGGTGCCCGACCGACGTCCAGGCGCATGACCTGCCAGATATTGTGCGCGCCGGCGATGACCACTTCGCGGCTCGTTTCGAGCGCCATGAATCTATAGACGCCCAGCTTCCCGAATGCCACGGCGCTGGTGAGCCCGGCGTTGTCGTGGTCCATGCGTCGGGTAAAGTCTTCTGTGCCGGTACCCAGTATCACCCGCGAGGTGATCGCCCGAACCGTATTCTGGAAGTCCAGGTTCACGGCGTTGCGAAGGACGCCGCGCTGGATATTGTCCTGTTTCGACGGCACGAAGGCCTGGGTGCCATCGGGCGAAATCACCGCCGCGCCCAGATAGTTCGGCACGCCGCTTCCCTGGCTAGCCGTGTCCGGCCGGGACGAATGTTGCAAGGTGATGGTCTTCACATACGCGAGGCCGGCCGTGCTGACCTGCACGACCTCACCACCCGCAGTGCCTGGTTGTACCGTGGCAGTGTGTTCGCCGGCCAGGGGTGGTGTGATAAAGCGCGACACATAGATGGAAGACCCGTCATCGGTGATGGACAGGTGACGCGGATCCGCACCTACGTTCAACTCTTCTGCGGTCACGGCCCGCAGATTGGTGTCCAGTGTCAGGAGTTTGCCAAGGCCCTCCAGCACCACGTAGCCGGCCCCGCCGACGGGCGAAAACGCGAGACCGTAGGGCTGCGATCCGCGGGGCAGCGTGATGCTGGCGGCCACGGCCAGCGTGTTCGGGTCAATGATGCTGATCGACGCCGACTGCTTGTTCGTGACCCACACGGAACCATCGGGAGCAATTGCCACGGCCCGGGGCGCGAGGCCCACGGGGATCTCCGCCAGCCGGGCATTGGTCACCGCGTCAAACACGCTGACCGAATTGTTATCCTGGTTTACCACCCACAACCGGCTGCCAGCACCACCCAGCCCGCTGTAGGCGAGGTTCCCCGAGGCTGCCGGCCGGTTCGGCGTCAGCGGGAAATGCACGGTAACGGCCGTCGTGCTCAACTGCTGGACGCCCCGGTCGTCGGTCACCGTGAGGGTGACGTAGAAGACGCCCGGTCCCGTAAAGATGTGCTCGATCGTCGGCTCCGTGGACCACTCCGTCAGCGGTGTGCCGTCGTCGAAGAACCAGCGGAACTGCGGGTTGATCGCGCTGCTGACCACGGCGTCGAACGTCGCGGTTGATCCGTTGAGCCTTGGTGCCTGCAGCGGCAGCGGCTCAAGAACCAGCGGTTCAACGGCGATAATCTCCCAAACAAAGCCGGACGTGGCGGAATTCACCCCGTCACTCACGGCCACCACGACGTTGTAGCTGGCCGGGGTAGTTGGCGTCCCGCTTATTAGCCCGGTGAGTGGGTCTATGGTCAGGCCGTCGGGCAGACCGGTGGCGCCATAACCCAGGTCATCCAGGTTTGGATCCGTCGCCACGACCTGCAGGCTGACGGGCGTACCCTCCGGATTTGAGCGGTCACCGGGCGGCGTGATCGTTGGCGTCACCGCCGGATTTGGTGCCGCAGCAACCGGAATCTGAACCATCTTGCCGACGGAGGGCACGCCAGACGCATTGAGCGCGAACAGGATGTAGAACCCCGGCGGCGCATCGGCGGCGTGCGTCGGTGCCTGGACCATGAGCCGGCTGCCACTGGTGTTGAATGTCGCCTCGACGAAGCGTTGATCCATGTTCCAGCTGTGGGTCACCGAGCCGCTCTTGACCAGCGTCACCCGGGTGACAGGACCGCTGCCGGCGACGTCCACGGCGAAGGTCTCGCCGATCTCGATACTGGGCGGCGCATCGACGATAATCGGCCTCGCCGAAGGACCACCTCCGGGAGCGTAAAGGTACGGTGGGTAGTAGATTTCAATATTGGTGTTGTTCTGCGGGTTACTCGTAGACGGCGAATTCGCCCCGCCCCCGCCCACCATGACGCTGGCGTCCGACAGCAGCAGCGCTGTCGAGTGATACAGGCGGGCCTTGACGCCGCTGGCGTGCTGGGTCCAAACGCCCGTGCCGGGGTCCCAGATCTCGGCGTAGTTGGTTACCTCGGTCATTGAATTCCAGACGCCGCTGCCGCCCGTCGCCAGGACGCGACCGTCCGGCAGCACCGTGGCATTGACGAGTACGCGCTTCTTGAGGAGGCTGCCGGTGACAGTCACAACGGGATTAGCGCCCGTGATATCGATGATGCGTGCCAGATTGGAATTTCCGCCGAACTGCAGGATCCGCCCGGGTCGGAACATCGCGGCGCTGGAGTCATTTCCCGTGGGTCCCGCGAAGGTTCCCTTACTGGTGATGGTTCCGTTTCCGGCCGGGTTCACAATGTACATATCGCCGTCAGAATCGTAGCCAAACACAAGTCCACTCGGAGCCACGAAGTTGCGTGGATACATGAAGTGGAGGCTGCTGGTGTTGGCGCCAGTCAGCAGCCGGAAGGTTCCATCGGTCTGCCGCACTTCGGGCCGGTCGGTGCCGCTGCTTCCACCCTGGATGTAGACCTCGCCATTGATCAGAGTGATTGAACTGCCATACCATCGCGGCCGTTGCATGTTGTTCTGGCTGGTCAGCGTGTTGTCGGACAGCGTGAACAGGTTCGTATTCTGGTTGGCGCTGTTCAACACCCGCGTGCCATTCCAGACGTCGCCGCCGGAAATGAAGACGTTATTGCCGCCCGGCAGGACAAGCTGGGAGCTGCAAAAGAGGTCCGTCAGCGTGAGATTTGGCAGCGTGAGGTGCCCGCCGGATAGCCCGCCAGCCGGATCCCAGACGTCGTAGCTGAAACTGCCGCTCTGAATCTGAATGGTGCCGTCGGCCGAGACTGTGGTGCCGTAGGTGAGGACGCGCTTGTCCGGTAGCAGCACGGCATGAATCGGAATCAACGGCCAGTCGGCGACCGCCGACCACGCACCATCGACGTTGTCGGCGCGGATCACGCCTGCTCCAAGCAGGAGAGTGAGTACCGCGGCCGACGCCGCACGCGCCCACCACCACTCGCGGAACAGTCGGCGTTTCGCGCAGTCACCGGACATCAGGACAGCCTGAGCTCGCTTCATGTTTTTTTGCAATGCGCAAGGCCTCTCAGGGGCCATTGGGTGCAGCATACCCCGAGCTGCGGGGCACGGCGGTGCCGGAATTGACATTGTGCCGGTCGGATAGCCCCGGTTATGTCACCAGCGCCACACTAAGGACGGCGGCGCCGACAAGCTGTACGCTAATGGAGGGGTTCCGTGGCAACCCTGACGGAAGGCAGGCGGCGGTGCGATTCGACAGCATACTCCTGGCGACGGTCGCCCTGCTGGCGACGACTGCCACTTGGGCGGCAACCGGGCGGGTGCTGGACGCCATCCCGCCGAAAGTCATTGCCGACTTCGAACTGACCGATCAAAACGGCCAGCCCTTCAAGCTCAGCACGCTCCGGGGTTCGCCGGTGCTGTTGTTCTTCGGCTTCACCCACTGCCCCGATGTCTGCCCGTCAACGCTTGGCCAGCTGCAGGTGATCGCCGGCTCGCCCGACAAGGCGGTTCGCGAGACGCGAATGGTCATGATCAGTGTCGATGGCGACAGGGACAAGCCAGCCGACATGAAGCAATACTTGTTGCCCGTATCCCCGGAATTTATCGGGCTCACGGGAAATCCGCGGCGAGTGCGGGACATCGCTGGCCAGTTTTCTGCCGTGTTCTTCAAGAGCATGTCCACGGACAGCTCCGGCCGATACCTGATGGATCACACCTCGCAGGTCTACCTGCTGGATCGCCAGGGCCGGTTGCGCAGCACATTTTTCAATGCCACGGTTGATGATATGACGGCGGCCACACGCCGCGTGGCTCTCGAAAAGGACTGATTAAGACGAACTGATTGGCGCCGCGACGATCGCCGTGGCAGGAGAAACTTCCTTCGTAGAATTCGTCAGCCAGCGTCGACGTTCAGATCGCCGTCTCTGCCGGGCGCCTCGCCTGATGCCTTGACGTTGATGCGTGCTTCTGCATCCTCAAGCAAGCCCGACTCCTCAGCCAGCAGGCCAGGCACTTCGGAAGCCAATGCCCACGAAACCGTAACATAGCGCGCGAGCTGCGAACGCGGGTGATGAATCGCCAGATCACGGATCCGCTGCGCGATGCGCTCGGCAAACTGGGCCACCCGCTCCTCTTCCACGCTACCAATCAGCACCGCAAAGCGATCGTTCCCGACTCGGGCGCAGTAGTCAGACGCCCGTTGCAGGGAAATCGCAATGGCGTGGGCTACCCGACGCAAGCACGTATCGGTGGCATGCCGGCCAAACAGGTTCTGGTAACTCTCGAGCGCATCAATCTCAAAGACGATGACGCTGATTCGCTGCTGTTGCCGGCGGGCGATCGACCAGTCCCGCGTCAGGACCTCGACCAGCGAATTCCGGCTCGGGATTCCTGTCGTGCCATCCGTGCGTTCATCGCGTAACCCGCGGGTCCAGAGATCCGCTGCGCGGAAACTGCCCGTACTCGTCATCAGTGGCGAAATCGGAGGATCGACGACTGCGGTGGTGAGCAGCCAGTAGCCGGCCTTGCCCGGTTGATCGTAAAGCGCCGCCGGGTGCAACTCGAGGCAACCACCCTGGGCAACCCGGGGGCGCCACGGTTCCTCCGAGACCGGATCGAAGATCGTGTCTGCCAGGCTGTCCGATGTTCGCCCGATCAGTTCATTCGGATGCAGGCCAAGCGCCATGGCGACCGAGGGATTCGCATAGACAACCTGGCGATCACGGTGCTGCGCATCGATAATCAGTGCCGGCGACGGGACCGCGTCGAGGGCCTGCCATAGGAGGTGCTTGTTAAGTTTTTTCAGTGACTTAGAAGACATTTCTCGACATCATTCGACAAGATAGTCCTGAACACAGCCGTAGCGACACACCACCCGGACCGGCATCGTAGCCTTAGGTAAAGACAGGTTCTGTGAGGGTGGTCACTGCCCGGCACAGTGAGTTATCGATTACGTTCAATCCGCCTTGACTAGTTCCACCAGGAGTCGGCGAACACGGTCCATCCCGGTTGCCAGGGACGCTGCAATTTCGGCATGAATGCCGAGTCCGGGCGGTGCCCGCCCCGCCGCCCGGTTTACCACGACACAACAGATCGCGTAGGACAGGTCCAGCTCGCGCGCCAGACCGGCCTCCGGCATCGCGGTCATGCCGACAATGTGACAGCCGTCGCGTTCGAGCCGGTCGATCTCGGCGGCGGATTCCAGGCGAGGCCCTTGCGTCACGCCGTAGGTGGCTTCAGACATTGGATCGAGCCCCAGCGTGTTGGCGGTTGCCAGGAGCTTCGCCCGGAAGGAGGGATTGAACGGATTCGTAAATTCCACGTGTCTCAGGGCAAATCGGTGGTCGCCGGTGTACGTGTGTTCCCGGCCCCAGGTGTAGTCGATCAGCTGATCCGGGATGACAAGCCGGCCCGGTGGCGTTGCCAGCGTGATGCCACCCACCGCGTTGATGCCGAGTACGTGCTCCACACCCGCTTCCCGCAGCGCCCAGATGTTTGCCCGGTAGTTCACCCGGTGCGGCGGGATAGCCGGTGCCCCGGTTTCACCGTGCCGGGCAAGAACGAGCACCTCCCGCCCTCCGACCTGGCAACGCCTGAGCGGCCCCGACGTCGGGCCCCAGGGTCCCGGCGCCAACGCGACCAGCGCGCCGCCGCCAAACAGTTCGGCACTGCCCGTGCCTCCAATGATCCCAAGATGCACTGTCAATTCCTCAGGCTGCCGGCAGTCCCCAGATCTCAGGCAGGTGCCGCCAGTGCCCCTGGTAATCCATGCCACAGCCGAACACGTACTCGTCGCCAACCTCGAGCCCGGCGATGTCGGGTTCCCGCCCGGTCACCGGCCGCGCGTGTCGTTTGCGCACCAGGACAACGGTGGTGACACGTCGGGCACCGGCCTGCTGGCAGTGGCGCGCCAGGAAATCGAGCGTGACGCCCTCATCATGAATGTCGTCGACGATCACGACATGCCGATCCTTAAGGTCCACACGGGGCTTCGCCACCCACCGGGGAATACCGCCGCGC
>JAQBGF010000136.1:0-40128 GCA_032122615.1 Gammaproteobacteria bacterium | reverse complement strand
TGTTATCCGTGTTCCGTCGCCGCGCTGCCGTTGCCTGTCTGGCATTTCTTGCGGCCATGGCCGTCCAGACGCCGGATGCCCTGGCGCAGGAAGCGCTGGTACGAAACGGGATATCCCAGGATGAGGCGGTGGCGATGGTTCGCAAACAAACCGGCGGCAAGGTGCTGCGGGTTGACCGCCAGGGTGACGGTGATTCGATCGTGTACCGCGTCCGGGTTCTCAAGCCGGATGGCCGCCTGCGCGAGTATCGGGTCGACGCTGCCACCGGCAAAATACGCTGAGGAGCAGCCATGCGTCTTCTGATTGTTGAAGATGATGCCGCTCTCCGGCAGTCGCTGGCTGCCAGCCTGCGCTCGGCCGGTTTCGCGGTGGATGAAGCATCGACCGCCGCCGAGGCGGAGTACTTCGCTGCCGAGTTCGCCGTGCAGCTTGGAATTGTGGATCTCGGACTGCCGGATCGCTCGGGAGTCGAGCTGATATCGCGCCTGCGGGCCAGTGGCTGCGAGTTTCCGATCCTCATCCTGACGGCGCGCGAGCACTGGCAGGACAAGGTCAATGGCCTCAATGCCGGAGCCGACGATTACGTCGTCAAACCGTTCAATCTGGATGAACTGAAGGCTCGTATCAATGCGCTGATGCGCCGGACGGCCGGGCAGGCCCAGCCGATCCTGCGGGCCGGTTTTGTGGAAATGAATACCCACGCCCGGGAAGTGCGCGTGGAGGGTCGGGTGGTCACGCTGACGGCCTACGAGTACCGCATTCTTGAAATGCTCGTCATGCGGGCCGGCCGGGTCGTCAGCAAACAAGAGCTGACGGATCAGCTCTATGACCAGGATTTCGAGCGGGACAGCAACGTCGTCGAGGTGTTGCTGACCCGCTTGCGCAAGAAACTCGACCCGGATCGTACCCTCGGGCTCATCGAGACAGTGCGAGGCCAGGGCTATCTCATGCCCCGTGCGCCTGACGGCGGCGACTGAGGCGGGACCCCATGGCGAGCCGGCGGGGCTCCTTAAGCACGCGACTGCTCGCCATCACGGCCGTGATGCTGGTGGCGGCATTTGGCATCACCATTGTCGTGCTCGATCTGGTCTTTCGGGGCAGCGCCGAGGAGGCGTTGGCGGACCAACTGGAAACGCAGGTCTCCGCGCTGATCGGCGCCGTCGAGCCCGACGAGGCCGGTAATCTCACGATTCCCCAGCGCCTCCTCGATCCTCGCCTGGGCAATCCCGGCTCGGGGCTCTACGCGGAAATTCTGGATGCGGCGGGTCTGCCACTGTGGCGTTCGCCGTCGGCCGTTGGTCTCGACCTGGCGACGGGGGCAACGCTAAACGCCGGCCAGCGCACCCTGACCCGGCCAGCCCTCGCGGACGGCACGCAGGCCCTGATGCTCGGTGTGGCAATCAACTGGGAACTCGGGCCGAGTGCCACACCGGCGTTCCAGGTGTTTGCCGCCGCCGATCTCGCTGCGTCTGAACGTCAGCTGGGCGAGTTTCGCCGCCAGCTGTTCGGCTGGTTTTTCAGTGTCATGTTTTTCCTGCTCGTCGCCCTTTGGCTTGCCATCCGTTTCGGACTGCAGCCGCTGCGCCGGATGTCTTGGGAAATTGCCGAGATCGAGAAGGGCGGACTTCCGGCCCTGAGCGACGAATACCCGCTGGAACTGGAGGGGGTAGGGCGGGGCTTCAACACGCTGTTGCGGTCAGAGCGGCAGCGCATGGAGCGCTACCGGACGACCATGGACGACCTCGCCCATAGCCTTAAGACGCCACTGGCGGTTGTGCGCAACGAGGTTGATGCCGGTCACCCGGATCGCGTCACCCTGCAGGCCCAGGTCGATCGCATGCAGAGCGTTATTGACTATCAACTGAAGCGCGCGGCGGCGATGGGTCCACGCAGCCTTGCCGCCCGGCCTGTCCCGCTACTGCCAGTCCTGACTGAGCTGGCCGCCAGTTTGCGCAAGATTCACCGCGACAAGTCCGTGGTTTGCGATCTGCAGGTACCGGAGGGCTGCAGTTACCCGGCCGAGCAGGGCGACCTTTACGAAATTCTCGGCAATCTGCTGGATAACGCCTGGAAGTGGTGCCGGAACCGGGTTGCGGTGACCGTGCAGCTCGGAGATGGCCTGTCGGTGGCCGTCGCCGACGACGGTCCGGGGATTCCTGATGGCCAGAAGGAGGCGGTGCTCGACCGTGGCATCCGCGCTGATCAGCGTGGCGACGTCCCCGGTCAGGGCATTGGCCTCGCTGTCGTCAGGGAAATTGTTGGCCTTTACGGGGGCACCCTGCGCATCGGTCGGGCCGCGCTGGGCGGCGCCGAAATCACCATCCACCTCCCGAAAGGTACCGGCCCGTAGGAGCGCCTTCAGGCGCGAACGAATCTGGTCTGGCCCGTAGGAGCGCCTTCAGGCGCGACTCTGTCTGGTGTCGCGCCTGAAGGCGCTCCTACCCGCACGCAGCTTTCACAAGTGCTTCGGGCGCTGACTGTCCTCGTACATCTTCGTCAGGAAGGTGCGTACCGCCGGCTCAGCTTCTTCACGGGTCATGAGTCGCTGGTCGGCGATCAGCTTGGCCATGTCGAGCACTGACCGGCGACCGTCAATAAGCCCCATGATGAAACCGTAGATGCGGGTTGTCATGGTCTGCAGTGCAAAGTCCGGGAGCAGCGGCACCGGCTGCGTTCCACCCACCAGCCAGTCCGGAAGTGCACGGTGACGGGCGGGTCCTGGCACCGACTGTTCCTTGGTCGCCGCGATGGTCACGACCAGTTCCCGACGGCCGTGGCGGCTGGCGGGCGAACACATATAAGGTATCTCGTCTTCCCACGCCGCCGGTTCAGCGAAGCCACTGTCCATGACAATGGCCAGGGTCTCCTCAAGGCTATAGCGTGCCGCCGCTTCGGGCTGGCTGAAGGCGAGGGAGCCAAAGTTGACCCAGCGGCCGCCGGGCTTCAGCAGCCGGTTAACGCGGGCTGCAAACGTCTGAAAGTTTTCCGGCAGGATATCCACGACCCAGGGTGTAACCACCAAATCGACGCTTTCCGCCAGCAGCGGCGGGCGCAGCACGTCGGCAAGGATCAGGTGGAAGCCATCCCGCACCGGCGACGGCGCGACCAGCGTTTGCAACACGGCGTGGTCGCCGATGGAGCGTGGCGCGATAGGGAATTCCCACAATTGCGTATCGATGCCCGAGACGGTGCGGGCGGCAACAAGCGCCAGCAGTGGATTGAAATCCAGCGCAACAGTAAGGTCTAACGGCAGCAACTGATGAAGATCATAGGCAAGGCGGCCGGCACCCGAGCCTAGAACCACTGCCGTGCGCGGCGCGGAGGCGCCGTCGTGCTGACTGCCCAGCAAGGCCTTGCTGACCAGCTCCAGCGATTGCGTGTTCTCGTCGTCACCCCATGCCCAGTCTCGGTGGATGTTTGCGTAGTAGGTGGTTAGCCCCTGGTCGCTCGGCAGCCGGGTCTGCAACGCGAGATGGGTGGCAATCCCGGCCTCCGAATGGTGCAGCGCAAGTGGCCGTAACAACTCAGCGAGCCGGCGGGCCTGATCGGCAGAAGCTTCGTGCAGCAGCGTGAGCCTCTCGCGGGTCAATGGCCGGAGGCGCGGGTTCTGCAGTTCCGCCTTCAGTGCAGCCGTCTCCTGAAGTAACTTTTCGCACGCGAAGTGCAGCCGCTGGCGCCATTCAGCCAGGGTCGCCGCCGGATCGGCAAACAGACACGGGACGCCGTCGAGCTCTGGAAACTGCAGACCGCAGTTGCCGCAGTTAAAGCTGTCGTCCGGATACTGGTGAAGCGCAAGCTCGCAGCGCGGGCAGGCGAGCAGGGCGGCGAGTGCTGGAGTGGGCATACCGCAATTATGGCATCGCGCGCCCGTAGGAGCGCCTTCAGGCGCGACGAATTTCGATCGCGCCTGAAGGCGCTCCTACATGTGCGATCAGATCGTGCCGGGCACGATCGGCGCAAAGGCCATCAGCGAGTCCCGAAGCGTCGTCGATCCGAGACCGTGGCCGGGGAACAGCGTGGCGAAGTTGCCTTCCTCGCCGTGCAGCGCCATGTAGTTCAACAACACCGTCTCCACGAGCAGGTTCACGTTGTTCGCTGCCGGTGTGGCCGACGTTTCCACCGATGCATCTCCCCGGAAGTAGCCGAGTTGCTGGTGCCTCGCCTCCAGTGCCGGGGTTCCACCCAGCAGCGTCGCCCGCCCCCCGGGGTTGTAGACGAGGAAGAACGAGGCGGCTGTCGACTGGTTGTCGCTGCTCCACTCGCCCTTCCCGCGGCCGTCCACCGTGTTGTCGACCGCGCCGTTGCTGGACAGCGAGCCGTCACTGTACACGTACATCATCAGCGGTACACCAACGCGCGCCGCGTACTCCAGGCACGCGCCCATGCAACGGCCCGCGCGGAAATCCTTGACCTCGCCCTCGGCGCGCCGGCCACCGTGGTAATCGTAGCCTCCCATGGTGATCGTTCCGGCGCCGGCGAAGCCGTTCACCACCAGCTTCATCACGGAAGCCGTCTTGCGGAACTCGTCGTCGCTGTCGTACTCGGCCTGCGTGAAGATGCCACTCGGCCCGACGATATCCGGGTCAATGGAGGGGTTGAGGCTCGACGGATCGCCGAAGCGGTCGGCGATGTCGGCCGACTTCACGTAACCGCAGTTGACCAGGTCCTTGATCACGGCGTCCTGGGTAACCAGCTTCGTGTCGACCCGCTGCAGCTTCATGTCGCTGACCCGCTGGATCGACTCCAGCACCTTCACGGCGTCTGCCTGGCTCAGCAGGCCGACGAGTGCGCCGGTGTCCACCAGGCCGGTCACGTCGCTCGGCCGGTCCACCTTCGTGGGCCTGTCTTCAGCGTTGATCATCATCACGGGGGCCATCGAATTGCCGCCGGAATCCGAGTTGCGGGAGCCGACCAGGCCCAGCAGCGAGCCCTCGGCACCCACCCGGGCAATGCCGTACATCGGGTTGTGGGGATTATTGCCCGTGTCGTTTTCCGACCGCGCCGGGATCACCGCGCCATTGATGTTGGTCGCGGTGCCACCCGAGACGTTGGTCAGCATGCCGCGCAGGAACGCGCTGTCGCTGTGGAAGGCGAGGCCCAGCGTCTGGTCAACGTGATCCTGCCCCGTGATCGCACTGACCACCGGTGGAGTCATGTCGCCGGGGAGGCCCAGCTTGCTGTAGCCGGCGGTGGTCAGGAAGTCGAGCTGCCCGCCAGGGCCGCCGACCAGTACGTTCGAGCCGGCCATGTTCGCGCCGCCGGCGAGGTCGAAGCAGATGAACGGGATCTTGCCCGCGCCCTGTGTGGCGATTCCGCAGGAGGCTTTGAGGAGCTCGAGGTCCGGAGCCAGCGCCGCGTAGGCCGCCCGTGGATTGGCGAACAGGCTGAAGACGCCGGCGCCCACCACCGAGGCCGTTCCGGCCCGAAAGCCCTGGGCAATCAGCTGCCGTCGCGTGACGGGCCGCGGGTGATCGGGGTGCCGTTGCGGTTCGAAATAATTTCGGGTTTTGCGGTTTCGTGACATGTGCTTTGCCCTTAAGGTCGCGGCTGAAGCCGCTCCTACTGTACTAGCGTGGTGGCGCTGCCGATCGTGGCGGCGCAGATCGCCTTCACGACAGTCCTGGTCCGGTCTGCGGCACAGGATCCGCCACAGGCCGTCAGGTCCTGTGTCAGGTTGTCGAACTCCGTGCGAACGGCGGCCTCGTCGGGCTGGCTGTTCACATTCGTGCCCATGGCCCGCGTGAGCAGCGGCACGAAGATTGCGTCGCGCTCGGGGCCGGTATCGAAGGCCGTGCCGGCCGGCGCGCTGAAATTGAAGGTTGGCCAAATGGCCGATCGCAGCACCGGGTCCTCCACCAGCGCGTTGCAGTACTCGATGGCGAGCTGGGCGATACCCACCTGGTGCGAGGCCAGCACCGTGGAGAGATCGGCCACGGCCGGTAGCTGCTGTCGGACCAGTGCGTAGGTGGTCTTGACGGCTGGCTGGTTGGGCGACACGCCGGTGATCGTGGCCATCGTGGCGTTGATCTCGTCGAAGGTCTTCGTGCCGATGTCGGACACCGGGGCGCTGTCGGCGGGGGGTGGTGGCGCGAGTGGTGCCGGCTCCGTGACGACGTTGGTACTACCGCCAAAGACTTCGAAGGTGAGGAAAAATTCATCCTGGTCGGGGCCCTTTTCCAGCGGCATTATCGTGCCGAGGCTTGAGAGCACCTGGCCAGTTGTCGGCGAGTAGCCGTCGGCTGTACTCACGGTGACATCAAGGTTGGCGTAGGCCTGGCTGATCGGCACCACGACGCCGTTGGCACCAATCCGCATCCCGCGAACCGGGATCGGGTTTGCGGGAGTCCAGTCCGGATCCAGGCTGACGAAGGTCGGCCGGTTGAAGAGGTAGCCGTAGCTGTCGAACTGGCTGACCTCGATCAGAACATAGCTGTCGGCAGCGCCGCTGTGTGCACTCACATTGAACAGCAGGTAGAACTTCTCGCCGACGCCGGCATCATAGTTCTGCTGGACCTGTTCCGGGGTGAGAACGCGGTTGTGGATGGCGGCCATCCGCAGTACCCCTTGCCACTGCCGGTCACCCGACGGCTCGTTGCCGAGCACCAGTGCGAAGGTGTCGTCCCAGTCACCGAGCGTACCGCCGGCCGCCGGGTCGCTGTCCCCGGTGTCAATGCCGTTCACATAGACGCGCCGCCCCGCGACCGGGTCGTAGGTCATCACGACGTGCTGGAGAGTGGCCTGCGCGTCCTCGTCGACGTCAGAAGTCTGCAACATCGGCGACCCATTGGCATCGGACGTGCTGCTGCGATTGAAGAAGTCGTAGCTATACAGCGTCTGGCCCATCGTGAAGTTGCGCAGGGTGGAGCCGGCGGAATAGGTGACGATCCGCGCCTCCTCCTGGTTCACGTTGGCCGGCGCTGCCCACGCTTCGATGCTGTACTGGCCTGTGGGGGTGATCAGGTCGTGCAGCTTCTTGCTGGCGATGGTGGAGCCCTGGGCCCGGCCGCTGTCGATGTTGATGCCCCAGCCGCCGACCCAGGCGATGTTGCCCGACAGTGTCAGATTGATCGCAGGCTGTACGCCGCTGGTGTCGAAGGCTGTTGAGCCGCTGCCTTCCTTGAATTCCCACATGGCAATCTGGCCTGCCTCGTAGCGGCTCCCGCCGCTGGCAACCGTGCCGTCGTACATCGTCAGCGCCTTGCTGATGACGAGTGCCGTGTCTACCGACGTTACCGGGATCTGCTGGGCGTATGCGCGGATCGCGTCCTCCATCGTGGTCGAGTTCGCCGCGCAGTCGGTCCAGCAGTTATGAAACTCGTCGCGAAGGCGCAGGACCAGCCGGGAGGCCTCCGGGGCGTCAAGGTTGATCTTGGTCTTGACCGACGCATAGGCTGTCTCGATGTCCTCGTCGGCGAAGAACGGCGACTGCCGAGTGGCCGACGTGGAGCTGTGGCAGCCGGCGCAATACTGCGTGAGCAGCGGGTAGACCGTTGCCGCGAAGCCGTCCGAGTCGGTCGGAAAGTTCCGGCTTTGTCCCACGTTCTTGTCTGGCGGGGCGACCAGCTGGATCGTTTTGGTGCCGCCGCTGGCGGTGCCGCCAATCCAGTTCTCGACCCAGTTCTGCAGCGTCGTCGCGCAGGCCTGGATGGCCGCCTGGTTGGTGCCCAGCCAGCAGTTATGGCCGCTCGCCATTTGCTGCACGATCTGGGAACTCCCAGGATCAGTGCGATTCACCAGTTGATCCGCGGCAGCCCAGGCGAGATTAACGTCGTCGTCGCGCGCGAACAGCGGTGACTGTGTAGTGCCATGACAAGTCGAGCAGCCGGCCACGCCGCCGTTCCGGACGTTGGTCCAGAACGCGTTCATGAAATTCTGTATGTCCGCCGTCTGCGGGGCGGGGCCGGCGTAGGAGACCGGCGGCGGCAGGTTGTTTGGCGGCAAACGCTCAGTGCCGGCACCACCGCCGCAGGCTGCCAGCACCGCAGCCGCAATGGCCACGGTCCCAATGCGTAGGAGCGCCTTCAGGCGCGACCCCACCTGGATCGACTTCTGTGTCGCGGCTGAAGCCGCTCCTACAACGTTCACGTTCCCGAACTCCCGTTCAATCGCCCATGCAGTACGCAGCGGATTCGGCGAATACCTGCTTCAGCCGGTAGCCACCGGACCGGAACGAACCGACCATCGAGTCAATCTGCGTGCGGTCCGCGCCATCTACCGGCGATCGCAGGCACACGTTTCGAAAAACTTTCTCAACCTGGCATTGCGCAAAGGCCGTGCTGTTCGCCAGCTCCTGGCCCATGGACCTGGCGCCTGATCCGCTGCCGGTGAGCTGCGAGTCCCAGCCGAGCAGGGCGTTCTGGCCCGCCCGCCAGTAGTTGTTCCACTGGTCGTCTGGCGTGCGAAAGCCGTGCGGGAAGGTGGTGTCGTTGTTGAAGTACTTCGCCTGCACGACGCCTGGCGTGTATTGGATGCGGCCCAGCGTCGTGTCGAAGGTGTAGAAGGCAAAGGCTTGCGCCAGAGGGTCCATTCCCGAGTGGCAGCCGATGCAGTTGTTCAGGAAGATCCGGCTGTCACCCCCCGGGCTGCGCGACACGTCCTGGCGGATGCGATCCGGAACCCGGCTGGTGTCGAGCACCTGGTCCATGTCGCGGCACAGGTGATTGAGCATGGTGAAGCGGAACATCGCCCGGTTCGTGCCGGCGATAAAGAAGGCCTCGGCCGCGGCACGGGTGGTTAACACACCAGCGGTTGCCGAGTCCGGCAGGCCGCTTGCCAGTGTCTGGGTTGAGGCGCTCAGCTGGAGCTTGAGATCGGCGTTCTGGTCGTCGAGTGCCTGGTAGTTGTCGTTGTTCGTTGCCGAGTAGGCAGGAACGCCGGCGCCGGTGCCCACGTATACAAGGTTGGCGGACAGCAGCGTGTTGAACGGGACGTCGTCGCGCACCATTCCGATGACTGTCGCGGTGTAGTCGTTGAGCGGCACAAAGACGCTCTGGTCGCGGTTGGTCCAGGGTGCGGCGAAGTTTTTCAGCGTCACGCTGTAGAAGCTGCTGTTGTCCATCGCGGTGTTCGCCGCGGTCGTCGCATTGCCGCCAGCGACGTCACTCTGCATGTCCGCCAGCACGGTCTCGGATGGCGGCACTCCGGCCAGGCGCTCGTGAATGCGACGAGCCTGCTCGCGCGCCCCGGCTTCGGCAGCAGTACTGCCAAGCAGAGTGACTGCCGCCAGCGTGGCAGCCATGACCGCAGCCAGAGCGGCGGAATGCCCCGCCCAACGCAAAACGCGCGCGCACGGCGCCGACGAAGTGACGGCAGTGCGCCGTCCTTGCAGCAAGGTGATCACGTTGTGCCCATCCCAAAATCCGGCGCCTTGCGCGCCGGTGACCATTTAGCGATCAGGGGCTGCCGAGGTTCTGTGACTGCGGTAACAGTTCATTGAAAACAAGATGTATTAAGTTAGATGGCAGTCAAATTGGTACTCCGTATCGGGTCTTATGCATCACGGCCTATTGGGTGGCCGCGATGGGGATGATGATGGTTGCAATGACGCGGAACACTCCGCCGGGCGCGCTCGTGCGCGCAATAGCCCGGTTGGTCACGGCCTTGCTGGTCACCGTGCTGGCGGCCTGCGGCGGTGGCGGCGTGGGCGGTGGCCAGGATCCGGATCCGGCGGCGCTGGATGTCGCCATTGCCTACGTGAAGCGTCCGGTGCCCGTTGATAACCAGGGAGCTGTGCAGCCGTCCGACGTTCGCGAAGTCCGCACATTCAATATTGGCGCCGATTTGTTTGTCCGCGAGCGGGCCGCCGTGTCTGCCGCCGAGATCAACGTCACCGATCGCATCACCCAGGGCGGTGGCCTGTATGACGTTCGCGATCTGGAAATGTCATTCGATGGCGCCAGTGTCGTGTTCGCGATGCGCGGCCCCTTTGAGCAGGGTGCCCCCGAGGAAGACCAGCCCACCTGGAACATCTGGGAGTACACACTGGGTGCTGACGTGCTCCGCCGCGTCATCACCTCGAACCTGAATGCCGAGTCCGGCCACGATGTGGCCCCGCATTATTTGCCGGATGGCCGGATTGTGTTTTCGTCAACCCGCCAGCGTCAGTCGAAAGCAGTTCTGCTCGATGAGGGGGTTCTGCTCGTACAGGCCAAGCCCCAGTTCGACGCGCAGGACGAGGATCGCAATGAACCAGCCTTCGTTCTGCACGTCATGAATATCGACGGCAGTGACATCCATCAGGTTTCATTCAACCAGAGTCACGACCTCGATCCCACGGTGCTGGCCAACGGCCAGGTGCTGTTCAGCCGGTGGGACAACGCTGCCGCCAATACCGAATTCAATCTGTACCGCATGAACCCGGACGGCACGGCGCTTGAGCTGTACTACGGCGCCCAGAGCCACGCCACCGGCACGAACGCCGCCACGATCCAGTTCGTACAGCCCCGGGAAATGCCGGACGGCCGGATCCTGACCATAGTCCGGCCTTTCCAGACGGATGAGAACGGCGGCGATCTGGTGGCGGTCGACGCGGCCAACTTCGTCGAGAACCTGCAGCCGACGGCGCCGAATGCCGGGCTGCTTTCCGGACCCGCGCAATCGCGGGTCGTCGTGAACGACGTGCGCACCGATGACGCTATTTCGCCCGGCGGCGAGTTCTCAGCCGCGTACCCGTTATTTGACGGCACAAGCCGCATGTTCGTGAGCTGGAGTCCCTGCCGTCTACTCGACGCAACATTGAGAATCGTTCCGTGTACGACCGCGGCCCTGGCGGACCCGAACACCGTGGCCGCGCCTCCGCTGTACGGAATCTGGATCTATGACCTCGTGGCCAACACCCAGGCGCCGGTGTTTGCGCCGACAGAGGGCGTCGTCATCAGCGACATCGTCGCGGCACAGCCGCGCGGAACACCGCCGGTGATCTTTGACCAGGTGTCAACGGGGCTTGCGGACCCGGACCTGGTCGCGGAAGGCACCGGGCTGATCGATATTCGCAGCGTCTTCGACTTCGACGGCGCCACGAACGTGAACATCGCCGCCCTGGCGGATCCGGCCCAGACGACGGCCGACCAGCGTCAGGCCCGCTTTCTGCGGCTGGAGAAGGCGGTATCCCTGCCTGACGACGAGGTGCGGGATTTTGACAACAGTGCGTTTGGCGTCAGCCAGCAGCAGGGCATGCGGGAGATCCTCGGGTACGTGCCGGTCGAGCCGGATGGTTCGGTCGTGGCCAAGGTGCCCGCCGATGTCGCGATCGCCGTGTCTGTGGTCGACCGGGATGGCCGGCGCGTTACGGCCCGGCACCAGAACTGGCTGCAGGTTCGTCCGGGCGAGGTGCTGAGCTGCAACGGTTGCCACGTGACCCAGAGCGGTGTGTCACACGGGCGCAGGGACGCTTTCGTCAGTGCCTGGGGCGGCGCCACGGTTGACGGTCAGCCGTTCCCGAACACCGAAAGTGCGTTCTTCGCGAATTTTGGTGAAACCATGGCCCAGGTGAAGCAGCGCATCAGTTGCGCGACGGACTGCGCACTGATCACGCCGAGCGTGGACGTGGTCTACGACGATATCTGGACAGATCCGGTGGCCGCCGGACGTGCCAAGGACGTCTCGTTTGGCTATCTCTACGCCGACCTGACGACCCCGGCGCCGACGCCCGGCGACTGCATTATTGCGTGGGTTCCCCGCTGCCGGATCACTATCCATTACGAGGCGCACATTCACCCGTTGTGGGCCGAGCCGCGCGTGACCCTCGACGTGGACGGCGTGACCGTGCTGGCCGACGACACCTGTACGAGCTGTCATTCACCGACCGACGTGCTGGCGGTGCCGCAGGTTCCGGCCGGGCAGCTGGACCTGACCGACGGGTTGTCCGACATCAACGCCGATCACTTCAAGGCCTATCGGGAACTGCTCTCGGCAGACAACGAGCAGGAGCTTGTGGCCGGCGTCTTGCAGGATCGGCTGATTGAGATTGGCGTGGATCCAGTCACCGGAACTCCGATTCTGGTGCCAGTGCCGGTGAACTCGTCGATGAGTACAGCCGGCGCACTGAATTCGCCCAACTTCTTCAATCGCTTTGCCCCAACGGGCTCGCACGCGGGCCGCCTCACTTCCGCCGAGCTGCGACTGTTGTCCGAATGGGTCGATATCGGCGCCCAGTACTACAACGATCCGTTCCAGGCCCCGCTCAACTAGCCCAGCCTGGAACCGTCATGCGCCAGCTTCTTCTCATTGCAGTCCTCGTTTTCGTGTCGCCAGTCACACCCGCTTATGGAAAGTCCGGCCACTATGAGGCCATCGTCGCGGAGCCCTTTCTGGAGCTTCACACGGGTCCCGGACGGGGGTTCCCGGTGTTTCATGTGGTGGACCGCGGCGACCAGATAGAGATCGTGAAGCGCCGGACCGACTGGTTTCAGGTGCGAACGACCAGGGGCGTGGAGGGCTGGGTGAAACTCGACCAGATGGCCGCGACGCTGGACACGGCCGGGAGGCCGACAGCGATTGACGACCCGACGGAGGAGGACTTCTTGGGCCGCCGGTGGGAAGTTGGCCTGGCGGTCGGCGACCTGGACGGGGCGAGTGTGATTTCGCTGAACGCCGGCTACCGGTGGACCCGCAACCTGTCTACCGAGGTGCAGTTAGCGGACATCAGCGGGAGCTTTTCCGATGGCTGGCTAACAACGGTGACGATTGTGCATCAGCCATTTCCGGAGTGGCGGTTGTCGCCCTACGCGGCACTGGGTACGGGAATGATTCATGTCGAGCCGAAGGCCACCCTGGTTTCGACGCAGGACCGCACGGATCAGGTTGGGCAGGTCGGCGTCGGCGTTCGCATGTACCTGTCGAAGCGCTTCATGTTTCGTGGCGAGTACAACAGCTACCTGGTGTTTACGAGTCGAGACGACAACGAGGAACTGGACGAATGGAAAGCAGGCTTCGCGTTTTTCTTCTGATCGGCCTGTCGGCAGCGACGGCAGGCTGCAGCCTGTTTGGCCGGGAAGAGCCTCCCATGACGGAGCCGGGCGCGTCGGAGCCGGTGATCTCGCCCGAGGTCGAGCGCCGTGAGGTGAGCAAACCAAAGATCGACACAGAGAACTTCCAGGTTGGTGCCTTTGTCGGGCTGATCAGTGTCGAGGACTTTGGTTCCGAAACGATCTATGGCGCACGCGCCAGCTACCTGGTTACCGAGGGCCTGTTCGTTCAGGGCACGTACGCCAAGACCAGCTCGCTGGGGCTGACCAGCGCCGAGGTGCTGGCGGGTTTCGATCTTCTCGGCGATAACCGGGAGTATGAGTATTACGACTTTTCGCTGGGCTATAACCTGCTGCCCGGTGAAACCTTCATTGGCCGCAACTGGGCCTTCAATTCCTCTCTTTACGTCATTGGCGGCGCTGGCCAGACCAGCCTTGGGCTGGATGACTACTTCACGCTGACTTTCGGCGCCGGCTACCAGGTTTTACCGACCGACTGGCTGGCCCTCGATTTTGGTGTGCGTGACCACCTCTTCGAAATCGAATTCACCTCCGGTGAGAAGAAGAACACGCACAACATCGAACTGACGCTGGGCATCAGCGTGTTTTTCTGAGGTGATGATGAACAGAACCAGTCGCGACGTTATTGGGTCGCTGCTGCTTGCGGCAGTATTGCCGTTCGCTCCGGTGCAGGCTGGCGATGACACGGGACCTGCGGCGGAGTTCAAGCTGCCAGCGCGAACGGGAGAGGCCGTTTCTCTCAGCAGCCTTAAGGGCCAGGTGGTTCTGATCAACTTCTGGGCGACGTGGTGCGGGCCGTGCCGGAAGGAAATGCCACTGCTGGAGCAGATCCAGAAGAAGTACGCTTCGCTCGGCTTCACCATGCTCGGCGTGAACGTGGAGGAAGACACGACGATGATGGACGCGTTCTTAAAGGACGTGCCCGTGACATTTCCGATCCTGCTGGACCCGGCTAACGGGGTGAGCAAGCTCTACAACGTCGCGGCCATGCCGAGCACGGTAATTGTCGACCGCAAGGGCAACATCCGCTACCTCCACCAGGGCTACAAGCCCGGCGACGAGAGCACGTACCAGGACATGATCCGTCAGCTGATCCGGGAGCGGGGATGAAACGCCTCTGCCTGGCGCTGATCGGGAGCCTGCTGCTGGCAGGCTGCAGCGGCATCCAGCCGTGGGTTAAACCGTATGAACGGGACCGTCTCGCCGATCCCATCATGAGCTTCGACCGCAACCCGGTGTCGGGTTCCTATATCGACCACGTGCACGAGGCGCGCGAGGGCGCTCGCGGCGCGTCGGTCAGTGCCGGCGGCGGTTGCGGGTGCAATTGAGATGAGGGCGCTCCTGCTCCTGTTGGTCGTTTCGCCGGTCGCGCTGGCCGGGGTGCTGCCTGAGGACCGGGCGGACATCCTCTATCACTACTACGACGGTGGCGGTATCGAGATTGACGGGCCCTCCGTCCTGGCGCGGGCCGCGGTCGGCGAGAAAGTGTCTGTGTCAGCCAGCTACTACGTCGACTCCATCAGCAGCGCGTCCATCGACGTGGTGACCCTCGGCGCCAGCCCCAATGGCTACAGCGAGGAGCGCACGCAATGGGGCGTCGGGGTTGATTACCTCCGTGGCGACACGACGATGAGCCTGGGGGCCAGCACCAGCGACGAGAACGATTACCAGGCGGACACGCTGAACTTCAGCATCAGCCAGGATATTTTCGGCGGGCTGACCACTGTGACGCTTGGTTACGGCAGTGGCTCGGATGACGTGAGCCGGCGCGGCGATGCCCTGTTCTCGGGAGAAGTGGATCGCAATTCCTACCGCTTTGGCATCACGCAGGTGCTCACCCGTAACCTCATCATGGGGCTGGCCTACGAAGTGGTTGCCGACGAAGGCTTTTTGAACAATCCGTACCGCCAGGTGCGATACGTCGACGTGAACGATGCCCGCGGGTACGCCACGCAATTCGAGGTCTATCCGCAGACCCGCGCCAGCAACGCCGCCGCAATCCGGGCCAAGTACCATCTGCCATACCGCGCCGCCCTGTCCGGCGAGTACCGCTTCTACACCGACGATTGGGGCATCGACGCCCACACCTTCGAAATCGGCTACGTACAGCCGTTCGGTGCGAAATGGCTCGTCGATTTCAAGTACCGGTACTACACGCAGAACGCCGCGGATTTCTACAGCGACCTGTTTCCGTATGTGGACGCCCAGAATTTCCTGGCCCGCGACAAGGAGCTGAGCACGCTCCAGAGCCACGGCCCGCACGTTGGCGCCACCTATACATTTTTTGAGCGGCAGGGCGACTCGCCCATGAAAAGCACGGCGAACATTGCCGTGGACAACTACTTCTTCAGTTACGACGATTTCCGGGACCTCCGGGGTGGCGCCAGCGTCGGCAATGAACCCCTGTACGACTTTGATGCCTTCGTTCTCCAGGTTTTCATTTCCCTCTGGTTCTGACGCCATTCGCGGCGGTACCATCCGGAGCATCCAGGTCCGGACCGACGATCATGCATTTTCTCCTCTACTGCGGGCTGCTCCTTTCGCTCGTCACGCTGCCTGTGCGGGCGGAGTGGTACAGCGATACGCAGCAGAAGATGGGAACCCGGATCGAGATCCAGATCTGGGCTGAGAATGAGGCCGAAGCCCTGCCACTGATTGCCGCCGGAATGGCCGAATTCGACCGCATCGAGTCGTGGATGAGCACCTACCGGGAGGACTCGGAGATCTCCCGCGTCAACCGGCTGGCCGCGCATGAGGCGGTGAAGGTGTCTGCGGAACTCTTCGGAATCGTGCAACGCTCGCTCGAAATCTCGGTACTGTCGGATGGCGCGTTCGACATTACCTTCGACAGCGTCGGGCGGCTCTATGACTTTCGTGCCGGCGTGCGCCCTGACGAAGCCGCGATCCAAAAGAACCTGCCAGCGATCAACTACCGGCACGTGCTCCTCGACGCCGCTAACTCGACCATCCGGTTTAGCCAGGAGGGTACCCGGATCAACCTGGGTGGCATCGGGAAGGGCTACTCGTGCGACCTGGTGGCGGATTTGCTGCGTCACTCGGGTGTGCGATCGGGGCGGGTCAATGCGGGCGGCGACACGCGCCTGATTGGAGACCGGCAGGGCAAGCCGTGGATCATGGGCATTCGCGACCCCGATAGCGCGGAGCGCTGGGTGACACGCCTGGCACTCGACGACGAGGCCATTTCCACCGCCGGCGATTACGAACGGTTCTTCGAAGAGGACGGCGTGCGCTATCACCACATCATTAACCCGAAAACCGGTGACTCGGCGCGCGGCGTTCGCAGCGTCACCGTTATCGGCCCCGACGCCACGATGACCGACGGCCTGGACAATGCGGTGTTCATCCTGGGCCCGGAGCGTGGGCTGGCGCTTATTGATGCGACGCCAGATTATGCGGCTGTGGTGGTGGACTCGTCGCACAACGTGCGCTTTTCAAAATCGCTGCAGGCACGCTAGGTTTTACATAAGCGCAGCGCAATTTTACTCACGTCAAGCAGGACGTGAGCAAGGTCGCAGGATTTGCGACCGTAAATCGTCAACATTCCTCTGCCGACAAAGGCAAACCCGCTGAAAGGCGGGGACGCAAAGCCACCGGTCTAACGGCGAGCCGTCACGCGCGGCACTCGTCCATGACAGCGGAGCTGCCGAGAACAAACGCGGTCGTGAGACCGCGTTTGTGCGCGTCCCCGTAACAGCGAGTTGCCCTTGTTTATGAACACGGAACACGGGAAGAAACGGGATGCGCAAGCGACGGGCCCTTGGCCTGATTCTCTCGGCGATTTTGCTGCCGAACTTCGTCGCTACGGCGAGCACGGCAGTTGCCGGGCAGCCGGCCCCTGATTTCGCCCTGAAAAGCACCGCTGGCGAGAACCTGCGCCTGTCCGAGTGGCGCGGCGAGGTGGTGGTGTTGAGCTTCTGGGCACAGTGGTGCGGACGCTGCACAGATCAGCTCGACCAGCTCGAGAAACTTCAGCAGCAATACCGGGCCCAGGGCGTCCAGGTGGTTGTCGTCAATATCGACCGCGACAGTCAGCCGGCCCTTGATGCGGCCAGCCACCGGAAGCTGCTGGTGCTCCACGACAGCGACCAGACCGTCGCGCGTCAATACGAATTGTCCGATTTGCCCCTCACCGTGCTCGTGGATGCCCACGGCAAGGTCCGGCACGTGCACCAGAAATACCGGGGCGGCGACGCTGCCCTTTACGACGAAGAGCTCGCAGCTCTCCTTGCCGAATAGTGCCCAGGAACAGGGACGTAAACATGCCAATGCACCGACTAAAATTTCACATGCTGACCGGCGCCATGCTCATGGTCGGCTTCTTCAGTCCGCTGGCACAGCCGCAGGAGGCGATCGGCGCCATCGACAGCGAGGTGCAGGTCCTGAAGGACGAGGTTCTCGACCTGAACCGGGAATTGTTCCTGCTCGAGGAAGAGCTGCTGTTCCCGGCCAACACGCAGGTCGCGGTGTTCGTGTCGATGGACGTCGGTGGATTCTTCGACCTGGATTCAGTCCAGCTCCGGATCGATGACAAGCCGGTCAGCAACTACCTGTACACAGAACGTGAGGTGGCCGCCCTGTTGCGTGGCGGTGTGCACCGGATCTACCTCGGCAACCTCAAGACTGGCGAACACGAACTCACGGCGGTCTTTACTGGCCAGGGGCCGCACACCCGCGACTATCGCCGTGGTGCCACATTGACGGTTGAAAAGGGCATCGGCGCCAAGTTCGTCGAGTTGCGAATCTCCGACCGGGACAGCAAGCAGCAGCCGGAGTTTCTCGTCAAGGAGTGGGAATAGTCCGTGACGCGATCGCCTGCTAAGCGGGGAGCGGCCATTCGGGCCGCCGTCGCGGCCACGACCCTGGCCGTGGCTGGCTTCGCGCCCGCACGGGCTGGTGACGTGGCGTCTGCAGGTCCCGTTCGTGCCCTGTACTACGGCGAAACGCTCTTTCAGTTCTACCAGGACAAGCATTTCGATGCCCTGACGCACCTGCTCGTCGCCCGCGACGTTGGCCGCGTGGAAAACCACGAGGCGGAGTCGGAGCTGCTGCTCGGCGGCTTGTACCTGCACTACGGGCAGCACATCCGGGCCGAGGAGATTTTCGACCGGCTGCTGACCCAGGAGGTCGCGCCTGCGGTGCGGGATCGGGCCTGGTTTTACCTCGGCAAGGTCCGCTACCAGCGCAGCCTGCACGACGAGGCATTGGCGGCCTTTGCCCGAATCTCCGGCGCCCTGCCGGAAAGTCTTGCGGCAGAGTTGCCCATGTTAAAGGCCCAGTCGCTGATGGCGCTGGGTCGTTTCGACGCGGCGGCTGCCGTGCTCGATGGCTGGAAGGGCCCGGACGGCTGGCTGCCCTACGCGCGCTACAACCTTGGCGTGGCCTTTGTGCGCCTGCGCCGATTCGATGACGGCACGCGCCAGCTGGATCGGGTTGGCCGGAGCTCGCCCGGATCGGCCGAGCTGCTCGACCTGCGCGACAAGGCCAACCTGGCGCTCGGCTACGCCTACCTGCAACAGTCTCTTGACGGCCAGGCGCGAGTGGCGCTTGAACGCGTCCGGCTGTCGAGTCCTTTTGCCAACAAGGCGCTTCTGGGTGTCGGCTGGGCGGACGCCGCCAGGCACGACTTTCGGGGTGCCCTGACCCCGTGGCTCGAACTGAAGGACCGTGACTTGCTGGACAGTGCCGTGCAGGAGTCGCTGCTGGCCATTCCCTACGCGTATGCCCAGCTCGAGGCGCACGGCTCGGCGGCGGCGGGCTATCAGTCCGCCCTGGTCTCGTTCGATGCAGAAATCGGCCGTCTGGACGATGCGATCAGTGGCGCCGAGAACGGTGGCTTCATCGGCGGACTGCTGAAGGCCGACGATCCGGACATCGGCCGGTGGTACTGGGAGCTCAACAAGCTGCCGGACTCCAGCGAAGCCCGTTATCTCTATCACGTGATCGCCGATCACCGCTTCCAGGAGGGCCTGCGCAACGTGCGCGACCTGGCTGCCTTGTCGACCCACCTTGAGGAGTGGCGGGAAAAGCTCGCGGCGTTTGAGGACATCGTTGATACGCAGCGCGAGGCTTACGCCGGGCGCGAGCCGCAGTTCAGTGCCGGGCTCGACGGCGCGGATTTGCCGGCGCTCAAGGCGCGGCGTGAAGTGCTCAACAACCGGCTCGATGCGATCGAAGCCGGTCGGGATCCCGCTGGCCTGGCGACGGCCGAGGAGCTCGACCAGTGGCAACGGCTGACCGCGATGGGTGCGGATGCCGGCCTGGCCGCTCCGGACGCCGGGGACCTGCGCGATCGCCACCGCCTGCTTAAGGGCGTGCTGCTCTGGAACCTCGATCGCGAGTACCAGTACCGGCTCTGGGTTCAGCGCCGGAATATCGCGGCAACCGACAGCCTGCTGGCACGCGCAGAGCGCGGCCATGACGGGGCGGCGAAGGCTCGCCGTGACACGCCGGCGGAACTCGACGGATTTGCAGCGCGGATCGGCGGCGTCGTGCCACGAATCGAGCGCATGCAGCTGGCAATCGCGGAGGCTCGCGGGCAGCAGGAACGACAATTGCACGCGCTCGCCGTCGATACACTGCGCGAGCAGCGGGATCGCCTCGCGACGTACCGCGTACAGGCCCAGTTTGCCCTGGCAACGATCTACGATCGCGCTGCCGCGTCCGCGCGGGCGGCGCCGCCGTCACGGTCGGAGGGCTTGCCATGACACCCGTGGCAGGACTGTGTCTCGGTGTCAGCCTGGCGGCCGGCTTATGGCCCTTCGGTGCTGCAGACGCTGACGCGAAGGAGCGGGACACGTCCCGCAAGACCATCGGCGCGCTTAAGGTGCGGGAAATTTCGGTCAACGCCGAGGCTCCTGTCGTCGACAGTGCCGCGAAGGCCATGGACCAGTATCGCCGGTTCCTCGCTCTGCAGACGGGGTCTGACTCCATGCGGGCCGAAGCGCTGCGGCGTCTCGCCGACTTAAATCTCGATGCGGGCGTGAATGCCGAAAGCGACGGTGAGCGGGCTGGCGCCGGCGCCGCGTATTTTGCCGAGGCCGTTACCCTCTACACTGAACTTCTGCAGTTGCGCCGTGCGACGGGGCAGGCGGAGACCGGCGACGACGCCGAGGTTCTGTACCAGTTGTCACGGGCGCTGGAGGGCGCTGGCAAGGGTGACGATTCGCTCCGTACGCTGGACGCACTGGTCGCCGGCTACCCGTCCGCAAAGCACCAGGACGAGGCGGAGTTCCGCCGCGGTGAAACTTACTTCGTGCGGCAGGATTTCCCGGCGGCTGAGAAGGCTTACGCCGCTGTACTTTTGTACGGCGAGTCGTCCAGCTTTTACGAACAGTCCCTGTACAAGCACGGCTGGGCACTGTTCAAGCAGGGCCGGAACGAGGAGTGCCTCGCCTCGTTTCTCCAGTTGCTGGAGCGCAAGCTCGGTCCTGGCGGCGCGCAGCCGGCCGCCCTGCTGGCCGGCATGAGCCGGCCCGAGCGCGAGTTGCTCGACGACACACTGCGTGTCACCAGCATCACCTATTCATACCTGGACGGCGCTGGCTCGATTCCGGTTTCGCTGGCGGGGCGCGCGGAACCGGCCTGGACCTACCTGCTGTACAGCGCGCTCGGCGATCTCTATCTGGACAAGGAGCGCTTCAGGGACGCGGCGGAAACCTACGAGGCTTTCGTCGCCCACGATCCGGTGAACGATGCGGCGCCCGGGTTGCAGCAGGCCGCGATCGACGCCTACACCCGCGGCAAGTTCCCGAGCCTGGTGCTGGACGCCAAGCGGAAGTATGTCGAGACCTATGGCCTTGATGCTCCCTACTGGGCGGCGCGCCAGGCAGGCGCGTACCCGGCGGTCGTGGTGTCGTTGAAAACCCACCTGAGTGACCTCGCCGCCCACGATCATTCCGAGGCGCAGAAAAGCGGTGAGCCGGCCGATTACGAACGCGCGGCAGGCTGGTACCGGCGCTTCCTGGCGTACTTCCCGACCGATCCGGAATCCGCGGAGCGCAACTTCCTGCTGGGGGAACTGCTCTTCGAGTCGAAGAATTTTGCCGAGGCCCGCGATGCCTACCGGCGCGCGGCCTACAACTATGGCGCTCACGAGCACGCTGCGGAGGCAGGATATGCCTCCTTGCTGGCCTCACGGGAGCATGAAAAGCAGCTGACGGGCGCGGCCCTGACCGCCTGGCACGACGAGTACGTCGACTACGCCCTGGAGTTTGCCGACACCTTTCCGGCCCATGCGCAGGCTGGCGCCGTGCTCACCAGCGTGGCCGAGGAATTATTTGCCAGCGGGCAGCTGGAGCGTGCCGTGCTCGTGGCGGGTCTGGTCGTGACGCTGCAGCCGCCGGCGACGCCGGAACTGGAGCGGGTGGCCTGGACTGTGCTCGCTCACGCCCAGTTTGATCTCGGTCATTTCGTGGACGCGGAAAACTCTTACGTGCGCTTGCAGAGTTACGCCCTGGCTCCCGTGCAGCGCAAGGAGGTCACCGACCGGGTGGCTGCCTCGATTTACCGGCAGGCCGAATCGGCCCAGGCGAGCGGTGACATCGATGCCGCGGTGGCGAACTTCCTGCGGATCGCCGACGCGGCGCCGGAGGCGGACATCCGGCCGACAGCGCTGTTCGACGCGGCGACGTTGTTGCTGACCAGCCAGCGCTGGAACGAGTCCGTGGGGCTGTTGCAGCGCTTTCGGCGCGAGTTTCCGGCTCACGAGTTCAACGGCGACGTGACGGCCAAGCTGGCCGTGGCGCTGAAGGAAGATGGCCGGGCCGCAGAGGCCGCTGGCGAGTACGAGCGCATGGCGGCGACTGACGGCACGCCGGACGTACAGCGGGCCGCGCTCTGGCAGGCGGCCGAACTGTACGGCGCGGCCGGTCAGCCGACCAATGAAGCGCGTCTTTACGAGCTGATCGTGGCTCGCTTCCCGGCGCCGCCGGCCGAAGCGCTGGAAGCCCGCCACAAGCTGGCAGAGCTGGCAGCCGGGAGCGGCGACTGGAACACACGCCAGCGTTGGCTGATCGCCATCGTCGCGGCAGACGCCGAGGACGGCGTGAAGCGCACGGACCGGAGCCGCTTTTTGGCGGCGAATGCGGCCATCGAACTCGCCCGCCCGATGCGTGACGGCTTCTTTGCAGTGGCGCTGACGGCGCCGCTGGAGCAGAGCCTCAAGCTCAAAAAGACGCGTATGGAGCAGGCTCTGCAGGCGTACAGCGCCGCGGCTGAATACGGTGTGGCGCAGGTAACGACCGCGGCCACCTTCGAAACGGCAGAACTCTACTACCAGCTGAGCCTCGACTTGCTGGATTCCGAGCGACCGCTGGAACTGGATGCGGAGGAGCAGGAGGAGTACGCGCTGCTGCTGGAGGAGCAGGCCTTTCCGTTCGAGGAGAAGGCGATTGAACTGTACCGGGCGAATTCGGAACGAGTTGCCGATGGTGTTTATGACGAGTGGGTGCGCGCCAGTTTCGCGCGCCTTAGTGTGATGTCGCCCGCGCGCTATGCCCGAACGGAGAGGAGCGAAAATGTTGTCGACTGGCTGGACTAGAGTCGGGCTGTGCGCCGTGTTGCTGACGCTTTCCGCCGGCGTACTGACGGCCTGCGGAACGGCGGGCCACGTTGCCGACGACGCACATCCCGTAGGAGCGGCTTCAGCCGCGACCCCAGCCGCGACCCCGGCGTCCCCGGAAACCGAAGCCCGCTACGACGCCCTGCTGGATCGCCTGCGCGCTGGCGATGCCGCAGCGATCGCTGACCTGGAGAGATTCAGTGCGGGCAACCCCGGGTTTGCCGGACCCTTGCTGAACCTGGGCCTGATTCGGGCCCGTTCCGGCGATGAGGCGGGTGCCAGGGTCCTGTTCGAGCGGGCGGCCACTGTTTGTAGTCATTGCGGCTCAGTCTGGAATGAACTGGGCGTGCTCCATGCGCAGCACGGTCGCTTTGCGGAAGCCGAAGAGGCCTACCAGCGGGCGATTGCGGTTGAGCCGGACTTTGCCGCTGCGTACTACAACCTCGGCATCGTCTACGAACTGTATCTCCCGCGTCCCGAACTGGCGTTGGAGAATTACGAACAGTACCTGCAGCTTGGCGGTGTCGACGGCGACGGGCAGGACGTGCGCAAGTGGGTGGCGGAGTTGCGCCGCCGAGCTGGCGCAACGCCGACAGCCGCGCGAGTGGAGGGTGCCCAATGACCCCGACGTACTGTACGCCAGTCGGCTTTGCGCTGATCAGTCTGGCCCTGGCCTTCAGTGCGCGGGCGCAGGAACCGGTTGGGCCGGAACCGCCACGGGCGGAACTACCGGTGGCTACCGCCGCGGCGAATAGGCAAGCGGCTCCCCCGGCGCTGGCGAGGGCAGGGACACTGGCGCTCGATTCGTCTGCCATCCGCGGCAACCAGGAGCTGCCCAAGGTGATGTACATCGTGCCGTGGAAGGACCCCGCGATGGCGGAACTGGCCGGCCGGCCCCTCAACAGCCTCGTCGAGGAAGTTTTGGCACCCGTAGACCGTGAAGTGTTTCGCCGACAAACGCGCTATTTCAGTCAATTGTATGGGGCGGGGTTAACGCAGTCTGAAGCAGCCGTCCCGGGTGGGCCCCGGGACGCGGCCGCTAGCGGCCAGCAGATCGGGCAGTAGATTGAGCAAGGAGGCTTGGAAAGCATGAACAGCTATACGTCGATTGTGGGCTTTTTCCAGGACGGGGGGGTCTTCATGTACCCCATCGCACTGGTTTTTGCCGCAGGCCTGGCCATCGCCCTTGAGCGGTACGTGTACCTCTCGAAGACGTCGGTCAGCAACCAGATGCTCTGGAAAAAAATCACGCCGTACATCCAGGGTGGCAAGTTCGCAGAAGCGGCCAGCGTGACGGCCAAGTCGGGCGCCGCCATCGGCTCGATCCTGACGTACGGGCTGGACCGGACGAAAACGTCCACGCGCCGTGACGACGTTGAAAAGGCCATGGAAGAGAGCCTGATGGAGGTGATGCCGCGCATCGAGAGTCGCACGCACTATCTGGCGACTTTTGCCAACATGGCCACGTTGCTCGGCCTGCTCGGCACGATCATCGGTCTGATCCAGGCCTTCACTGCGGTGGCACAGGCCAATCCTGCTGAGAAAGCCGACTTGCTGGCGGCCAGTATCTCGGTGGCCATGAACACCACGGCCTTCGGATTGATGGCGGCGATCCCGTTACTCCTGGTCCACACGATCCTGCAGAGCAAGACAACGCGTATCGTCGACAGCCTGGAGATGGTTTCGGTGAAGTTTCTGAACGCCGTAGATGAGCGGCGCCGTCAGCAGGCCACGGCCTGAGCCCTGGCAGTTCGAGACTGGCTGACAGGCACGTCGGGAGCAGATGATGCGTAGCAAGTGGCGCAAGCGACGAGGTAGCGAGACACCGGAGCTGGAGATCACTGCCTTCATGAACCTGATGGTGGTGCTGGTTCCGTTCCTGCTGATTACCGCGGTGTTTTCACGGCTCGCCATCATTGAGCTCAATCTTCCGGCGGCGTCATCGATGCCCGCGGAAGAGCCGACCTTCCAGCTGGAAATTATCGTGCGCACTGACGGGCTCGAGATTGGCGAGCGCACCCGCGGCTTGCTGACGCGTCTGCCGAGGGCGGATGGCCAGTACGACTTCAAGAGTCTCGCCAGCTTCCTGCAGCGCGTGAAGGCGAGCTATCCCGACATGTCCAACGCCACGGTCCTGCTTGAGCCCAGCGTGCCCTACGACACGCTGGTCCAGGTGATGGACGCACTGCGCTTCTTCGAGGCCAGTCAGGATGGCCAGATGGTCCGGGCCGAGCTGTTCCCGGATATCTCGATCGGTGATGCACCGCTGCTGGGCGCGTTGCAGGCCAAGGGAGGCTGAACCGTGCAAATGTCGAAACGGGCGCTCCGGATGGAACGCCATCACCGCCGCACCAAGAAGGGCTCGGCGCTGAGCCTCGTGTCCATGATGGACATCTTTACGATCCTCGTGTTTTTTCTGCTGGTCAGTTCTGCGGAAACCGAAGTGTTACCAAGTCCGAAGGAGATCCGGTTGCCCGAGTCGGCGGCACTGGAAAAGGCCCGCGAGTCCGTCGTTGTCATGGTCACGGATACCCAGATTCTGGTGCAGGGCCGGCCCGTTACGACGGTCGCCGCCGCGCTGGCGGGCGACGAACTGGTCATCGCCGAACTGAAGGACGCGCTGCGCCAGCAGACAGATCGAGTGCTCATCCAGCAGGCCAAGGCAGACATCGCTGCCCGTGAAGTCACGATTCTGGGTGATCGCGAGCTGCCGTACCGCCTGCTGAAGCGGGTGATGGCCAGCTGTACTGCGGCCGAGTTCGGCCAGATTTCGCTGGCCGTTGTGCAGAAGGATGGCGCACCGCCGCCGCAGGTGGCTGCCCTGTGAGCGCCGCAACCGTGATGAAGCCGGGCGCTGCGTGGATTCCCTATCGCACCTACCTGCTGCCCTGGGACGCGTCCAATGACGACGAACAGCGCTTTCGGGAAATCGGCAAGCGGGTGGGCGTCGGCGCTCTCGTGCTCTGCATTCTCATGTCGTTGCTGCCGGTGCCGGATACCGACCCGACGCTGACCCGTCCGGTTCCGCCCCGCCTCGCCCGCCTCATGCTCGAGAAGCCGGCACCGATACCGCCGCCTCCGCCCGTTGTTCAGCCGGAGCTAACGGTGGACAAGCGACCGGAACCGGTTGCGCCAACCGAGAAGGCCATAGAGAGCAAGCCGCTCCCGGACCGCAAGAAATCGGCCCGGGAAAAAGCGGGCAGGGCGGGCTTGCTGCCCTTCGCCGACCAGCTTGCTGACCTTCGCGACAATCAGGCGCTGAACAGCATCACCTCGGGTGGTACCAGCTACACGGGCGCGGTCGGCGACGCACCCCAGGTTGAACGGTCGTTGATCACGTCGAAGGCGGGTGTGGGCAGCGGCGGAATCAACACGGCCGGCTACAGTCGCAACACGGGCGGCTCCGGGCTCGGTGGCCGCGCAACCACGCAGGTTGCGAGCGGTGTCGCGGCCCTGGGCGGGGGTGCAGCTGGTGCCAGTGGCGAGGACGGTGGTGGCGATCGGCAGCGTGCCTCACGCAGCCGTGAAGAGATCGAGATGGTGTTTGATCAGAACAAGGGCGCCATCTACGCGCTTTACAACCGGGCATTGCGCAGCAATCCCGCCCTGCAGGGCAAGCTCGTACTGAAACTGACGATCGAGCCGTCGGGCCAGGTGTCGGACGTCCAGGTGGTGTCTAGCGAACTGGGTGACGACGAACTGGAGCGCAAGCTGGTGCAGCGGATCCGGATGTTCAGCTTCCTGGCTAAAGACGTTCCGCCTGTTACCACGACCAAGCCGATTGATTTCTTTCCTGCGTAGGAGCGCCTTCAGGCGCGACCACGATCATGTCGCGCCTGAAGGCGCTCCTACAGCGAAAAGGTCCGGTACCTTTTCGACCAGCATGCACTACCCCAGTGCGCTGCACGACGAGCCGTACTTGAAGCAGCTGTAGCAGCGATGGTGCTGCAGGAGCACGCGGCTATTCGTTGCGACGGTCAGTGATCCGCCCTGATCGAAGCGCGCATCGTCATCCACCAGCGTGCAGGCGTAGATGCGCATGCGCCCACGCTGCTTGACCGCCATCCTGCTGAACGCACACATGAAGGCGCGCCGGGTGGCCTCGGTATGGTGACGCGTCATGCAGTCTTCGGTGATGTGCGGCACGGTCCGGTTCTCGCCGGGCGTGCCGAAATCGGGGAAGGACACGATTCGCAGGTCATCTGGCAAGCCCTCAGCTGCCAGTAGTTGCCGGAATTCCAGGTCCACGTCGGCTTCGTCTCGCCCGGCCTGCATTTGCCGCGCAATCGAGATGCTGAAGCCGGCTTTGTGTAGCGCGCGCAACCCCTGCAAGGCGAGCCGGAAATTGCCGGCGCCCCGACCTGCGTCATGCTGTTGTTCGTCCGCGTGGTCGAGGCTGACCCGGAAGGCAATCGGATGAGTAGTGCCGGCGAGTTTCCGGATCTGGGTCATTCGACGCACGACCGGAGCTGTGCCGTTGGTGAGTACGAGACACGGCCGAAGATTTGCCGCGTACTCAAGTATGGCCACCATATCCTTGACGACGAAGGGCTCACCTCCAGTGAAGGAGAACTGCCTGACATTGAGGCTCACGGCCTCGTCGAGCAGTGGGCGCACGTCGGCAAGCGTTACGCGTTGGAGTCGATTGTCGCCGGGTTTTGAACCTTCCAGGCAGAAGGGGCAGTCCAGGTTGCAGGCCGTGCCGGTGTGAATCCAGAGTTCGTCGAGTGCGTGGGGCTCGATCCAGCCAACAGGGCCGACTTGCAGGCCCGTGCTCGCAATTGCTGCCGGTGACGTCAGCACGAATCGGTGTCCACCTCGAACTCTGTCGCCCCCAGCGGGCGGTATCGGCGCGCCAGCCAACGGGGCGGCACCCCGAGCGTATAGGCCAGTGCCAGAAAGCGGTTGCTGATCGAGCGTTGCAGCCAGCCGTCGCGCTCCCAGCGCCGTGGCGACACGCCGATGCTGGCGGCGACCGGTGCAAACGATCCGCGTTTGCGCAATGCGCGAACGAGCGGTACTTCCTCAAACAACGGTGTGTCGGCGAAGCCGCCAACGGCATCATAGGCTGTGCGTGCGACGAACAATCCCTGATCACCATAGGGAATGCCATAGCGGGTGCGAAAATTGATCAGGAGGGCGAGCAACCGCTTGTACCACGTCGCCGGACCGGTAAAACGAAAGGCAAAAAATCCGCCCGGTGCTCCGTCCCGATGGCGGCGGCGTACCAGCGTTACGCCGTCCGCATGCGGTTCGGCATCCGCGTGCAGAAACCACAGAACGTCACCGGAGGCCCGCAGTGCGCCGGCATGCAGCTGATGCCCCCGGCCCGGCCGCGTACCCACGTAGATGCACCGAAACCGGCGTGCGAGGCTGCGACAGCCAGCGCTTGAACCGCCGTCGACGATTACGATTTCATCGGGCGGCACCGCGAGGGTTCGCAACCGATCAAGCAGGCGCGCGAGCACCTCGTTATCCCCCACGACGGGTATCACCACGCTGACGGTCAGTGCGGCGTCATCAGCCGAACTCACGGGGCGCAGCAGGTTGACGACAGTGCCGGCAGACGTGCTCATTAATTGCAGTATCCCAAACTGCGCAGCGCCTGGTACAGCGCGCGACGTGCGGGCCGCGAGTCGGTGACCAGATCTGCGCACAATCGACCAAGATCCGCCGGAACGTCGATGTCATAACGTGGTTCAAGATTGTGTACGGTCATGCCCGACTGCTGGCATACGGACTGCAGGGCGTCGTGGAGCAGCTCGCTGCTCCACGGCAGGTTCGTCAGTGATGGCCACGGCTGGCGGCTGCCCAGGCAAGTCACGCCACCGTCGAGGGCCGGGCCGAGCACGACATCGTGCGTTGTCAGGCTCGCGCGCGCCGCCTGGTAATCCGCCGGTCCCAGTACCGGCGCATCACTACCTATATAGAGAAGGCGGGTGTGCCCCCGACGGCGAAGCGCCTGGTCGATGCTCGCCAGGCGGTCTCCCAGATTGCCATTGGGCTGCTGCACGACCTCATCGAAAGCCAGGGGTAGTGAACGGGCCCAGTCCTCATCGCCGGGTTCGGCGGGGGCAATGATCCGGCCTCCCGGCCAGGTGGCGGCATCCTCCAGCGTCGTGGCGAGGAGGAGTTCACTGATCATCAGCGTGGCGGTTTCGCCGAGCTCCCGGGCCAGGCGGCGTTTGCCGATACCGGGCACCGGGCGACGGCAAAACACGACCAGAGTGACGGCGTTGGCGATGGAATTTGGCACGGGTGAAGCATAGCGGCCGGCCCGGCCCTAAGACTGAAAAAGTCAACCCCCAATTCGGGGCAGAAAGCGCCAGAATTGTGCGCCGCACAACCCGCGAGGCAGGTTTTATTGACCTTATTAAAGTCAATAAAAACATCACGTTATGGGGGTATCATTTGTCATAACGCAGCATTTTTTGGGTCTGCGCAATGCCCGGAGTTCAGGGCCAGGTGAGTTGTATATACTGCCCTTCGGCCCGCGGCTTAAGCCCCAATTTTAACGATCAAGCCCGGCGGTCCGAGTTCAAGGTCTGGCCATAGGTCCCGTGTCGGGGTACTTCTTGCCGGATTCACTCGGGGCGCCGGGCCCTTCTACTTTTGGCCGTCCTGTTTCTACCCCGCCGGTGCCGTCGGCAGCGGGTGTCGGGCGATGACGAACTCATCAACGGGCCGGCCACCAATCAAGTGCTCCTGGACGATTCGCTCCAGCACCGTGGGCGTGCAGTTGCGATACCAGATGCCGTCCGGGTAGACGAGGGCGATTGGGCCCCCCAGGCAGACCTGCAGGCAGTTGGCTTTGGTCCGGTAGATCCCGCCGCCCGCACCCAGCCCCAGCTCCCGCAAGCGTCGTTTCAGGTACTCCCAGGATTCCAGGCTCGCCTCCCGGGTCGAGCACTTGGGTTTGCCCTGGTCGCAGCAGAGGAAGATGTGGCGCCGTGTCCGGTCGATGCCCAGCGCGCTGATCTGCGCAGCCAGTTGTGCGCTGGTCGTCGGGTGATCCGGATCAATCAGCATCACTTAGTGACACTCGAGGAAACTCATCAGGAGGCTTGCGAACGCGGCTTTTTGCTCGCGGCCGGCGACGACGTGCGCAAAGTCCTTCATGAGCACGCCATCCGCGTTGGGGATTCCCCGCTCAAGGGGCAGCGTTGTTCGCGGCCCCGTGACCTGATCCTGCCCTGAGTGGATTATCAGACTGGGTGCCTGGATGCGCGGCAGGCGCGCCGTGACGTCGTGAGCCAGGCACGCCGCAACGAGGCGCTCGTGGGCCGGATAACGGCCGTTCAGTTCGTTCCAGGGACCCTGCGGACCCAACAGTCGTTCCCGGTTTTCGTTGTAGTAGTCGGGCAGGAAGGACATGACGCAGACGTGCTTCTGGAAGGTGAGAAAGCCGGAATCGCGGTGAATATCCCGGAACAATTCCAGTTGGGCCTGGAGAAACGGGTCCACGCTGGCCCAGGCCCCCATGTTCACCATGCTGCGCACCAGATCCGGACGCTCGATAGCGACTTCCTGGGCGATGCAGGCGCCCATGCCGACGAGCCCCACAAAATGTACACGGGACCAGCCCAGATGATCGAGGAGTCCGATGACATCGCGGGTGTGCAAGGTCATCGACGGCGCCTGGCCGGGATCGTCGGTGGAATCGCCAATGCCCCGGTAGTCGATGAGCAGGACGCTATAGCGATCCGTCAGCCCCCTGGCCAGATGCCGTTCGCCACCGTGGCAGTACGTGCCCCAGCCCCCTATGCAGATCGCCGGGTCACCCTGACCGTGGATCTCGTAATACATGTCGTGGCCGTTGATCCGTAAGGTGGGCATGGTGGCTTCCGATGCGTCCAGGTGGGGGATTATCACTTAAACTGCCGGCCTGTTTAGCGCCACCCAGCCGGAAGCGGAGATGCAAGCCGATATGACCAAGGGTACCGAGACGAAGACGATCATGGAGTTTCTGGCTGAGAGTCCCAACGTGGACGTCTCGAGGGCGTGGGAGCGTTGCTGGAATATTCACTCGAAGATTGCGGATCGGGTGCAGGCCCGGTTCGACGTGAAGCGCCATCCCCAGACCGAAGGCGAGGATTACTGGGCGTCGGCGGACGGCCAGCTGGAAGGCTGCTTCAAGGCTTACTCGGGCCCAGACGTGGACTGGCACGTGCACTCCTGGCTTGGCAACCGCAAGGCCAGCATTCTGGACATGAACGCCACGGTGTTTCTGAGCCAGCACAATCGCGTACCGCATCTGGGGATAATTTTCGGCACCATACCGAGACTGTACTTTTACGCGGAGTACATGCCGCGGGTCGACCTGCGCACCAACTACGACTACCTGCTGAAGTATTACGAGCCCGCCAACCAGGAATTCCTTCAGTTTCGCAGCGATCCGACATGGACGCGCTTCGTGAGCCATGGCACCTACCTGCGCGCCATGATGTCGCCAATTGCGACCAGTTCCCACACGGAGCTGAATGACGACAACATCGGTACCTGTGAAAAGTACCTCGTGAAGTTCGTGGACCGCTGGTTTGCCTGGCTGGACGACGCGGATACCGTGCCGGAGCAGGAGCGCGCGGCCCAGCAGGCGTTCGATTACAAGATTCGAGAATTGGGGTATCGCACCGACCCGATGAACGTGTTGCCGCAGAAGGTCCTTGGCATGCAGGAGTTCAATCGCCGGCTGGATATGCGGATTGGCACCGGGCAGATGGCGGAAACGAAGGGTCGCTGGAAGAAGGGCTGATCATCGCCGTCTGGCAGGATTAATAGGCACCAGTCGCGAGCCGGAGCGGAGGATCAAGTGCCCCGGCCCGCTCTGGTCAGGTCGTGAAGAGCAGAGCGACGGCAACCAGCGGAATGAGCAGGGCCACCGCGGCCAGCATCACTTCACCGAGTTGCTCGATGCCATTACCCATGAAATTCCGAAACATCACTTGTTTTCCTTGTGTCAGTTAGCCCACATCCTTGGGGTGTGCGTACGATAGGGGTCGCGTGTTGCAGTTTCCTTTCACGCGGGTAACACCTTGTAACTCTTTGTAACGACCAAACACCCTTTTGATACAGGGGCTTAGAATCAGGTCGTGAATGGCGAATCAACATCCGGCGCGGCGGCCGGCATTTCACCGAAACGCGTTCGGGAACACTGTGACGAATGACACGAATTCTCCTCATTGACGACGATGAAAAGCTCGGCGAACTCCTGAAGGCGTACTTCAAGCGCTTCGATCTGCAGCTCGACGCCGTCACGCTGCCATCGACCGGTCTGGCCCGGATCCAGCGGGACAAGCCGGATCTCGTCATTCTCGACGTGATGCTGCCGGAACAGGACGGCTTCGAGGTGTGCCGTACGATCCGCAAGACCAGCTCGGTACCGGTTGTCATGCTCACCGCCCGGGGTGAAGTCACCGACCGCATCGTCGGGCTGGAAATCGGGGCGGACGACTACCTGCCCAAGCCCTTTGAGCCGCGAGAGCTCGTGGCGCGGATCCAGAATGTGCTGCGCCGTGGTCGCCCGCGTTCCGACGACAAGTCGATCCGTTTCGGCGATCTGGCTATCAATCTGGAGCGGCGCTCCGCCGAGCTGGAAGGCGAGCAGCTTGATCTGACCACGATGGAGTACCAGTTGCTGGTGCTCTTTGCCTCCAACCCCGGCAAGACCTTTAACCGGGACGAAATCCTCAACGAGCTGCGCGGTATTGATGCGCAACTGTTTTCCCGGTCGGTGGATATCCTGGTGAGCCGCCTGCGCCAGAAGCTGAAAGACACCAGCCGCCAGCCGCGCTTCATCAAAACCGTATGGGGCACGGGTTACGCCTTCATCGGTGAAGAGATTCGGCCCTCGTGATCAAGGAGATCAGTCGCTCACTGTCGGCGCGCTTGCTCGGCATTTTTATTCTCACGGCGATTGTCTACGCGGTGGTGGGACGGTTCGTGTACCTGCTCGTGCTCGACCAGGATTTCCTGCGCCAGGTCGTTGGTGCGCATATATCCCTGCACGCGGACTACGTACTGGACGACATCGGATCGCCACCAAGCATCGAGCGTGCAGCGGCCATCACCCAGCGCGTGCCCGTGGATATCCGTATCAGTGGTCCGGACATTGACTGGACCTCCGACCCGGCGTTTCCGCAGCTCGACCAGATCCCCTTTGGCCCGCTACCCATCGATTTTCTCGGGCTGGATAAAAAGAGCCAGCGCAACCTCGAGACCTGGGCCAGGAAACTGAAGCTGCTGCGCTATGGCGCGTATCGCCGCCACACCTATATCGAACTGGTTCGCGACGGGTACAGGATCGTAGTGGCATCGCCACGCATCGCGGAGACGCCGCGGGCGGACCTGACCCAGCCGGCCATCGTGCTGATCTCAATCTTCGTGCTGGTGGGGTGTTACTTCGCCGTCCGGTGGCTGGTGCGTCCGATCAAGTGGATCCAGAAGGGGACGGCCCGCATCGGCCAGGGCGACCTCGACTACCGGATCAGGACCACACGACGGGACGACCTTGGGGACCTGGCGGCCGATATCAATCACATGGCCGATGACGTCAAGGACATGCTCGAAGCGAAGCGGCAATTGCTGCTGGCGATCAGCCACGAGCTTCGCTCCCCGCTCACGCGAGCCAAGGTGGCGCTGGAATTCCTGGACGATTGCCAGGTCAAGCATGATCTGCTGGGCGACCTCCGGGAGATGGAACACCTGATTGCCGACCTGCTCGAGAGCGAGCGAATGAACGCAGGACACACGACGCTGCGTCGCTCTGCCGTCGAACTCGGTGGCATGCTTCAGACCCTGATCCACAGCGAGTTCCAGGATCACTTCGAGCAGATCAATCTGAACTTGCCATCTGAGCCGGTGGTGCGCGAGGTCGACGAGGTGCGGGTGCGGCTGGTCGCCAAGAACCTGATTGAAAATGCCCTGCGCTACACCCCACCTGATGCCGCGCCAGTGGAAGTGGCACTCGAGGCGAAGCCCGGCATGGTGGTGCTGCGGATTCGCGATCACGGCCCCGGCATTTCCAGGGAACATCTGGCGAGGGTTACCGAGCCGTTTTACCGGGCCGATCCGGCCCGCAGCCGGAGTACCGGTGGCCTGGGGCTGGGTTTGTACCTGGCGAAGCGCATTGCCGAAGCCCACCGCGGTTCGCTGGTGATCGAGAGCGAGCTGGGGCAGGGCACCTTGTGCACCGTAACGATTCCCGACTTCGTCGCCACCGCTGTGGCGTAATGCGCTCGCCGTTCGCCGTCCTTGCGCTCCTGGTGGCCGTGCTGGCCGGCTGCGCTGCGCCGCTGCCGCAGGATCCCTTGCCGTCCTGGCGTGCCGGGGCAAACAAGGCCGAGATTCTGGCGTTCGTTGCCGCCGTCACCGACCCCGGCAGCGCGCGTTTCGTGCCAGTGCCCGAGCGTGTGGCGGTATTCGATAACGACGGCACGCTGTTGCCGGAAAAGCCTTTCGCTCTACAAGAAGCCTTCGTCCACGACCGGGTGCGGAGCCAGGCCGGCGCTCATCCGGAGTGGGCAAACCAGGAGCCCTTCAGCCTGGTGCTTGCCGGCGATGAGGCTCGGCTTCAGGCACTGGGAATCCGATCCCTAGGCCCGCTCGCCCAGGCCGTTCAGACGGGTATACCGCAGGCAGATCTCGATGCGGCCGCGCGGGCATTCATTCTGGCGGGCCGACACCCGCGTCTGAACAAGCCCTGGACAGGGCTGCTTTATCAGCCGATGCGGGAGCTGATCCGCTTGCTGGAGTCCCGGGATTTTGCCGTCTGGATTGTGAGTGGCGGCAGTACCGAGTTTGTGCGAATCATCGCCACTGACATCGCCAGCTTGCCATCCCACCAGGTCATTGGCAGTACCGGGCGGTACCGGCTCGAGGAACGCGCGGGTGTGCTGGAGCTGGTCCGGGTAGCCGGGACAGGCGCCTTGAACGTCGGGCCCTTCAAGGCTGTACATATCAGTCTTGCCACGGGGCGGCGGCCGATCATTGCTGTCGGCAATTCCGACGGCGACCTCGAGATGCTGCGTTTTGCAGAATCCGCGAACGGCACATCGCTCGTGCTCGTCGTCGACCACGACGATGCCGCGCGTGAATTCGCCTACCGCGAGGGCGCCGACCGGGTCCTGGCGACCGCGGCAGCCCGGAACTGGCGCGTGGTCAGCATCGCCCGGGATTTCGCCACGGTCTTCGCCCCGCTGACCAACGCATCCGGAGCGATCATGCCGACCGCCTCTGATAGCATGGTGGTGCATTAGCGACTGCCGGAGGAACCGCCATGGAAGACGAAAAAACCGTGCTCGACGAAGCAGCCGAGCAGGTGATCGAGCTGGGCAACCAATTGCTGGAGGCTGAAGAGGACCCAGACTCCTGGGACATCGCCGACGGCCTGCTCGCGGGCGCCATCCAGTTCTGGCTGTACTCCCGCCAGCCCTGCGACGACCCGCGCTGCGAGAATTGCGAGGAGGTCAGCACGGCAGACCTCCGCTTGCGAAAACTGATGGAAGAGGCCAGGCGCTGGGCGACGGACAGTACTTATTACGAGACGCCCTTCGACATCAATGTGGGCCGTGCCTGAGCGCCGGCCTGATCCTCGTTGATCGCTGTGCTATATTCGCGCGCCTTTTTTTTTACCACGGTAGCTTGCTGACATGCCGAAGATTCACGTAACGGACCGGGACGGATCTGCCCACACGGTCACGGTCGATAACGGACTGACTCTGATGGAGCCCCTGCGGGAACTCGATGAAGGGGTCGAGGCCCTGTGCGGCGGCATGTGCTCTTGCTCGACGTGCCATGTCTTCGTCGCTCCCGAGTGGTTTGCGAAGCTGCCCAAGTGTCAAAGTGATGAACTGGAGCTGCTGGAAAGCACGGAGAATTTTCGCGCCGGCGAGTCCCGCCTGGCATGCCAGGTCAAGGTGACCGATGCCGTCGACGGCCTGCAGTTGACGGTGGCACCAGAAGAGTAAGGATGCCGATCGACTACGAGCACCTGATGTCGCTCCGCACCCGGGGTGAACGGGTCCACTACACTGATCGGGACACCTTGCTGTATGCGCTGGGTGTCGGCTTTGGCCGCGATCCCGGCAACCCGAACGAGCTCTCTTACGTGGCGGAACACGCGGGTCTGAAAACCCTGCCGAGTTACGCCAGCATCCTCGCCAGCAGCACCGTGCTCGACGACTGTGGCTGGGATACCTCCCGGGTTGTCCTGCGCGCCGAGAGCGTGACGCTGGAAAGGCCAATCGATGAGGCCGGTGCGTTGCTCGTGGACCGCGAAGTTGCCGCCGTCTTCGACAAGGGTGCGGATGAGGGCGCCCTGATTGTCGTCGAGAGCCGGGCCCGCCGGGAGCAGGACGGGCAGGCGATATTCACAACCCGCCGAACCTGGCTGGCCCGCGGAGACGGGGGCTTCGGCGGCCCGCGCGGCAGCAGCTCGTCTCCCCACGTTCTGCCCACGCGCCGCCCCGACATGACACACCACTGCCAGACCCGTGCGGACCAGGCCTTGCTGTTCCGGCTGTCGGTGGACCGCAACCCGCTGCACGTGGACGCCGCCGTAGCGAGGCAGCACGGTCTGGACGGGCCCATCCTGCACGGACTGTGCCTGCAGGGCATCGCCTGCCATGCGATTCTCCAGGTCATCTGCGACTTCGACCACACGCTGATTCGTTCGCTGGCCGTCAGTTTTGCCGGCCCGGCCTACCCGGGTGAAACGCTGGAGGCGGAACTCTGGCAGGACGCCAACATCGTCTCGTGCCGCCTCCGGGCCCTGGAGCGCGACGAGGTGGTGCTGGATCATGGCCGCTGCGTGCTCTCGACCTGACCCGTAAACTGATTCCGGCAATCCGATTTAACGGCCCGTGGCTTTCCGCTAAACTGCCGGACTTGCTGTGGGGCCGTAGCTCAGCTGGGAGAGCGCCGCGTTCGCAATGCGGAGGCCGGGAGTTCGATCCTCCCCGGCTCCACCATACTTTTCAGACAGATTCCTCCTGACCCCAGCCGGGTACACTATCCGGATGCAACGTAAAACAGATCAATCGAACTCGATCTGCGCCGCATGGCTGTTGAACTGCTCGTGTGTGCTGGCGTTGCTTGCCGGACCCCTGCAAGCGCTGGTGGAGGAGGCTGCGACACCGCCGCCAGCCGCGGCTGGCGCGGCCGCTGCGCCCGCCCCGCCCGCGACGACCGGCGAACTGGTCCAGCGGCTGGATTCCGTCAGTAACCTGCTGCTGACAATTAATGATTACCTGCGCAAGCCGGCGCCCGACCTGGCTGGAATCACCATCGCCCTGCCGGACAAGTCCCGGGAGGCCGGGGACGTGATCGGTGGGGCCGAAAAAGTTGACCCGCTGCAGACCGATCTCCTGGAGCTTGGCGCAACCGTTGAGAAGTTGCGCAATCTCGACCGCATCTTTGGCAAGTGGCGCAAGCGCCTGCAAGCGGAAATCGCGCTGCTGGACCCGTGGCGAGGCCAGCTGCGGTCAGATGCGGGCTTCCTGCGCGACGCCGCGGACCCTGCGGTGCCAGCCTCCGACCCTGCGGATGCGGATGCGGATGCGGATGCCGTGCCGGAAGTGCTGCGCGCCCGGCTACGCCAGGTGGCCGCCGATCTCGAGACCACCCGGGCGCCGCTTCGCCGACGCGTCGACGCCGTGGTCGCCGCTGACTTGCGAGTGGGTGATCTGCAAACAGCGCTTCGCGAACTCGAAGCGCAGCTCGATGCGGCGCGCCTCAGTCGCCAGACGCAACCACTGGCGTTAACCGCGCCGCCAGTCTGGCCGCCGCCGGCAAGCCTGCGGCTACCACTTGACCTTGTAAAGCAGCGCCTTGCCACGATCACGCGCGGTCTCACGGACTACTTTGACGCACGCGTGGCCGAATTCACGGCGTTTGGTCTCGTGCTGGTGCTGTTGCTGGTGGCGGTGTCGCGGCTGCGCCGCTCCGTACTTGCCCGGGGCGAGACCGACGCCGACCGGTTGCTCACCCGCCATCCCTTCGCCGTGACTTTGTTGGTCTGGATGCTGGTCGGGCCCATTCTCCTGCTGCCTGAACTGCCGATCGGCGGCGGGTTGTTGCGCGCGCTGACCGCCGCACTGCTGTTGTGGCGGCTACTGCCAGTCCTCGTTACGCCCCGCGAGTTGCCGCCGCTCAACGGACTGTTGCTGCTCGCTGTTGTCTTTCTCCTGGAAGTCGTTGTGCTGGGCGACGACTGGTACGGGCGCTTGCTCACAGTCGTGCTGGGGGTCGTTGCTTTGCTGGTGTTTCGGGCGCTTGCCCGCACGTCTACCACTGAACCCGGCGAACGTTCCCTGTTTCAGCGTGGCATTCACGGGCTCGCCATGGTGGCCCCCGTGGTGATTGCGGTGGGGTTGATCGCGGAAGTCGTTGGTGCCCGTACCCTCGGTAAACAGGCTATCGGCGGCATGGTCTATGTCTCGCTGGTGCTTTGTTCGCTGTTGGCAGTCGACGCCATCCTGTGCTCCATCGTCGATGCCTGGGTCGTTGGGCCGGGCGCCCGCTGGTTCCGCAGTGTGCGGCACCGGCCGGACGCCGTGCGCAGCTGGGCGCGCCGGGTACATCGGCTCCTGCTCGTCATCGTCTTCGGTAATTTCCTGCCTGTGATACTGCCGGTCCTGGAACCCGTGTGGCGGGCCGTTGAGAACGTGCTAACAACGGCGGTAACCTTCGGCAGCGCCGAGCTTTCGCTGGCCAGCGTGCTGGGGTTCTTCATTGGCATAGCCATCGCGCTGCTGCTTGCGCGCTTCGTTCGCTTTATCCTCGATGAAGATGTGCTGCCGCGCCTGCCGCTGGCAATGGGGGCGGCGTCGGCAGCGTCACGGCTGATTTACTACGCGCTCGTCGTGGCTGGAATTCTCTTTGCGCTTGCTGCTTCCGGGGTGGAGCTGTCGAAGCTCACGCTGCTGGTCAGCGCACTCGGCGTCGGCATCGGCTTTGGTCTGCAAAACATTGTGAACAATTTCGTTTCCGGCCTGATTCTGGCCTTTGAGCGCCCCGTTCGCGAGGGCGACCAGATCACGCTCGGAACAATGGTTGGCCGGGTGAGCAAGATTGGCTTGCGGGCGACGCGCATTCGCACGTTCGAGGGCGCGGAGGTGATCGTCCCCAACGCCAACCTGATTGCCAATGAGGTGACGAACTGGACGTTGTCCGATCGCACGCGGCGCATCGACATCACCATTGGCGTGGACTACGGTAGTGATCCGGTCCAGGTGCAGGCGCTATTACTGGAGGCCATCAAGGGACAGCCGAGCATAGTTGCCTTTCCGGAGCCGACGACCGTATTCCGGGGCTTTGGGTCGAGTTCGCTGGATTTCAGCGTGCTGCTCTGGACCCATGACGTGGATAATCGATTTGCTGTCGAGACGGAGGCGCGCACCCGGGTACTGGCAGCGCTGCGCTCGGCCGGCGTCAACATCCCGTTCCCGCAACTCGATGTGCGGGTCAAGGAAGGCGTGACGCTGACCAACAGCGGCCCGCCTGCCTCCGCTACCTGACCGCTCGTCGATCCGGCGGTACCGGCCGGCTGCACACAGCGCCGGAAGTGCGATCTGCATCACGTTGCGCTTTGCCCGCCGGAGTTACGGTTCGGCAATTACCATCACAGGCCGGAGCTGACCGTGAGCTGGCTCAAAAAGATCTTCAGGAAGGACGACGGGGACGAACCGGCTCGCGCGCAGGCGCCGTCGTCGGCCCATCCCAAACAATCGGCCAAACAATCGGCCAAACAACCGGTCAGGCCAAAGGGCGAGCCGGGTGCCGGTTACGGGGCCAATCCCTACGACACCTACACCTGGGAACTCCAAACCGACGACGATGGCGAGCGCCAGCTGAAACGCGCGCACGTCGTGGATCGGCCAAAACAAAAGGACGGCGAGACGTTCAATCCTTACGACACCGGCAAATTCTCGGGCGGCTGGTAGGAGCGGCCTGTAGGAGCGGCTTCAGCCGCGACCCGGTTTGTAGGAGCGGCTTCAGCCGCGACCTCGTTTGTAGGAGCGGCTTCAGCCGCGAACCCTATAGTTGTCGCGGCTGAAGCCGCTCCTAAAAACGCAGCGCGCCGTCGATTTCGAAGCAACGCCCAGACACGTAGTCGTTCTGCAAAATGAACTCGACGGTCTGGGCAATCTCGTCCGGTTCGCCCATTCGCCGCAGCGGAATCCCTGACGTCAGCTTGTCGCGCGCTTCCGGTTTCATGCCGGCGACCATCTCGGTGTTGATGAAGCCCGGCGCGATCGATGCCGCCCGGATTCCATAGCGGGCGAGTTCCTTGGCCCAGGTTACGGCCATGGCAGCGACGCCAGCCTTGGCGGCCGCGTAGTTGGTCTGTCCCGCATTGCCCGCCCGGGAAATGCTGGAGATGTTGATGATTACCCCGGGGTGGCCGCCTACGATCATGCGCTCGGCGGCTTCGCGGCCACAAAGAAAGACGCCGGTCAGATTGACATCGATAACAGCTTGCCACTGCTCGATGCTCATCTTCGCTGCGACCTTGCCGTCCTTGAATTTCACCAGGAGCGCGTCCCGGGTGATGCCGGCGTTGTT
>JAQBGF010000135.1:0-5676 GCA_032122615.1 Gammaproteobacteria bacterium | reverse complement strand
GCATCCGGGAGCACTAGCGCGTGGGTGCCGCATCTCCGGAATTGCTCCGGGCAATGCAAGGCCAACTCGAGCGGCTTTACGACACCGGGTTAGAGCAGGACGTACGGGACTACCTCGTCACCGACCGCGACATTCTCGCCGCGTTGACCGCTGGTTCCCCGGGTCGGGCCAGTGACGAGCAACTAATCGTCGTTGAAGGCGACGGCGCAGTCGATCTTGCCCTGTTCGTTGATCACGGTGTACTCGCGCGGCTGGCCGCTGCCGATCCCAGCGAGCATCTTTCCCGGGAGAACCTGGCTGATTTCTGGACGGTACTTGAGGGCGTGAGCCATTTTCACTACCTGGTGTGGAACGCTGGCTTCGACAAGCCGGTTACATTGCTCGAACTCGAGATGCAGGCCGAGGTGGACAAATATGTCAGCACGCGGCTGCTGCTCCAGGATCTCCCGGCAACGACACTCGGCAAGCCGTTGCTGACGCGACTGTTCGATGATCCGGCATTCGATCCGCGGCTGGCGCCGGAGGAGCTGGATCGCTATCAGGCAGCGACGGCGCTCGCCAGCCGGTACTGCGCGAACCTGGAATCGCGCTTTCCGGTCATGCCCTTCACGCCGGACCTGCTCCGCGAGCTGCGAACCTTCTACCGCCTGCCGCAGACTGCCAAGATCGCGCGCATTCGCGACCACGTTTTTGCCTGAGCAGCACATCTTCCGCTAAGCTCGCCGCTGATCTTCGGCCACGCGGAGTAATGCTGTGCGACGTTTATTAGCTGCCTGCCTCGCTCTGGGACTGATCATGACGACCGGCGCCGGCGCGGAGGCAGACGTGGATCCCGCACTGTCGGCCGTCATTGCCGGCGACCACCGGTCCGCGGCAAACAAGGCACGAGACCCGTTCCGGCACCCGGCCGAGACACTCACCTTTTTTGGCCTGAAGGCCAACATGCAGGTCGTGGAAGTCTGGCCATCAATGGGCTGGTATTCGGAAATCTTGGGGCCCTACCTCAGCAAGGGTGGAAAATATTACGCCGCGGGCTGGGATCCGGAGTCGAAGATTGAATTCATCCAGCGTGGCATCAAGACGTTCAGCGACAAGCTGGCTGCGAGTCCGGATCTGTACGCAGGTACCGAAATGACCGTGTTGTCGTTCCCGGACAAGACGGCCGTCGCGCCCGCGGGCACGGCCGACATGGTGCTGACCTTCCGCAATATCCACAACTGGATGGGTGGCGGCAACGCCGAAAAGGCCTTCGCCGCCATGTACACCGCACTGAAGCCGGGTGGTGTTCTCGGCGTCGTTGAACATCGGGCCAGCACCGACGTGCCGCAGGATCCGAAAGCGGCGTCCGGTTATGTGCGCGAGGACTACGCCATCGAACTGGCGAAAAATGCCGGCTTCGTGCTGGAGGCCAGCGCCGAAATCAACGCGAATCCCAGGGACACCACGGAATATGAGAAGGGCGTGTGGACCCTGCCGTCAACCTACCGGGAAGGCGAAAAGAACAAGGAAAAATACACGGCCATTGGCGAAAGCGATCGCTTCACACTGCGCTTTCGCAAACCACTTTGACCGTTGACCCCTGCAACCACCGGGCCCGTAGCGATCGTATGGTGACGGCCATCGCAGCCAACGCGGCCTGGTACGTCTACATTGTCCGGTGCAAGGACCAGTCGCTGTATACCGGTATTGCCAGGGACGTTGGCCAGCGCATTGCCCAGCACAATTCGGGAAGCGGCGCGGCCTACACCCGGGCCCGGCGTCCGGTCACTCTGGTGCACCAGGAGCCGGCAGCGGATCGTGGTGCGGCACTTCGGCGGGAGGCGGCGATCAAGCGGCTGCCCGTGGCGGCAAAACGAGTTTTGGCAGGGGGCTGAATGTTTGCAAATTCTGTAGTTACCCGGACGGGCCAGTTCTGGAAGCTGGCGGTCGCGATGGTGCTGATGGTGGTCGGAAGCTTTGCGCCGTTGTGGGAAGGGTTTCGGATCTCCTGGACGCTCGGCACGATCCTCGTTGTGGTGGGCTATGCCTTCGGGGTCTGGTACATCGTCTGTCCGAAGTGCAGCAACCGCTGGTTCTGGTCCGCCGCACTGGATGCCAGGCTCTACGGCCCGTTGATGAAGGCGCCGGAGTGCCCGGTCTGCAAACAGGAATTCCACGCGTCGTAGCGCACCAAGCGTGTTCTCATAGAGGCCTGGCGCACGAAAGGCGCGCCTACCAGGGCAGCGTCTGGCCGTCGTAGTTCAGGAACACGCCCGACCGGGCCGGCGTCAGGCCGTCGATCAGCTCCAGCATTGCCTTCACGGACTCTTCCGGCGTGATCAGCTGGATTTTTCCCGAGCGGATCAGCGGCATCAGCGCGGCGAACTCCTTCGGCGGCGATTCGCCCGGCTTCAGGTTCAACACACCCCGGGTGTCCACCAGGCCGGGATTGAGCAACCCCACGATGATCCCGCGCTTCGCCACGTCGAGCGCGAGGTTGTGCATCAGAAAATTGAGCGCCGCCTTGCTGGCCCGGTACGGGTACAGGTTGGCCGGTGGGTTCAGCAGGCCGTGGGAGCCTGCCGCGCTGGATAGCGTGACGATCTTTTTCTGGCCGCTGGCCGCCACGTTCGGAAGCAAGGCTTCGGACACCCGCATCGGTCCGATGGCGTTGATGGCGAATGTCCGGTTGAACAGTTCGTAGTCAAGCGCGCCGAGCAGCTGAGCGTCCAGATTTTCCAGCAGCGCTGCGTTGTTGATCAGCAGGTCGATGGGCCGGCCCCGATATTTTGCAGCGAGCGCGGCCACTTCCGATTCGCTGGTGATATCGAGCCGGTCGATGATCACGTTCGGCCGGTTCGCGGCAAGCTGGCGTAGTTCCGTTGCCGCATTGGGCCGGCGGGTCGTCGCGATCACGGTCCAGCCCCGGGCGGCGTACTGGCGGGTGAATTCGAGGCCGATGCCACGGTTGGCGCCGGTGATCAGTACCGTCGGTTGTGGCGCTGATTCGTCCGCGGCCAGGGCGACAACGGCGGACAAACCGAGCAAGACGACCAGCAGCAGCTGGCGAAGGGGAGATGACAATCGACGCATCGGGTGTGGCTCCTTCAGGGCGGCATTGGTCACGTGCGGCGGGCACGAAACTCTTCGTAGGCACGCAGTACCTGATCCGGCGCCTCGATTTGCGGATAGTGGCCCACGCCCGGCAACTCGACCACATCGGGTCGCGGCACCAGTTGCCGGTAGCGGTCCGCCATGGCAGCCCCCGCGATCGGATCCTCGGTGCCGACAATCAGGCGTAGTGGCACCTGCGCGGTCTGCAGGGCGCCCACCCAGCGCGGGCGCCGGGGCTGCCTTTCCAGCCGGTATCGGCTGACGGCAGCCAGCACCGCGCGGCCGTTGTTATGCGTGACGAGAGTCCACAGGCCGGCCAGTTCCTCGGGCGTCGGCGGGCGCTGGCTGGCGAATATTCGCCGCATGCTCACGGCAAAAGTGGCGCGAGTGGAAAGTCGCGCGACCAGCGGTCCCGCGGCGGACGACAGCAGGCGCTGGATCAGCAGCGGCCGATGCGCCTCCGGAAAAATTCCGCCATTCAGCAGGCAGACGCTGTGCAGTTTCGGTGCGGCCGAATTCCTGGCCAGCAGCTCCTGCGCCACCGTGTCGCCATAGTCATGGGCCAGCACATGGTAGTCAGTCACTGATTCAGCGCGCAGTAATGCTTCGATCAGGTCAGCCTGGTCGGCGAGGGGATAGGTGTGGCCACGTGGTTTCGCAGAAAAACCAAAGCCCAGCATGTCCAGGGTGAGCACGCGCCAGCGGGCCGCTAGCGCCGCCCATATCGGAGCGTAGTCCCACGAGGCAGTGGGAAAGCCATGTATCAGCAACAATACTGGTGCCGACGGGGCACCCGCGCGCCGCACGAAGATGTCATTGCCCTGCCAGGCAAATGAGGCGCCGCCGCGGCGCCACTGTTCGAGAGAATCAGACATGGCGCGATTATGCCGCTATCCGGCCTGCCGGAACCGGCTACGGAAACTTCCGCTGCCTGAAGATGAATTCACGATCGAGGTGTTCGCCCACCGGAAAATCGTACTCGCCGATCTTCTCGAAACCGAAGCGGCCATAGAGGCGCTGGGCGCCGGGATTCCCTGACCAGACGCCAACGTACAGCGGCGAATGTCCCTGCGCGACCAGCCAATCAAGCATCGTGACGAGCAGGCGGGTGCCGAGTCCCTCTTTCTGAGCCGTCGCCAGCAAATACAACTGGCGGATTTCACCGGCAGACGATTCCAGCCCGGGCACCGGGAGTTTGCAGGGTCCGGCAAGCGCGTAGCCAACGAGCACCCCCGGAGATTTTTCGGCAACCCAGATCGCCATGCACGCGTTCTGCAGCAGCGCGAGATAGGTCGCCGGCGCATGCGCCGTCTTGAGGAACGCCGCCAGGTCGTCGGCCTTGTACAGATGACCGAAGGTCTCGATGAAGGTATCGCGAGCAAGATCCGCGAGCGCGGTTACGTCCCCGGGTTGCAGTCGCCGGATGACAATACCTTGCGAGATGTTGTCCATCAGGCGCTCGACAGGAACAGCCGGTAAGCCGCATTGCCACTCTCGTCCCAGAACTCATAGCCGGTAGCCCGGAGGTGCTCGAGAAACTCCGCCATGTCGGCATCGGGTACCTGAATACCCGCCAGCACCCGGCCGTAGTCCGAGCCCGGGTTCGTGTAATGGAAGAGACTGATGTTCCAGCGACTCCCGAATGCCCGGAGAAACTCCAGCAGGGCGCCGGGGCGCTCCGGGAACTGCAGGCGATACAGGCGTTCGTCCTTAAGCCCGGGAGCCAGCCCGCCCACCATGTGGCGTAGATGCAGCTTCGCCACCTCGTCGTCGCTCAGGTCGGACACCGGGTAGTCGAGTTCCTCGAGTCGGGCAATGAGCTGCGCCCGCTCTTCCAGCCCGCCGGTCAGGCCAACCCCGACAAATATCCGCGCCCGCGCCGGGTCGCTGAACCGGTAGTTGAACTCGGTAATGTAGCGGTTGCCGATGGTCTCGCAGAAGGCGCGGAAGCTGCCGGGGCGCTCGGGAATCTGCACGGCGAGCAACGCCTCCCGGTTCTCGCCGATTCCGGCCCGCTCGGCGATATAGCGCAGCCGGTCGAAGTTCATGTTGGCCCCGCTGTTGACCGCCACCAGGGTCTGGTTGCGGCAACCCGAGGCCGCCACGTAGCGCTTGATCCCGGCCACGGCGAGGGCGCCCGCCGGTTCCATGACGGCGCGGGTGTCTTCGAACACGTCGCGAATCGCGGCGCAGATCTCGTCGTTGCTGACCAGGATGATCTCGTCGACGACCTCGCGGCAGATCCGGAAGGTCTCGACACCCGCCTGGCGCACGGCGACGCCGTCGACAAATATACCGACGTGGTCCAGGCGGACCGGCCGCCCGGCGGCAAGCGCCGAGCGCATCGTCGGTGATTCCTCGGGTTCCACGCCAATCACCCGGATCTCCGGGTAGAGGGCTTTCACGTATAGCCCGATGCCGCTGATCAGGCCGCCACCGCCCGCCGGAACGAATATCGCGTCGATCGAGCCGCGGTGCTGGCGCAGGATTTCCATGCCCACCGTTCCCTGGCCGGCAATCACGGCGGGATCATCGAACGGGTGGACGAAGGTCAGCCTCTCGGTGGCCACGAGTTCCTGGGAC
>JAQBGF010000134.1:0-25520 GCA_032122615.1 Gammaproteobacteria bacterium | reverse complement strand
CTCACCCAGTTCGAGGCATTCGTGACATCGAACAGTTCCAGGTCAAGATGGTAGAAGGTCGCGGTGCTGTTGAAGGACCCGGCCGTGCCGCCGTGAATCTTCAGGTTCCACACCAGCGCCGCGGTCAGGTTGCCATCCGTCACCGGTATCGGCAGATAGTAAGTTGCTGTCTGGTTGCTGCTGTTCAGGCCGCCAAAGTGAGGGTCATAGTCAAAGCCGCTTGCGGATGCCAGGCCGTTGCCCGCCGGGTAGTCCTGCAGGCTGTTCTGTTCTCCCCCGGTGATGATCTCGTGGCTGTTGAATATATTGATCTGGCCAGCGCCAAAGCGGATGTCCAGGCCATTGCTGGCCTGATTTGCCACGATGGCGCGGTAGTCGGTGATGTCGCTGGTTGCAGTATTGGTCGTGGTGCGCGACGCGCCGGCCATCAGGGTAGCCTTGATCACCTCGCTTCGGGCAGCGTTACGGACTACGGTGCCACTGCGACTGGTCGCTGACTGCGTCACCGGGTCTGTCGACAGCCCGGCGTTGTTCTGGCCGACCTCGACCAGGAGCGCGGCGAGGGCGGCAACCTGTGGCGTGGCGGTGCTGGTCGAAGTGTTCGGAGCGACCACGTCGGGGCGGGTTCGGCCAGCGGTGTAGATCGAGTCCACGGCAACCGAGCCGCGGCCATGTTCGCCAGTGGTGCGTCCGACGGCAATGACGTTATAGGCGGAACTGAACAGCGCCAGATTGGGATCTCCGTTGTTCAGCGCGATGACATGAGTGAACTCGTCTCTGTCAATTACCCAGTCGATACGACGGAGAATGTTGGCGTCGAACGTAACCGTTGCGTAGACCCAGCTGTGATTGGCAACCCGTGCGGTTGAGACCAGCGGTTGCGGCCCGGTGCCACTGGCAGTCCGAAGATAATCGGCTCCGAGCCAGTTATCGGCGCTATAGGCGTCGATTAAGGTGATTCCCGGGGCTGTCGACGTGTAAGTGCCGTAGAACAACTGGCCGACGGGAGTAGCGTGGCCAGAGTAGACGCCAGAAGGCCCGCCGGACTTGTCCGTGATGGTCTTCCCGGTGAATTCTCCATTGGCCAGGTCTGGCAGGTAAGCCCAGACACCGTTAACGAGCTGGTCGCCTTCAACGTGCATGACCGGCACGCCGGCGCCGGTGGGCATGCCGGCGCCGAGTTGCAACTGCAACGAGCGGAAACCGATATCGTCTTTGTTGTCAGCGCGCGCGACACCCGAAAAGAACATGGGGACTGCGCAGACCGCGAGCGCAATCGGCCGCACTACCGCGTGAACGCATTTCATCCGGCCAGAGTATGGGGGCGAACAGCCGGTAGCAAGCTCCCGGGTGCCGTTATGTTCAGCGGTCGGGGGCGGCGCGCCCGGGCAGCGATGGCGCAGCTTTTAAGGCCGCCATGGGAATAATCTCGACACGCCTGAAGGCTGCCGCACCGCGTTCACGCTCGATGGGCTGCTGGGCCTGGCGCTCGAACGACGGGCGCACGGTGCCGGAGATGCCGCGACCTTCCAGCCAGGCGGCGACCGCCTCGGCACGTTCCTTGGCCAGCGCGAAATTGCGCGCCACCTGGCCGTCGGAACTGGCAAGGCCGATGACGTCCACGTCGCTCATGTTCCAGCGCCGGAGCGCCCAGGCCACGGTTTCGAGGTCGCGAATCGATACCTCGTTCAGCGTGCTGCTGTCAGGCTCAAATTCGATAGCCGGCAGAGCCTGCGCCGGTGGTGCAATCTGTACCGACCACGCCGGGTCGATGCCGGCCAGCCGCGTTTCGAGTTGCCGCGACTCGGCCACGGACAAGCCGGCGTCCGATGCGAGGTACACGATTGCCGTGCGCTTGTCTGTATTCAGCGAAACGGCGCCGAGCTGCTCCCGGAGCCGCGAGGCCAGGCGGTTCTGGAACTCCGCGGCCGGGTCCCGCGTGCTCTGCTGCGCCTTCATCACTGCCAGGCTTTGTTCAAGCTGGGCGAGGCTGCGAACGACATCCCCCTCGTCGCGGTTCGCAACCAGCAGTTGTTGCATGGTCACGGCGACTTCGCGGTCGAGGAGTGCCTGCAGGCGGTCCTTCAGATCGGGGACGGCGCCGGGCTCGTAGCGGGGCGTGAGAGCCACCAGGTCAACGCCCAGCGGCCCGCTGGCTGACGTAACCACGCTGATGCTGGACAGTCGGGCGCCGCGCTCCGCAAGAAACGACTGGACCTCGGTCCGCGTGGAACGCTCCAGCCAGGAGCGTGTAGCGATCTCACGCAAGGAGATCCCGAGTGGCATGGACAAAGCCGCGAACGACAAAACGATGACCGCACCCTGCCATACCGTGGATTGTGGCGAGTGCCGCGTGCCGAAACCGTACCACTTGGAAATCAACGTCACCGACAGAGCGATGGCGAGCAGGTTAGTCATGAAGAGGAACCCGGCGCCGAACGCGATCGTGCTCTTGCCCGTCGCCAAACCGAATCCGACCACGGCCAATGGAGGCATCAAGGCGGTGGCGATAGCCACGCCAACGATCGTCTCGCCTTTTTTCTTGATCACGGCGTAGCCGCCGGCCAGGCCCGATAGCACCGCCACCAGCAGGTCAAACAGGTTGGGCTGGGTCCGCGCGAGGATCTCGGATGTCGGATCCTGTAGCGGGGATACCAGCACAACGCCGATGGAGATCGCGAGCGAAAGCGCAACGCCAACGACCACGGCCAGCAGGCTTTTCTTCATCTGTTGTGGATCGAACAACGTCAGGGAAAAGCCCAGCGCGACAATCGGGCCCATCAGGGGGGAAATCAGCATGGCGCCGATAATTACGGCTGCAGAGTTCTGCAGCAGGCCAAGGATGGCGATGCCGCAGGCCATGACGACCATGAAGCTGTAGCGGTTGGTGAGCGGCGCACCGTCAGCCACGTAGGCCGCGATGTCTGCATGTTTCACCGGTTTGACGATGTTTTCGCGACGCCACGCGCCGACGCGGCGGACGAGGCCTGCCAGCGGCGCGGGACGAGATGGGGACGAGGGTGTATTGGCGCTCACGGCGCGCATATTGCCCTGAACGGCGGGAAACACAATAGAGGCTAGGAGGCTGGCGACGCTCTATATACTGCCGGTCTGCATCGACGGGATTAAGCAATGTCATCACCGGCTGAGAAAGCGCCGCTCGAGACCGGCGCGGGCATCCCGTTTGGCCCCCGGCGCCTCAATCTGCGAATGGCCCCCGGCGTGTCGAGGCTCAACGTCTACACGCTATTGTTCGGATCGTTCTTCGGCATCGTGATGATGAGCTTCGTCAACGCGAGCCAGCCCTACCTGTTTACTGAAGTGCTGCACATTCCAGCCGCGGAGCAGGGGCCGCTTGCCGGGCACCTGACCTTCGTTTCCGAAATTGTGGTCATCCTGACCATCGGGCTGATTGGCGCCCTGTCCGACAAGATCGGTAGAAAGCCGCTCTACGTCGCAGCCTTCCTGCTGCTCGGCATCGGCTATTTCCTGTACCCCCTGGCCCGTAACGTTGACCAGCTGGTGATGTTCCGCATGTTCCTGGCGCTGGGCCTGGCCTGCAACACGGCCATGCTGCCGTCGGTGGCCAACGATTACCCGGTGGAGGAATCGCGGGGCAAGATGCTGGCCGTGTGTTTCATGCTCAACGGGCTCGGACTCATCCTGGTCCTGACGCCGTTGCGCCTGCTGCTGGGATTCTACGATGGCCTGGCGGGGGGCGAGGCCGAACTCACGGCCCGTTACTGGCTCTGGACGGCGGCTGGCATCTGCCTGCTGGTGTCCACCGTGTTGCTGATGGGCCTCAAGTCCGGCGCGCCCGGGCAGCTGAAGGACCGGGAGCCCATGCTGGCGACGCTTAAGATCGGGATCCGGGCTGCGAAAAATGTCCGGGTTGCGTTGGCTTATGCCTCGGCCGTGGTCGCCCGCGGTGACATGGCCGTGCTCAGCACCTTCTTTGTTCTGTGGCTGACCCAGCAGGGCATTGCCGCGGGCATGAGCACTTCCGACGCGAGCACGGTGGCCCTGAAGTTCTACATCCTCATCCAGGTCTTCGCGCTGTGCTGGTTGCCGGTGCTGGGGTACGTGCTCGATCGAATCGATCGGGTTGCGGGGCTCGCGATGGCCATGGTTCTCGGCGGCAGCGGGTATTTCTCGCTGTTCTTTCTCGACGATCCCCTCGGTGTGCAGATGTACCTGGCCGCCGTGCTGGTGGGCATGGGTGAGATATCCGCCAATCTCGCGTCCCTGACTCTCATCGGATCCGAGGCGCCGGTGAAAGGCCGTGGCGCGGTGATCGGCCTGTTCAGTCTCTGCGGGGCGATTGGCATCCTGCTGGTCGCCAAGGTCGGCGGCACGTTGTCGGGAATATTCGGTCCCGTGGCGCCCTTCGTACTGGTGGCGTCGGCCAATGTCACCGTGTTCGTACTGGCGGTGCTGGTACTGGTATTCGCTAAGCCGCGCGTCGGATAGACTCCACCACGCATGTACAGCCTTTACATTGCCAACAAGAACTACTCCTCCTGGTCGCTGCGGCCCTGGGTGCTGATGAAGTCTCTCGCCATTCCCTTCGCGGAACAGCAGGTAGTTTTTGAGGAGGGTTCCAACTACGAGGCCTTCCGCAGGTTTTCCCCGGTCGGGCTGGTGCCCTGCCTGCACGACGATTCCGCCGTGATCTGGGACTCCCTCGGCATCACCGAATATCTTGCCGAGCGGCACCCCGGCGTGTGGCCCGAGCACGGCGACGCGCGGACTTTCGCCCGCTGTGCGGCTGCGGAAATGCACTCCGGGTTTAGCGCGCTCCGCAATATCTGCACGATGAACTGCGGGTTGCGGATTCGGCTGCGCGAGATCCCGCCAGGCCTGCAAGCGAACCTGGACCGGCTCAGCGAGCTGTGGACCGACGGCCTGCGCCGGTTTGGCGGGCCGTTTCTCGCCGGCACCACGTTCACGGCCGTGGACGCATTCTTCGCGCCGGTTGCCTTCCGCATCCAGACCTACGATCTCAAACTCGGAACCGAGGCCAATGCTTATGCCTTGCGCGTACTGAAGCTGCCGGCGATGGCCGAATGGTACGGCGCCGCGCTGAAGGAGACCTGGCGCGAACTGGCTCACGAGGCGGAGGCCCTCGAGGTTGGTACCGTCCTGCAGGATCTTCGGGCGACTGCCTGATACGGCCGGGGCCGATCAACCTTGAAAATCGCTGTCACGGCCGCATCGGGCCGCCTGGGTCACGCGCTCCTGCGTTGCCTGACTGAGCACGCGGGCGTCAGCGACGTTGTTGCCGTTGCCAGGAATCCGGCCCGCGTGCAGGTGCCGGGTATCGAGAAGCGCCCCGGTGACTACCAGTCTGCCGACAGCATGCGTGCCGCGCTCCACGGCATCCACACCGTTGTCATGATCTCGGCGCCGGTCGCGGCGGGCGGTGAGCGCGTTGGCCTGCACCGCAATGTCATCGCCGCAGCCCGGCAGTCGGGCGTGCAGCGGGTGTTGTTCACGAGCGTGATTGGCAACGGGCTGGAGATGGACACGATGTTTGGCGCCACCCAGCAGGTCAATCGCCAGACAGAGGCGGATCTGCAGGGCTCAGGGCTCGAGTGGCTCATCGGTCGAAATGGCCTGTACCTGGATCTGGACCTGATACACATGCGAAAGGCGAACGAGACCGGCGTGTACACCAACCCGGCCGGCGAGGGGCATTGCCCTTACCTCTCGATCGACGAAATCGCTTACGCCTATGCTCGCCTGGCAACCGACGGCCGCCAGGTTGGACAGATCTACAACATCAGCGGTGAAGCCCTGTCACAGGCGGCGTTGTTGCGTCTGGCCTGCGAGGTTTTCAAGCTCAGCGTCCGCTACGAAGTAATTAGCGACGAGGAGTGTATCGCCAGGTTCGGGGCGCTCATGCCGGAGCGGGGCGAAGCGGTTGCCCGCATGCTCACGGGCTGCTTTCAGAGCATTCGTGCCGGCGCGTTCGATGTGCCCTCGCACTTCCGGGAGGCAACGGGGCGGCCGGCGAAGAGTGTGCGGGAGATGATGCTGGAAATCTGCTCAGCGACCTGACGCGCCAATGGCGGTGTTGAGCGCCGCGCGCCACTGCTGGTAGCGCGTCAACAAATCGGCATCGGGCACCGGCGTTTGCCGGGCAGCGACTGCCACAGGCCAGTGCGTGGCGGCCTTCGCGGCGACCAGTCGCGCCAGGCCTCGCGCCGTGGCCTCCGGGTCGTCGGCCCGGTCGACCGGGAGATGGCTTAGCGAGCCTAAGCACTGGCAGAGGTAGTCGTTCGCCGACAGCCCGCCGGTCACCAGCAGGCGCGTCAGCGGCGGCCCGTGGGCTTGCAGTTCCTCCAGGTTGGCCTGCAACAGGAAGGCGATGCTTTCCAGCACGGCCAGCGCGCGCGCACCCGCACTCCCGGTGCCGATGAAGCGTGATTCGAGTTCGCTGACCCAAAAGGGCGCACCGAGGCCGGATACACCGTTGATGAACAGCGGCGGTGTCTCGCCAGCCGCGCGTGCCTGGTCTGCCGCGACCAGCAGTTCGTCGAGCGGCCTGTCGTCGTGCGTTGCCAGCCAGTCGAGCGCACTGGCCGCACCGTTCACGGTGCCCTCCAGCAGGTAGTCGACCCGGGCTTCGTCAGACCACACGACGCTGACCAGCAGACGCGGCGCATCGGGAAGGGTCCCGGACGCGGCGCGCTGGGCGAAGGCGCCGGTGCCGAGGTTGACGTAAGCCGTAGCGGGGTCGAGCGGTCCGAACGCGAACGGGACAGCGGACTGGTCGCCCGTCACGACCGTCAGCGGTACGGGACCAGCGGGCGTCGTGAGATCGCCGTACGCGTAGCGGCTGGTGACGGCGCGGGGCAACACTGCTGCGTCGATGCCGAACAGGGCCAGGAGTTCCGGCGACCAGTCGCGGGTAGCCAGCGCCCAGAGTTGGGTTCGGGAGGCGTTGGCGGGATCGGCGAGCAGTGGCCGGCCGGCGACGAGGCGACAGACGAGAAAGCTGGCCAGCGGTCCCATGACCAGCTCGCCGTTCGCTGCCGCCTGCTGCACGGCGGGCAGGTGATCGAGGCACCAGCGCATCTTGCTGGCGCCGTAGTGCGGCGTCAGCACCAGGCCTGTACGCGCCCGGATGTCTGCCGCGCGGGGCGTGAGCCGTTCCAGCCAGGCCGCGTTGCGACGGTCCTGCCAGGAGATCACGGGGGAGAGGGCTTCGCAGCTAGGCCGGTGCCAGCACACCATGCTCGAACGCTGGGTGGCGAGGCCGGCGCCCCGGATCCGGCTCCCCGCCGGCAGAGCCTCGCAGGCCGTGATGATCGCCTGTTGCAAGGACGTCACCAGTTCCTCGGGGTCGTGTTCGATATGGCCGATTTCGTTCCGCTGGGTCGCAATCGGTACTGATGCCGACGCAACCAGTGTGCCGTCGGCTGCGAACAGCAGTGCGCGGCTCGCGTGGCCGCCCTGGTCGAGTGCAAGGTAGAGGTTGGGCATGTGAGGGGGTCGCGCCTGAAGGCGCTCCTACCGGGGCGTCTTGTGCGGGTATTCGCACAGCTTTTCAATGGGGCAGTGCGGGCAATCCGGTTGCCGCGCCTTGCAGACGTAGCGACCGTGCAGGATCAGCCAGTGGTGGGCGTCACGGCGGAAGCGGGCCGGCGTCGTTGCGACCAGGCCGTCCTCGACGGCGCGGGGCGTTTTCCCCGCAGCGAGCCCCGTGCGATTCGCCACGCGGAAAATGTGCGTATCCACGGCGATGGTCGGTTCACCATAGGCGGTGTTGAGTACCACGTTCGCCGTTTTGCGGCCGACGCCGGGCAGTGACTCCAGAGCCGACCGCTCGCGCGGCACCTTGCCGCCGTACCGGTCAAGCAGCGCCTGGCAGGTGAGCAGGATGTTCTTCGCCTTGGTGTTGTACAGGCCGATGGTCCGGATGTGCCGTTTCAGGCCGGCCTCGCCCAACGCCAGGATGGCGGCGGGGGTGTTTGCCACCCGGAACAGCCCGGCGGTGGCCTTGTTCACACTGACGTCGGTGGCCTGTGCGGAAAGTATTACCGAGATCAGCAATTCGAACGGCGTCCGGTAGACCAGTTCGGTGGTCGGCTGCGGATTGGATTGTTGCAGGCGCCGGAACAGCGCCGAGCGTTGCCGCGGAGTCATGCCGCGGCGAGACGACGAAACCAGAGCTGACGTAGTGCCACGAGTCCGGCAAGCAGAAACAACGCGCCGGCCGGCAGGTCGGCGACCGGCAGGCCCGGAGCCAGAAACTCCCGGAGCGCGCCAAGCCCTGTCAGCAGGAGTGTGAAGCCCAGTCCGTAACCGAGGCCGTCGAGGAAGGCGCGCCACACACCGTTACTGGCGGCAAAGGACTCGGCCCGCGCCAGGATCAGGCAGTTGGTGACGATCAGGGGGACGAACAGCCCGACCTCCGCGTAGAGGCCGTACCAGTGAGCCTGGAACAGCAGGTCCACCGCGGTGACCAGTCCGGCAATCAGCAGCAGGAAGGCGGGAAGCCTGACTCGCGGAGGCAGCCGGCGGCCCAGGGCTGACACCAGCACGTTGCTGGCCGTGATTACTGCCAGCGAGGCGATACCGAGGGCAAGCCCGGTGGCAAGGCGGCGACTGACCGCCAGCAGCGGGCACAAGCCAATCAGCGATGCGAGTCCCGGTGTCTGCCACCAGAGACCTTCCGCCAGAATCCGGCTGGCAGAGGTCGTGCCGGCAGTCGCTTCAGTCATGGCTGATCGTCCATGCCGTTCCGGGCCTCGTCAGTGAGCAGGGCGAAAATTTCATCACGATGGGTGGCGAAGTATTGCACGGCGCGACGGACGCCACCGACGACTGACCGGCTGCTCGCGGTGGCGCCGGCGATCGCATCGAATTCGCCACCGTCCGCGCGGACACTCCAGAGAAGCTCTGGCGGATCACCGAGCGAGCGGCCGTTAAACACGCGAAGCCAGGTCGAACTGTCTGACGCAATGGCAGCGCCGATTCCCGGCGTCTCGCTGTGTGCGGTCACCCGGACGCCAAGCACCCGGCCATCGGCGGCAATACCGACCAGCAGCCGGACTGGCCCCACAAAACCGTCTGGCGCAACGATCGTCAGCACTGCACCCACCGGCGCCCCGTTCCACCGGGCGCGGTACACGGGCAGCAGCTGGCCGCTGCCGGTGTCGAGCAGGATCCTGTCGCGGTGGGGCTGGTTGTCGTAAAGGTCTGCGGGCAGCACGGTGGAAATCTCCGCCAGTGTGCGTCGGGCTTCGTTGTCGGCAATCCGCTGGCGGGAGTATTGCCAGGCACCGCCAACCAGGAGCACAACGGTGAGCGCGATGGCTGCGAGCCCTGCGAAGCCGCGGGCGCTGACCGGTTCGTCCCGGGTCAGCGGCTGTTCCACGCGATGGTTCATGCCGGACGTCCGTAAATGCGTGGCCGCGTATAGCGCTCGATCAGGGGCACCGCCAGATTCATCAGCAGCACGGCAAAGGCAACGCCATCCGGGTAGCTGCCAAAGGCGCGGATGAGCCAGGTCAGCACGCCAATGCAGGCACCGTAGACCAGTCGGCCACGAGCTGTTGTGGGCGAGGAGACCGGGTCGGTCGCAATGAAGAAGGCACCCAGCATCGCGCCGCCGCTGAACAGGTGGAAACCGGGTGAGGGGTGGGTGTTCGGGTCCAGTAACCACGCAAACGATGCCATGCCGAGCAGGCCGATGAGGACGGCGGCGGGGGTGTGCCAGCGGATAACTCCGCGCAGAAGCAGTCCGAAGCCGCCGATGGCGATGAAATTGCTGATCCACTCCCAGCCGGCGCCGCCGAAATCTCCGAACACCGGGTTCACGCGAATTTCCTCCATCGTGCGCATGAGCCCGAGACCCTCCTTGGTGCTGTCGAGGGTTGTGGCCCGGGCGACCGCGTCTATCGTCAGTCCGTCGGGCAGGGTGCCAGTGAGGAAGTACTGAAAGCTGGCGGCAATATCGGGGCGCACGTAATCCAGATCGCCAATATCCGGCGCAGGCCAGGCCGTCATCAGGTCGGGGAACGACACCAGCACCAGGACGTAGCCCGCCATCGCTGGATTGAAGAGGTTATAGCCGAGGCCGCCGTAGGCGTGTTTGGCGACAGCAATGCCGAAGACGATGCCGATCGTGGTGACCCACCAGGGACACAAGGGCGGAATACAAAAGGCGAAAAGTACCGCTGTGACCAGCGCGCTGCCGTCGGCGAGAAACGGCGCCGTCGGCTTGCCGGCAAGGCGCAGGCAGGCCGCCTCCGTGAGTACGGCAGCGAGAAGCGCCACGGTGATATTCAGCACGATGCCCGGGCCGTAGAACCAGACGTGGGCCAGCAGGGCCGGGGCGAGTGCGTACAACACCGTGCGCATCATGCCGCCCACCGTTGCCGGTGAGCGCCACTGCGGCGGCGGCGAGGTGTCGAATTGCATCAGCCGGCCACGTCCGGTGGTGATTGCCGGCCGGGTTCTTGAATCGTGACCTTGCCGGCAATGAAATGTTTCGTCAGTGGGATGTGGCTCGGGCAGACGTAGTCACAGCCCCCGCACTCGATACACTCCGTCACGCCCAGATCCAGCAGATCCGTCGCATTCCCGGTGAGGGCCGCCATCAGCAGTTCCTGCGGCTGGAGGCCGGCAGGGCAGGCCTCGATGCAGTCGCCGCAGCGAATGCACGGCATCTCGCGCTCGTCGCCTCCGAACTCCTCGGCAGTCGCAGCAATGAGGCAGTTGGTGGCGCTGGTGACGGGCAACTCGTCATTCGCCAGCGCCACGCCCATCATGGGACCGCCCATGATCAGCCGTCGCGGTTCGTGCTGGTAGCCACCGGCGAGGGCAATGAGGTCAGACACGCGCGTGCCGATACGCGCCTCGATATTCCGCGGCTGGCCGACGCCGCCGCCGCTGATGGTGACGATTCTGGAAATGAGCGGCTGACCACGCTGGAAAAAGTCGGCCACCGCGGCGGCCGTGCCGACGTTCTGGCACAGCACGCCGGCATCGCCCGGGTGGCCGCCCTCCGGCACCTCCCGGCCCAGCACCAGTTCGATCAGCTGGCGCTCCGCGCCGGCCGGGTATTTGGCCGTCACCACCGACAGCACGACGCGGGGATCCGCCGCAGCTTGTAGCGCGTGGTACAACGCGTTGCGGGCCTCTGGCATGTCGGTTTTTACGGCAATGATGCAACGCTGGGCGCCGAGTGCGGCCAGCAACAGCTGGCCGCCCGCCACGACGCGATCCGCGCGCTCGCGAAGCAGCAGGTCGTCGCAGCTGATGTAGGGCTCGCACTCGGCCCCGTTCAGCAGCACGACCGGAGCCGCGCTCGCTGCGGCCAGCTTGCGGGCCGTGGAATACAGTGCGCCGCCGAGGCCGATCAGGCCGGCAGCCGATATTTGTTGCCGGAGTTCCTGCGGCGTGCGGTATGCCGCGTTTGGATCCGGCAGGTAGCCTGGCCAACGTTCGTCCCCGCCCGTGAACCGGATAACGGCGCAGGGTACGGGGCCCTGCACTCCGGCGACGAGACGAGACTCGACGTGCGTAACCTGGCCGGCGATGGAGGCGTGCACGCGCGGTCCACCGGCTGCGACGGACTCGCCGATCGGCTCGCCGCACAACACGTGCTGGCCAACGGCGACGACGCTGCGCGCTGGCTCGCCAGGGCACTGGGCAAGCGAGATGCACACGGTGTCCGGGGGTGGGGCGATGAGCAGGGGTACGCGCGTCGAGCGGGCTTTGCGGCGCGGCGTGCGAACGCCCCAGGCAGGTCGGCGGGGTTGGGCGTCGTAGGCGATCGGGTCGGTCACGGGGCGGGTGGCCCTGGAGCCAAGGGACGCTCTACAGAGTTGGTCTGGTGCATTTTCGCTCCCTGAATTCCAGTGGCTTACCGCCCGAGACAGTATCGGTCAAACTGCTGGACCTGTGCAGAGGTTCTATCGCATGGACGTCTAACAAGCCCGCCCGGTTCGATGAGTTGGGCGCAGCGGCTGAAGCGGGTCTTCAAGCTGGATCTCGAGAGCTGCGAGGGCTGCGGTGGTCAGGCGCGGGTGATCGCCTGCATCGAGGACCCGCTGGTGATCGCGAAGATTCTCTCGCACCGGGAGCAGCAGCCCCCGTCAGTCAGCACGGTCCCGCCGCTGCCGGCTCGCGGGCCTGCGCGTCTGGGCGTGCTGGCTAGTTCAGCACGTCGGCATTTGGCGAAACCGGATTGCGTAGCGTTCGCAGGAAAGCGAGCACCTGGTTTTTTTCAGAGTCCGCCAACGCGACGTAGCCGTCTCTCGCCGCCGCCGCCTCGCCGCCGTGCATCAATATCGCCTCGTTGAGCGTCATCGCCCGCCCATCATGTAGATAGGGCGAGGTGTCCGCGACACCCCATAACTTGGCGGTGATGAACTCGCGATTCCGCCGATCCGTTGCCCCGTGAAAATCTTCCGCGAGCCCTGCCCCCATGTCGTGTCGTTTGAGGTCCGAGAACATGGGCACGACGATGCCACCGCGTTTCGATCGCTCAAATGCCGGAGGCTCAGCTGTCAGATCGACCGCGAAGAATATATTCTGCGACGGATCGTCCGGCACTTCTGGATAGCTGTACTGGAGCGTCGAACGCTCTGTCCCAATCGCCGGTTTGTGACAGCCCGCACATCCCAGCTGCCGAAACTTCCGCACCCCTGCTTTTTCGACAGAACCCATTCGCAGCTGCCGCGGCGACTCCTGCGTCGTGACGAAAATCTCCAGCGCGGAGACTTCGCCAACAGTCACTTCATCTGCGATAGAGTCGCGGTCGCCATCGACCCCCTCGCCGACCACTTCGATCGGCTGCATGCCCAGATGGAACATCAACGCCCCGAGGTCGAACTGGCGCACCGTTGTGAATTCACCTTTGCGGCCGAACGGCCTGACGATCAGATCCTCATCGATACCGACAACATCGTGCGTATCGATCGCGCCGTTCGAATCTGCGCGAATCGATCCGAACTCGACACCGTTGGCCCGCAGTTCAATCGTTTTTCCGGGATTCACAACAGCCTGTTGTTTCAAACGCTGCAACTTAGCCGTCATTTCCTTTGCGACCAACTGAACTCCACCCGTTCCAAAAAGTGCGGGCGGATTTATCAAGCGTCCATCGAAACCGGCAAGCCCATTGCCGGCAGAGTCCTCGACGTCGATCCCCCGGGTCATGAACATCGCGGAATTATTCAGGTTGCCCGCGCCGCCAACGCCGGGGATGAACGGCATTGCATCGTTACTGAGCACGGCATGACAGTCGAGGCAGGCTTGCGCGTCGAGACCATTCACCCTGAGAAACGTACCGTTCCCCTGCAGCGTCGGACGCCCGCCCGGGTCCGTCGTATTCGCAGGATTCATCGGCCCGTCGCCGTAGCCGTCGGATTTGCGAAACTGAGTCGCAAACATCTTGAGACCGGACAGGCGAACGTTGAACAGATTCAGCGCACCGCTTTCGATTTCGGACTGCGTGACTCGACTCTCGGGAGAACCGAGGGCCGGCTCCTCGCCCAACAACACTTGTGCAGCGCCCGATTGGACAAATGCAATACCGCTACAAATGATCAGCAACCGCGAAGGGCAAAGGCGCCCCCGCAATTTATCCCTGCCAGTCACTTGACTGATACTTTTCACCAGCATGCCTGCAATCATTTTAAGCCAACACAATAGCCCATCGACTCGAAACCCGGAACCGGGGTCGTATTTAGTGAAATCGCAGTGCCGGCCAGACGTTCGAACGGACCGCCGATGTCGTCCTGGCGATCCACCCCCGGACTCAGTGCAGGGTTAGCACCAGGGTCAATAATCGGTACCGCAATATCCTTGAGATCAATATTCATTGTGTAGCAAAGCGGCCATCGCCAGTCTTTGTCTCGGGGCGATTACCCGAGGATTCAGCAAAAGGTTTTCTGACTCTGGCCCCTCCCGTTTTTAGGCTGTGCCCGCAGGAGGAAATCCGTAATCTTCGGCAATCGATTGTATTTCGAGAATTTCCTCTTCACTGCTATCGCCGTCTGCTGCAGCGATGGCATGGAGTGATTTAATGAAAATATTTCGTTGTTCCAGAGTGAAGTAGCTACTCTTCACGGTTTCATGATCGCCAAGGAATTTTTGCTGACGCGTGGCAAATTCAATCACCAGATCAATTTGCGAGGCTTCGAGGGGGCTACAGGCCGGTTTCAGATGTAGTTTTCGTCGAAATGCCTGGTCAAGGTTCGGCGCCTGTTTGGGCCGAAAAGTGGTCAACCTTGCACGCCCGTCCACAGGGTATCGGAACTACGGGGAGACTACCTAGGTTCCCAGCCCCGAAAATCCCAGGACCGCGAGTGACATCATCCCGACGGTGACGAGCGCAATGGCCGGCCCGCGCAACGGCAGCGGAACGGGCGACTGTAGAAGGCGCGGGCGCAGGCTGGCGAAGAGCGTCACCACCACCGTAAAGCCGAGTCCGGCGCCGAGGCCAAGTGCCACGGCGCCCCCGAGGGTGTTGGCCGTCCCGGTGGTCAACAACGCGACGCCGAGCACCGCGCAATTCATCGTGATCAGCGGCAGGCGCTGGCTGGCGAACCGCAACCGGCCGGCGCCGTGGCGCTTTAGAAGCACATTCACCGCCTGCACTGTCAGGGCTGCGAGCGCGAGCAGGGCGATGATCCGCAGGTACGCGAGCCCCCAGGGCACCAGCAACCACTGGTTCAGCAGGTGGCTAAGGCCCGCCGTGACGGTCAGTGCACACGTAGTGGCCAGGCCCGTTGTGAGCGCATTGTCGACTCGCGAGTCTGTCCCCAATAACGGGCACAACCCCAGTAAGCGTTCCAGCACGATGTTGTTGACGGTCGCGGCGGCGATGGCGATCAGGAGGAAGTCCGTCATCAGGTCACGCGCAGGCCGGCCGGCGCACCGGCGCCGGCATCCGGGCCAATCAGGAAGAGTCCCGAGTCACCGCCGGCGGCAAGCACCATGCCTTCCGAAATGCCAAAGCGCATTTTTCGCGGCTTGAGATTGGCAACCAGGATGACCTGGCGTCCCACCAGGTCTGCGGGCGCGTAGGCCGACTTGATGCCCGACAGGACTGTCCGTTGCGCCGTGCCGATGTCGAGGATCAGACGCACCAGTTTGTCGGCGCCGTCCACCGCTTCAGCCTTGAGGACCGTGGCGATGCGTAGATCCACCTTTTGGAAATCAGCGAGTTCGATCTCAGCGACGCCCGGCGCAGGCGCAGTTGCGGGCGCAGTACCCGATGATGTCGCGGCCGGTTCGCCAGCAGTGCTGACCGGAGTTTCGTTGGGTTTTTCCATGGATGCTTCCACCATACGAGAGACAGCGCCCGGGTCAACCCGGACGAGCAGGGGTTCGTACCCGGCGATAGTGCTGCCGAGCAACGGGACGGAACGGCCTTGCCAGCTGGCAGGACCGGTTTTCAGAAAGGTCACGGCCCGTTCCGCCACGCGTGGCAGTACCGGCGCGAGATAGGTCATCAGCACGCGAAACAGGTTGAGACCCTGGGTACACACGGTCTGGACGCGCGCCAGGGTTGCCGGGTTCTTCGCCAGGACCCAGGGTTTGTGCTCGTCGATATAGCGATTGGCGGCGTCGGCGAGTTGCATGGTTTCGCGCATTGCCCGGCCGTACTCGCGCTGGTCGAACGCCACGCCAATGCTGTCGCCCGCGGCAACAAAATCCTGGTAGAGAGCAGGGTTATCCAGAGTGTCAGCCAGCCGGCCATCGAAGCGCTGGGTAATAAAGCCGGCACAGCGGCTGGCAAGGTTCACAACCTTCCCGACCAAGTCGGCGTTTACCCGGGCGACAAAGTCGTCCAGGTTGAGGTCAATATCGTCGAGACCCGAGCCGAGCTTGAAGGCGTAGTAGTAGCGCAGGTACTCGGGGTCCAGGTGCTGCAGATAGGTGTTCGCGGCAATGAAGGTGCCGCGCGACTTGGACATCTTCTGGCCGTTGACCGTCAGAAAGCCGTGCACATGCACTGCAGTCGGCATGCGGAAGCCGGCGCCGTCGAGCAGGGCCGGCCAGAAAAGCGTGTGGAAGTACAGGATGTCCTTGCCAATGAAGTGGTGCAGTTCGGTCGTGCTGTCCGGAGCCCAGGCGGCCGTAAATTCGCTGTCCGGTCGGCCGGTACGCGCCAGCCAGTGACGGTGGCTGGCCATGTAGCCGACAGGCGCATCGACCCAGACGTAAAAGTACTTGTCGTCCGTGCCGGGGATCCGGAAGCCGAAATACGGCGCGTCCCGGGAGATGTCCCAGTCGCGCAGGCCGGCCGCGAACCACTCCTGGAGTTTGCGGGCGACGCTTTCCTGTACATGTCCGCCGGCATGCCAGTGCTTCAGGCGTTCGCTGAACGCGCCAAGCCGGAAAAAGTAATGGACCGAGTCCTTCTCGATCGGCGTGGTGCCGGAGATCACCGAGCGCGCGTTTTTGAGTTCTGCGGGCGAGTAGGTGGCGCCGCAGTTTTCGCAGCTGTCACCGTACTGGTCCGGCGCGTCGCACTTGGGACAGTCGCCGCGGATAAAGCGGTCCGGCAGGAACATGCCGGCTTCCGCGTCATAGGCCTGCTGGATGACGCGCTGGGTAATCAAACCCTTGCCGTCGAGCCGGGCGTAGAAGTCCTCCACCAGGATCCGGTTCTCTTCGGAATGCGTGGTGTGATAGTTGTCGAAGGCCACGCGGAACCCGGCGAAGGCCTGCTGGTGCTCGGTACGGAAGCGCTCGACCAGCGCCTCCGGTGTGATTCCGGCTTCGCGGGCCTTCAGCATGATGGGCGTGCCGTGCGCGTCGCTGGCGCACAGGTAGGTGACTTCGTGCCCGGCGAGGCGCTGGTAGCGCACCCAGATGTCGGTCTGGACGTACTCCACCAGATGGCCGATGTGGATCGGACCGTTGGCGTACGGCAGGGCGCTGGTAACGAGGATTTTGCGTGGCTTTGCAGGCACGCCGCATTATACGGGCGCCGCGTTCAGGGTGTCAGTCGAGTTCCTTCACGTCCTCGAACTTGCGCTTCTCCAGCGCCGACTCATAAGCGGTCTTGCCGGTGATCTGGCCCTGATCCAGGAGGTCCTTCAACGCGGAGTCCATCGTGCGCATGCCGATACGCGCACCGCCCTGGATTGCCGTTTCCAGTTGCTCGAGCTTGCCCTGGCGGATCAGGTTGGAGACGGCGGGGGTGTTCACCATGACTTCCAGGGCCGCCACCAGGCCCGGTTCTCCCTTGCGTGCCACCAGCTGCTGGGAAATCACACCCCGCAGGGAGGTCGACAGCATCGTGCGGACATGTGACTGCTTGTCCGTCGGGAAGGCATTCACGATGCGGTCGACAGTCTGGCCAGCACCATTCGTGTGCAGGGTTCCCATGACCAGGATGCCCATTTCGGCCGCCGTGACGGCGATGCTCACAGTTTCCAGGTCGCGCATTTCGCCAACCAGAATCACGTCCGGATCCTCGCGCAGTGCCGAGCGTAGCGCCGCCGAGAAACTCGGGCTATGGACGCCGATTTCGCGCTGGCTGATCAGGCACCTTTTTCGGGTGTGGACGAACTCTATCGGGTCCTCGATGGTCAGGATATGCCCGTTAATCTTCTGGTTGATTTCGTCGATCATTGCGGCAAGGGTCGTCGATTTGCCGGAGCCCGTCTTGCCGGTGACAAGAATCATTCCCTGGGGCTGCTTGCACAGTTGCCTCACCACCGGGGGCATCTTGAGTTCATCGAGCGTCTTGGCCTTGGAGGGAATGGTCCGGAGTACCGCCCCGGTGCCGGCGACGTGGCGGAACGCGTTGACGCGAAAGCGGGCCAGATTCTGCAGCGAATAGGCGAAATCTGTTGAGTCCCGCCGCTGGAATTCCTCGAGGGACTTCGCGGACATGATCTCCAGCAGCGCCGCCTCGACCTTGCTCGCGGTCAGGGTCTCGGGCGCCAGAATCTGCAGCTCACCGTAGATTCGGGCCCGTGGCGGCTCGCCCGCAATGAAGTGCAGGTCCGAGCCGCTGCGGACGATGACCTGATTCAGGTACTCGTCGATGACGCTCACGAACTGCCCATCTCAAACTTCGGCAGGATTGAAGTGTCGGTGACGAAGCGCTGGAACATGGACTTGTCGTTGGCAAAACGGAAGGCGTCGTCGGGATCGATCTGCTTCTTCTGGATGGCATCCATCAGGGCCTGGTCCATCATCTGCATGCCGAGATCCTTGCCCGTCTGCAGCTGGGCGGGAATCTGGTGCGTCTGATCCGTCATGATCAGTTTGGCGATGGCCCGGGTCATCAGCATGATTTCGACGATTGCCCGGCGCGCGCGGCCATCGGGGGTGCGGACCAGAGTCTGGGTGATTACGGCGTTGAGACTCTGGGCAAGAAAGCTCTTCGCTTGCTCGCGCATGTCGCCGGGGAGGGCGTCGATCACCCGGTCGATGGTCTTTACGGCGCCTGTGGTGTGGAGTGTGCCGAGCACGAGGTGGCCGGTCTCGGCGGCAGTCATGGCCATCTGGATGGTTTCCGCGTCACGCAACTCTCCGACCAGAATCACATCCGGATCCTCGCGCAAAGCGGCCCGAATGCCATCGGCAAACGAATGCAGGTGCGTGCCGAGTTCCCGCTGGATGATCTGGGACTGCTTGCTCCGATGGATGAACTCGATGGGGTCTTCCAGGCTGATGATGTTGCAGTTCCGGGTGCTGTTCAGGTGATCGATCATTGCTGCCAGGGTCGTGGACTTGCCGGTGCCGGTCGATCCGGTTACCAGGATCATGCCCTGGTGGTGATCGCACAGTTTCTGCACGACGGGCGGTAACTCGAGGCTGTCCAGGGTCGGGACGCTGCCCGGGATGGAGCGGAACGTGGCGCCAACCCCGGTTTCCTTGCGGAATACGTTGACGCGGAAACGGCCGCCTTCCTCGGACACGTAGGCGAAGTCGAGGTCGTGTTGTTCCTCGAACTGTTTTTTCTGATTGCCCGTCAGGATCTCGCCGACATAGCCTTCGAGCTCGGTTTTACCGAGGTCGCGGAACTTGATGGGCATGAGTTCGCCATGCATGCGCATCATCGGCGGCACGCCGACGGCGAGGTGGATGTCCGAACAGCCCTGGGCGATGCCGAGCTTCAGGAAGGCGTCAATGCGAGCCATGGCGAGGTACAAGCGGGGCTCAGGCGGCCCGCTCAAGAGCCTCCCGCAACTCATCCATCGAATTGAAGCGCTTCAGTTTGTCTACTTCCATAGACTTGCGAACGACGGCTGCCAGCGCCGGCGGGATTTCCGGGTTCAGTTCCTCGCAGAACTTTGCCTTGCCCTGCACGTGCTGGTACATGACGGACATCTGGTCGCCCTTGGTGTAGGGCGGCGTGCCTGTGAGCATCTCATAAATGATGATCCCGACGCTGTAGATATCGGCGCGCAGATCCACCTTCTTGCCCAGGATCTGTTCGGGCGCCATGTACTTGGGTGAGCCGATGACGTACCCCGTCTTGGTCAGCTCCGTGCCGCCGGAGCTGGCCGCAGCGGCCACGCCGAAATCCACAATCTTCAGCAGCCCCTCGCTGTTAATCAGGATATTTGCGGGCTTGAGGTCCCGGTGGATGACGCCCACCTGGTGAGCCACGGCCATGCCGTTGGCGATGTCCCTTGCCCAGCTGTTGGCTTTGTCGAAGGGCAGGGGCTTGCGGCCCGACATCTCGGCGCCGAGCGTGTGGGAGGGAAAGTATTCCATGGAAATGGCGTAGTTGCCGCCCAGGCTGACGAAATCAAAGATCCGGATGACGTTGTGGTGGGTAATCTTGCGGGAGTACCGCAGCTCATGCACGAAGCGCTTCATCATTTCTTCGTCGGAGCTGACATTGGGGTTTAAGAACTTCAGGATGAGCCGCTCGTCGACGATTTCGTCCTCGACCAGCACTACGGTACCGAACGCGCCCTTGCCAATCTTTTCGATGTAGCGGTAGCGCCCTTCAATCACGTCGCCGGTTTTCAGTGTACTGACGTCGAGCTTTATGGTCTTGTCCATCGAACTGACCATGTCGGCGACGCGGGCGTTGTCCACCAGCAGGGTCTTGGCTCCGTCGCCGGCTACCTCGGCAAGCGTGCCCGGGGAGGTGACGCTGGTTGCAGCAATACTTTCCATCCGGGACATGGCCTTGGCAGCCACCTTGGCGATGGTGTCGTCTTCGCCCGTGGCGAGGGTCTTCAGCCGGTTCTTCACCGTATCTGGCGAGTCGGAGTTGGCGAGCCGCCCGATGGCATTGACGGCCTCGATGCGAATGTCCTTTTCGGGGCGGTCGAGCAATGGCAGGAGCTGCGGGAGTACGTTGCTGTTGCCCAGCTGGCCGAGCGCGCGGAGGGCGGCGGGCACGGAGCGCGGGTCACCGGCGAGCATTTCGAGCAGGGCCGGTCCGGCCTTTTCGCTGCGGATTTCTGCCAGGGCGTCGGCGGCGCGCTCGCGAACCCACCAGTCACTGTCGCGCGTCGCCGTGATCAGGTGATCCACGGCCCGCTCGTCCTTCGTCTGGTTGAGAATTTCGACCGCGGAACGGCGGATATTGTCGTTCTTGTCTCCCACCAGTTGCAGGACGGCATCCATGACCTTCGGGCCGCCGATTTTTGCCAGGGCATCGGAGGCGCGCGACCGCACCCACCAGTCGCCATCCTCCAGGGCTGTAAGCAGGTACTTGATGGTAGCCGGCTCGGCGATCTCGTTTAAAACCTCCACGGCTGAGCGGCGCGCGAATTCCGACTCGTCCTTCAGGACATTGAGCAGATGTTTCATCGTATCCGGGTGGCGAAGCTTGACGACCAGATCGACGGCACGGGCCTGGACCTCGAGTTCCGGGTCGGCCAGAAGGGAGCAGATCAGGCCGATATTGCGGTCGCCGGGCATGTGCGCCAGCACTTCGAGCACCGCCTTGCGAACCATCTTGGTCTTGTCCTTGAGCTGTCGTTCCAGGGCGCGGGCGACGTCCGGCTGATTGAAGCGGCCGAGGAGGTAAATAATGTGCAGCCGCACGGACGGGTCCTTGCCGTCCAGCCTGGCGATAAGGTCTGGCACCAGTTCCGGTCCCGCGATGTCGGCAATGATCTTGAAAACGGCGGCCTTTTCGCTGGGTTGAAGGTCGTAAGCCCGGCTAAGTAATTCACGGGAGTTCAATCGTTTGCGAACAATCCCGAGAATCTCTATTAACGCCGGCTTGAAGATGTCGTCTTTGCCCAGGAGCTCCAGGAGCCGGTTGGTGTCATAGGTGCCCGAAATCGCCAATGCCTTGGTGACCCCGGCGACACACTGCTTGTTGGGATGGCCGAGCCCGGCGGCGTAGTGCGGGAACGACTGGTCGTCGAGCAGTGACGCCAGCAGCGTCACCAGGGCGCCGGTGTGGGTCTTGTCAGCCGTGGCGAAGGCATCGATGATCTTCGGGATGGCAGCGGCGCCGACGCCCCGGAGGCTCTCCAGGGCCTTGCGCGCGGCCGGGCTGCCGGGGTCCGTTTCGGACACCAGCTGGGAGAGGCAGCGTTCTGCCTTCAGTGTGCTGAAGAACTTCATACGCCCCGGAATCCGCTCCGTGCCCAATCGCATCGGCGGGGCCAACCCTGGCCCGCCGGTCTCAGTTAATCGGTCCCACCCGATCAGTCGGCGTCCGGGAAATTATGCCACACAGGGTGGCGGCGCCCGGACCGGTCACCCGCTACAATGTGGCGTCTGGCCTGACACCTTACTGTTAATCCCATCACGAATTATGGCAACCGCATGACCAGGGTCGTCGCCCATGCTGTGCAGGGCAATCTGACGCCACTGCCGAACGTCCGGAACGTGATTGCCGTCGCATCCGGCAAAGAGGGCGGGAAATGAGCATTCGACCGGATCGCTGGATCCGCCGCATGGCGGAGCAACACGGCATGATCGAGCCCTTTGAGCCCGGCCAGGTCCGGGCGGTAAACGGGGCGCGGGTGATTTCATTTGGCACGTCGAGCTACGGCTACGACGTGCGGTGTGCCCGGCAGTTCAAGGTATTCACCAACATCAACTCGACGATCGTCGATCCGAAGGCTTTCGACCCGAACAGCTTCGTGGACATGGACACCGACGTCTGCATCATCCCCCCGAACTCGTTCGCGCTGGCATCTACCGTCGAATACTTCCGCATTCCGCGGAACGTGCTCACGGTTTGCCTCGGCAAATCCACGTACGCGCGTTGCGGCATCATCGTCAACGTGACGCCGCTGGAGCCCGAGTGGGAGGGGCACGTCACGCTGGAATTCTCGAACACGACGCCGCTGCCGGCGCGGATCTATGCGAACGAGGGTGTCGCGCAGATGCTGTTCTTTGAGTCCGACGAAGGTTGTGAAACGTCCTACAAGGACCGGGGCGGGAAGTACCAGGGGCAGCGCGGCGTGACATTGCCGCGGGCCTGACGCGAGTCAGGCCCGCTGGTTATTCGTCGACAACTACCGGCCGATCCAGTCGCGTGCCGTCCAGCCACACGCTGCCGTCCTGTAGCACCGCGCGACCCGCTGCCAGCCAGGCAATCGCGCGCGGGTAAATCTGATGCTCGCCTTCGCGCACGCGGTCCCGGAGCAACGCCTCGGTGTCGCCAGGACAGATCGGCACGCGGTACTGGAGGATGCCCGGGCCCGCGTCCAGCTCCGGTATCACGAAATGCACCGTGGCGCCGTGTTCACGATCACCCGCGTCCAGAGCCCGGCTATAGGTATTTAGTCCCGGATACTTCGGCAGCAGGGACGGGTGCACATTCAGCATGCGGCCGCGGTACTGGTCGACCAGGTCGGAATCGAGGATGCGCATGAACCCCGCAAGTATCAGGAGGTCCGGACTGAGCTCCTTTACTACGTTGGCGAGCCGTGTCGAGAATGCCGACCGGCTGCCAGCAGCCGCGTAGTCCACTGCGAATGCCGGAACACCCGCCTCGGTAGCACGCTTCAGGGCGCGAATTCCGGGCCGGTCACTGACCACACCGGCGACGCTGATGCCGAGGACGCCGTGGCGGGCGTGGTCGAGAATGACCTGCAGGTTGCTGCCGTCGCCCGAGACCAGGACGACGGTGCGGGGGCCATCGCTCACCCGCGCAAATCCACCCGACCTGTACCGGCGGTCACGTCGCCGATCACGCTGACGGATTCGCCGGACTGCTCCAGCAGGTGCTGCGCCCGGTCCGCGTCGGCGGCCCGGACGATGACGATCATCCCGATGCCGCAATTGAAGGTCCGCAGCAGGTCATCCTCCGGCACGTTGCCTTCGGTTTGCAGCCAATTGAAGACAGCCGGGCGCTGCCAGGCGGCTTTGTGCACGACCGCGTTGACGGTCGGAGGCAGCGCCCGGACGACGTTGCCTGGCAGGCCGCCGCCGGTGATATGGGCAAGGCCCTGGATGGGGCAGGCTGCCATCAGCGCGAGCAACGACCGCACGTAGATCCGGGTGGGAGCCAGCAACGCCGCTCCGAGCGTGCCGCCATCCCAGGACGACTCGAGGGGCGTACGGCTGACGTCCAGCACGCGCCGGATCAGCGAGTAGCCGTTGGAGTGCGGTCCGGACGAAGCCAGGCCCAGGATGACGTCGCCTGGCTGGATGCCGGTGCCGTCGATAATCTGGTCCCTGTTCACGATGCCAACGCAGAAGCCGGCCAGGTCGAAATCCTTGCCGCTGTACATGCCAGGCAGTTCGGCAGTCTCGCCCCCAAGCAGGGCTGCGCCCGCCTGCCGGCAACCCTCTGCGATACCGCGGATGACGGCCGCTGCGGTTGCTACCGACAGCTTGCCCGAGGCGTAGTAGTCGAGAAAAAACAGGGGCTCAGCCCCCTGCACGATCACGTCATTGGCGCACATGGCCACCAGATCAATGCCGATGGTGTCGTAGCGATCGAGTTCGACGGCCAGCTTAAGCTTGGTACCGACACCGTCGGTGCCGGCGACGAGCACCGGTCGGGGCCAGCGGGCGAGATCGATCTCGAACAGGCCGCCGAAACCGCCAACGCCACCGAGGACGCCCGGCCGTTTGGTGCTTCGCGCCAGGGGTTTGATGTGCTCAACGAGGTCGTCACCAGCGTCGATGTCGACACCGGTATCCTTGTAGGTCAGCGGCTGTTTAGCTGTCATGGTCTCCGGCTTGTCAGTGGTAGCGCGTCGGGGTGGGCGCGTGGCAGGCGGCTGGTGCCTCGCGGCTGGCTTCGTTCCCGGGTCCGCGGTGAACAGGGGTGGCTATAATAAGGAAATGTTGCGCTTACAGTCCAAGGCGGTCCTGTTCTCCCTCGTGGCAGCGACGGTCGTTCACGGTCCGGTGCGTGCCGAACGGGTTCCAGACCTTTACATTGCCACGATTCCCGCCGCCGGTCTCAGCGGTACCGGGCTGGATGAGGCCTTCGCCCTGGCGCTCGATGAAGTGCTGGTGAAGGTCACCGGTCAGCGCAATGTCTCCGAACGGCGGAGTGCCGTCGGACCCGCAGGTCCCCTCGTGCGGCAGTACCAGCCGGTGCCAGGCGGCGATCTTCGCGTCAGCTTCGATCCCGCCTCGCTGCGCCAGCGCCTTGATGCCGCCAGCCTGCCGGTCTGGGCTGACAACAGACCGCGGACACTCGTAATCCTGCCGTCGGCCCAGAACGTCGAATTGTCCCGTCCACTGCTTCTCGCGACAGCAGCCTACCGCGGTTTGCCGGTGGTGCTGGCGTCCAATCCCCCTGCCGGGCCTGCAGGCCAGGATCCTTTGCTGGAGCCTGCCGCGACGGCCCGGGCTGCCGGCGCTGATCTTCTGCTCGTCGGGCGTCCCGCGCCCGTCGGGGGTCCGGCCGTCTTGCGCTGGACCCTCGTTCAGGGTGACGACCGTAGCGAGTGGCAGGGCGATGTTGCCGAGGGTGTGCATGGCCTCGCCGATCGCCTGGCCGCCCGGTACGCGACAGCGGCGGGCTCCGGCCGGATTGTTAACGTCCGGATTCTGGGCATCGACAGTTTTGATGCCTACGGCCGTCTCCAGGGTTACCTGCGCACCGTTGGCCTGATCCAGCGGGCGGATTTGCGGCGAGTCACCCTTGGCGCCCTGGACCTTGAGCTGGAAGTCCGTGGCGACATCGGCCAGCTCAGCGACGCCCTGGCCCTGCAAAACGTGCTGGTGCCTGTGGGCGCACCGGGCGCCGCTGACCTCGTCTACCGGCTGGTAATCGCACCGTGATGGAAGCGCGATCACCGCCGGCTCGCCCACCGCTGTTTCGGGCGGCACAGATTCCCAATCTCATCTGCGTTCTGCGCATGGTGCTGGTCTGGCCCATCGTCGATGCGCTGCTCACGGGCCACTACGCGCTGGCACTGATCCTGGTCGCCGTCGCGGGGTTGTCCGATGGTCTCGTTGGTTACCTGGCCTAGCGCTTTGACTGGCGCAGCCGGGTCGGTGGGTTGCTGGATCCGCTGGCAGACTAGCTGCTGCTCGTCTCCACGTTCCTGACCCTGGCCTATACCTCGCTGGCGCCGCTCTGGCTGGCGGCAGTAGTCGTCATTCGCGACGTCGTCATCGTGAGCGGCGGGCTGATTTACCAG
>JAQBGF010000133.1:0-19518 GCA_032122615.1 Gammaproteobacteria bacterium | reverse complement strand
TGGTGAAACTGAAGGACCGCTACGACCCGGGGAACCTGTTCCGGCTGAATGCCAACGTGCTGCCGTCGTCGTCCGCGTCGTCCGCGTCGTCCGCGTCGTCCGGGTAGGAGCGGCTTCAGCCGCGACAACGTACTCCGTAGTGACGCGGTCGGTGGCGGGACAGGTCTTGGCCAGCCCTCAGCGGGTCTTCCCGACAGGCGGCCAAGACCTGTTTCGCCACCGACCGCGTCGCTACGGAGTACGTTGTCGCGGCTGAAGCCGCTCCTACCCGGACGACGCGGACGACGCGGACGACGACGGCAGCACGTTGGCATTCAGCCGGAACAGGTTCCCCGGGTCGTAGCGGTCCTTCAGTTTCACCAGCCGCGAGTAGTTGTCGCCGAAGTTCGCCCGCACCTGCGCCTGGCTGTCACCAATCTGGGTGTTGAAGTAATAGCCCCGTGTGTAGGGCTCCATTTCGGACCAGAACGACCTGATCCACGTACGGTGGTAATCATTCTGGGTCCGGTCGTCCCAGCCGCCCAGCACCAGCAGGTCAAACTGCGCATTGCGGTGCGGAAATGCCGTCGCGTCGGGGCGCACCTGCCGGATGGCGCCGCCGAGCTGCTGAAGCAGCATGACGGTGGCGCGGCCCGGGTCGGGCGTAAAGCCATTCACCATGGTGTCGAACAGGGCGGGATCCACGTCGTGCACGAAGCCGCTCTTGATGTAGTAGTTGCGGCCGGGGCCATTGGCCTCGTCACCGCCGGACTGCAGCTTCAGGTACGGCATCAGCTTGACCTGGTCGACCAGTGGCTTGCTGAAGCTGCGGATCGGCTGGATCAGCTTCTCCCCGACAGCAGGATCACCTGCATAGCAGACTTCCAGTATGACCGCTGGCTTGCCGCCCGGCGGGGCCACAATCGCGCAATCAACGTTGAGTTCATCGGGGATCGTTTGCGCAAACTCAACGTAGAAGTCGAGGACTTCCCTGACCTTGCTGAAGGGATAGATGATCGGGCCACCGAGCACGGTCGTGCCAATATCGTGCAAGCGATATTCGAAGGCCGTCGCAATACCGAAGTTTCCGCCGCCGCCCCGCATGCCCCAGAACAGGTCGCGATTCTCATTGCTACTGGCGCGCAGTACTTTCCCGTCGGCCGTTGCCACGTCGATGGAGGCGAGATTGTCACAGGCCAGGCCGAGGCGCCGGCCGAGCCGCCCGAAGCCGCCACCGAGAGTCAGGCCGGCGGCGCCGGTGTGCGACACCGTGCCGGCCGTGGTCGCGAGACCAAAGAACTGCGACTCGCGATCGAGATCACCCAGCAGCGAGCCGCCCGCAACCCAGGCGCGTTTCGCACGTGGGTCTACGCGCACGCCGCGCATCGCGGACAAATCGATCATCAGGCCACCGTCGCATACCGACTGGCCCGAGGTGCTGTGCCCGCCACTGCGCACGGCGACGAGCAGGTCGTTGGAGCGGGCAAACTCGACCGAACTCACCACGTCAGCCGGGCCGCTGCACCGGGCGATGAGAGCTGGACGGCGGTCAATCATGCCGTTCCAGACCTGGCGAGCGCGGTCGTAGCCGTCCTCACCAGGCAGGAGCAGTGGGCCGCGGAGGCTGGCCCGAAACTCCCGGACGGCGGCACGGCTGAGGACGGTTTCACCGCCACCAAGACGGGTGGCCGGCAGGTCGCCGGAGATGGGGGTGGCTGCGGCCGCTGCGATCGCGCGGGCTAGTGGCGTGCCGCTCGCCGCGGCACCGAGCATGGAACCAAGGAATAACCGCCGTTGCATGGCACGCGCCTCCACTGCTGAATGCGGGCAAACGCTATCACGACGTGAGAGGAAAAGGGGACATGCCTCCTGTAGGCTAGAATCTGACCGCCCCGTTTTTCTGGAAAATCAGCCATGCGAAAAGCCAGTGCCCGCCACATATTAGTGGCCGATCAGCCCACCTGCGACGACCTCAAGACCCGCATCGAGGGCGGTGAGGATTTCGCCCAGATTGCCAAGCAGTATTCCGAGTGTCCTTCCGGCCAGCAGGGCGGCGATCTCGGCGAGTTCAGCCCGGGCATGATGGTCAAGGAGTTCGACACCGTCGTGTTCAGCGAAGATATGGGCAAGGTGCACGGCCCCGTGCGCACCCAGTTCGGATACCACCTGATCGAGATCACGAAGCGCTCGGCGTGACGGCGATTCGCCACTTTGTCCTCGGCGTCGACCTGGATGGTGTCGTTGCCGATTTCGCCGGCGGCCTTAAACCCGTGGCGGCCGAGTGGCTGGGTGTTGCAGACACCGCGCTGACCGATGAAATCAGCTACGGCTTCGGCGAGTGGGGCCTGGACGCCGCTGGCGGCTACGACGCCCTGCATCGATTCGCCGTCAAGGAACGCGAGTTGTTCGCCCGGCTGCCACCGATCAAGGGCGCTCCAGCCGCACTGCGTCGGCTCGACACTATTCCGGAAATCCGCATCCGGATCATCACCCACCGCCTCTACATCCACTGGTTTCACAAGGAAGCCATCCGCCAGACCACCGACTGGCTGGAACGCTACGGCATTCCCTACTGGGACTTGTGCTTCATGCGCGACAAAGCGGCAGTCGGCGCCGACCTGTACCTGGAAGACAGCCCGGAGAATATTCGCGCGCTGCGCGCGGGCGGCCACGAAACGATTGTCGTCCGAAACTCCACAAACCGGGATCTGCCGGCGCCGGGTGCGGAGTCGTGGGACGAAATCGAAACGCTGATACGCGAACGCGTCGCAACCTGGCGTACCAGCACTTTGTAGGAGCGCCTTCAGGCGCGACACTTATCGGTCGCGCCTGAAGGCGCTCCTACCGGGAGCGGCGGCAAATACGGCCAGTTCACCGAGATTAGCGGCTTGTTGCCACTGTCGCGCGCGGCGCACGATGCGTGGCAATGACTGCACGACTGATTGCCGCCTGGCCGCTGGAGCGCTACCAGATCTGGCTTGCCTACGCCGACGGCACGGAAGGCGCTGTCGACCTGGAAGACCAGCTGGCGCCCTGGTCGCTCGAACCCCTGCGGGATCTGCGGGAATTCCGTCGCCTCAAGCTCGATCGCGGCCAGAACCTGCTGGTCTGGCCGAATGGCATTGAACTGGACCCCACCGTCCTGCACCGCGAAATCAAGCTCCGCCGGCGGCGCAAGCGTGTCGGTTTTCGCTGACGTCGGCCTTCAGCGTTTAGAAAGTCACCACACTTCGAATGGACTCGCCCGAGTGCATCAGGTCGAAGGCCTTGTTGATGTCCTCGAGGGGCATCGTGTGGGTAATCATCTCGTCGATGCGGATCTTGCCGTCCATATACCAGTTGACAATCCGCGGCACGTCGCGACGACCTTTCGCGCCACCGAAGGCCGAACCGCGCCATACCCGGCCCGTCACCAGCTGAAACGGCCGCGTACTGATCTCCGCACCGGCAGGCGCCACGCCGATGATGATGCTCTCGCCCCAGCCCTTGTGGCAGCACTCCAGCGCCTGACGCATCACCTGTACGTTGCCGATGCACTCGAAGCTGTAGTCCACACCACCGCCGGTAATGCGGATGATTTCCTGTACCACGTTGTCGCAATCATCGGGGTTGATGAAGTGGGTCATGCCAAAGGCCTCGGCCATGGCCCGCTTCTTCGGGTTGGTGTCCACGCCAATGATCATTTCGGCGCCCACCAACCGCGCTCCCTGCAGTACGTTCAGGCCGATGCCGCCAAGGCCAAAGACCGCCACGTTGGCGCCCGGCTGCACTTTCGCCGTGTTGATCACGGCACCGATGCCGGTGGTGACACCGCAACCGATGTAGCAGGCCTTGTCGAACGGCGCGTCCTCGCGGATCTTCGCCACGGCAATTTCCGGCAGCACCGTGTAGTTCGAGAAGGTGGACGTCCCCATATAGTGGAGTACCTCCTTGCCCCCGGCGCGGAAGCGACTGGTGCCGTCCGGCATCACGCCCCGGCCCTGAGTCTCCCGAATCGCCTGGCAGAGATTGGTCTTGCCCGAGAGGCAGAATTTGCACTGCCGGCATTCCGGCGTGTACAGCGGAATGACGTGGTCGCCCTTTTTCAGTGTCGTCACACCCGGGCCGATATCCACGACCACGCCAGCGCCTTCGTGCCCCAGGATGCACGGAAACAAACCCTCGGGATCCTTGCCGGAGAGCGTGAACTCGTCGGTGTGGCACACGCCGGTGGCGCGGATTTCGATCAGCACCTCGCCGGCTCGCGGCCCGTCGACGTCAACGGTATCAACAACGAGTGGCTGGCCTGCGGCCAGTGCAATGGCGGCGCGCGACTTCATGGGCGACTGCTCCGGAACAAGGACTCCGGAGAATTGTAATTGAAGGCGCCGCACCCGCGGCGTCAGGCTAGAGATTCCCCAGAAAACTGCCCTTGGCCGACCACTGCTGCAACAACTCGGCAACCTTCTGATGATTGGCCGCCGCGGCCAGGTCTTTGGCCGTGCGGCGCTCGGGGTTTACAAGCCGCGTATCCGCGCCCGCATCGAGCAGCGTGGCTACCGCCTCCGGGTGGCCGGCCATGGCCGCCAGCATCAGCGGCGTCAGCCCGCGGCCATTGCGTGCATCGATAGTCGCCCCGCCGTCCACAAGGCGTTGCATGGCCGGCACCTGGTTACGCGCCGCGGCGATATGGACCGCCGTGTTGCCGTCGCTGGTTTTAGCATCCGGCGGGGCGCCCGCGCCGAGAAGAATTCGGACTGACGCCTCGTCACCCTGTCGGGCCGCGTGACAAAGCAGCGTGGTGCCCCGGGAATCAGCCTGACCCGGATCTGCACCATTCTTGATAAGTTGTGACAACACGTCGGGAAACCCTAGCCGCGCCGCGAGTATCGCCGCCGAGGTCTGATCCGGTCCGGAGCGCGTATCCCGGGCACCGGCTTTCAGCAACAGGCCGGTGATGTCCTCCCGACCGACACGTGCGGCCATTTGCAGAACAGGCTCGCCGGACGCTCCCCGCGCGTCGGCTTTCGCGCCAGCGTCGAGGAGCAGGCGGACAACCGCCACATGCCCGCCGGCCACCGCCCGGGTCAGCGCGGTCTCGCCATCAGCCCGTTCATTCGGATCAACGCCGGATGCGAGCAGGCGGCGTACTCCTTCCACGTCGCCATCCAGTGACGCGCGAATCATGGCGGGGGCATCCGCAGACTCGACGCGGGGCGTCCGCCGCGCCGGCGCCGGCACGACTACGCCCCGCGCCCCGCGCCTGACCAGCAGCGCCTCTACGTCGCGATGCCCACGGGTCTTTGCCGCCTCCGCGGCCGTCCACCCCCGCTGGTCTTCGCGATCTACTTGCGCCCCCGCGTCCAGCAGCAGGCCCACCGACTCCGAATCCCCCTGTAACGCCGCGATGATCAGTGGCGTGTTGCCGGCGCTGTCCAGCGCCTCGATCGCCGCGCCAGCTGCCAGCAGGCTGCGCGCCACATTGCGTGCTCCACCCTGAATGGCGAGGTGCAACGGCGGATTTCCGGCAGCATCGGCTTGATTCACATCGGCACCGTGTTCGATGAGGGCATCCACGGCGTCGGCGTGGGAGCCGACGATGGCCTCAATCAGTGCGGTGCGCCCGCGGGTATCAACCGCGTTGACCTCGGTGGCACGCAACGCGGACGAGCGGATAGCCGCGGCGTCACCACGGCTTGCGGCGTAACTCAGGTCGTCCGTGGTCAGCACGGCAGCCACCTTCGTCGAATCGTCCAGGGCCTTCAGGCGCGCGGCAGCGAGGCGATGGTTCTGGCCAGCGGCCTTGCGGTACCACTCCCGCGCCGCCGCTGGATCGGCCGCCACTCCCGACGCTTTCTCCAGCAGCTGGCCCCAGGCGTATTGCGCGTCCGCGTAGCCCTGGTCGGCGGCCAGCTTGAGCAGCGCCCGGGACTCTGCCGGATTTGCGTCCACACCAAGGCCGGAACGGTACAGCGTGGCCAGTTGGTAGCGCGCCTCGGGATCGCCGGCATCCGCGAAGCTGCGGTAAATGGCAGCGGCGGTCGCGTAATCCCGCACACGAACCGCGGCCCTCGCCTCCTCCAGCGTGGCTGCGGGCGTGCTGACAGCAACCAGCAGCAACAGCACGGGCATTAGCCGCAGACGAATCACAGGGCGGTACCGAATCGTCGCTCCACGGCAACGCCCATGGAGTTCAGGAACGGTGTGGGGAGCACGCCGCCAGCATTCACGATGACCGTGTCATTGGGGAGAAGCACGGTCTGGCCCGAGTGATTCAAACGCACCTGATCCGGTTCGATAGCCGTAACTGTGGACTCGAGCAGCAGCCGCACACGACCGGCAGCAGCCTCGCTCTGGACCCGCTCGCGGTTGCGTTGCTTGGCGCGCGTAAAGGCCGCGGATCGGTAGGCAATGGTGACGTCAGCAGCAGCGGCGTCAGCCAGTGAGCACGCCGCCTCGATGGCGCTGTCGCCACCGCCAACCACCAGAACGCGACGATCGCGATACTGCTCGGGCTCGATCAGGCGGTAAGTGGTCTTCGGCAAGTCCTCGCCCGGCACGCCCAGCGTCTGCGGCGTTCCCCGCCGGCCAATGGCCAGCAGGATGGCGCGGACCGAGTAGCTGCCCTTGCTGGTTACTGCGGTAAAGCCGTCTTTCTCTGGAGAAACCGACAACAGACGTTCGCCGTACCGGATCCGGACGCCAGTATCGGCTTCGACCTCGCGCCAGAATTCAAGGAGCGATTCCTTGGAGGTATCCTTCAGGCGGACTTTACCCACCATTGGCAACGTTGCGACGGAGGTCATCACGATCTTGCCGCGCGGGTAGTGGGCAACCGATCCGCCCAGCGTGTCCTGCTCGATGGTCGTATACCGCAGCCCGTGTTCCATTGCGGCCAGTGACGCGGCAAACCCCGCAGGTCCGGCGCCAACAATCAAGACGTCGAGGTCCCTGCCCCGGCCGATTCCCGGCAACGCGCGAATTGAATCGATGGCCTGGCAACCCTGGTTGATGGCATTGCGAATCAGGCCCATACCACCGAGTTCGCCCGCCACGAAGATGCCCGGCACGTTGGTCTGAAAATCCGGACCCACCTGGGGGATGTCGATTCCCCGGTGCTCCGTCCCCAGCACCAGCGTAATCGCCCCGACCGGGCACGCCGTGTAGCAGGCGCCGTGCCCGATGCAGTCGGTAGGCCCGATCAGGGAAGCCTTGCCCCTGATCATTCCCAGCACCTTGTGGTCGGGCATTTCGGGGCAGGCGGCAACGCAGGCTGCGCAACCGATACAGAGGGACTCATTCACCAGCGGGTGCAGCGAAGCGGGTTCGGTCAACCCGGATGAAACGGCCTCCTCAAGGACAGCCACACTCGCCGCATGCATTCGCCGCTGTCGGCGCTGCCAGAGCACGATGAACAGCATCAGCGGCAATGCATAGGTCAGTAAAGCCAGCGGCTCGAACATGATTACAGGCATCCCTTACCCACCGGCCAGTAACTACCGACCGGGTCGTGCAACCCGGCACCCGCCAGGTGCCGGAAACCCCGTCCCTGCGGGGCACACAGCGGCCCTCCGGGCTTGCGTCGTTACCGCAGCCCGGTCCCGACAAGAAGGGTAACATCTTGCACAGTTGATCTATTTATGCACAAATGTGACGGAGTTCGCAATTTTAAGGGGCTTCGGCGGTTTATGGTACCCGCCGGGCATAACAGTTAATGGGCAGTCAGATGGGTGTTTCCACCGCGTCAGCCGGGGCGCTGCCGGGTCGTGGACGACGTTTTTACGGTTCTGTTTCGTCGTTCTTCGCTTACGGGGGGCGTTACAGCGCTCCGGCGGCCTACCTGCTGGCAGCCCTGATCATTGCCATCGGCTGGCTCGGCCGCGACACCCGCAATCTGCACGCCGACGAGGGAATGGGCTACCTGCTCGGCATCGTCGGCGGCGTCGCGATGCTGGTGATACCCCTGTACTCGGTACGAAAGCGGATTCGCAACCTCCAGTGGCTCGGACCGATCAGGCACTGGTTCAGGGCGCATATGGGTCTCGGCATCTTCGGACCGCTGGTGATCCTCTATCACAGCAACTTCCAGCTGGGCGATATGAATTCCAGAATCGCTCTCTACTGCGCGCTTCTGGTGGCGGGCAGCGGCATCATCGGCCGATACCTTTACACACACATTCATCTGGGTTTGTACGGCCGGCGGGCGACTCTCGCCGACCGCACGCAACGGGTCCGGGAATCGCTGGAGCGCAGCAACAGCGGGATGTTCAAGTCCCTGTACGAACGGCTGGCAGCCCTTGATCGCGAGGTACTGAAAGACGCCGATACGCTCTCCGCTGCCGCGCTTCGGCCCGTGGCCTACGCGTGGAAGACCCGTATCACCGCCTGGCAGTTGCACCGGGTAATGGCTGCCGAGCTTGACGAGGCAGCCAGGCGGTCACCCGCCGTCGCCGAACAGCGTTCGCGCCTCGAAAAAACCGCGAAACGGCATGTGCGTGAGCACCTCCGGCAGGTACGGGCCCTTGCCCTCTTTGGATTTTACGAGCGTGCCTTTCACCTCTGGCACGTCATCCACCTGCCGTTCTTTTTCCTGCTCGTTGTTTCGGCAATTGTGCATGTCATTGCCGTTCACCTTTACTAGTAGCGGCCGTACCAAGAGGGTCTGATTACCCGTGTCAGCGCAGATGTCCCGGACGAGCCTGGGCGCGTCGGTCGTCTTCCTCGCTCTGGGGGTCGCGACGGATGCCCGTGGCCTGGAGATCGAGAAGCTCGTCATGCCGGGACCCGTGATTTCCGGCCACGCAAAGTTCGAGGCTGATTGCCGCAGCTGCCACGTCGCCTTTGCAAAGACCGAGCAAAACACGCTGTGCCTTGATTGCCACGAGGATGTCGCCAAAGACCTCGACAAGGCCACAGGCTTTCACGGCAAGTCTCCCAACGTCGTCAAGGCGGACTGTGTCAGTTGTCACACTGATCACCTGGGACGCGACGCGGACATCGTCAGACTCGACAAGGACACCTTCGACCACCGGCGCACGGATCTTTCCCTGCAGGGCGCCCACCAGGCAGTGCCCTGCGCTGACTGTCACAGCCCGGACAAACTGTTTCGCGAGGCGAAAGGCGAGTGTATCGCCTGCCATAAGGATGACGACGTGCACAAGGACGGGCTGGGTGAGAAGTGTGCAACCTGCCACAACGAGCAGAACTGGCGGGCAGCCGTCACCCTTTTCGACCACGCTGAATTCACGGACTACCCGCTCTTGGGCGGGCATGCCGGGGTGGCCTGCGAGGCCTGCCATGCCGACCAGAAATACGAATCAGCCCCCACCAAATGCGTCGACTGCCACAGCGCCGACGACGTGCACGCCGGCAAGAACGGCAAAGACTGTGAGTCCTGCCACAGCGTTCAGAAGTGGAAGAGTTCGACCTATAACCACGCCAGGGAGACAGGCTTCGCCCTGCTCGGCAAACACGCCACCACGAGTTGCCTCGCCTGCCATACCACCGGCGACTACAAGGCAAAGGTGCCTGAAGACTGCTTCGGCTGTCATCAGGGGGACGACACACACCAGGGACTCAATGGCACTGCCTGTGAGGACTGCCACGGCAATGACCGATGGTCAGAACTGAAATTTGATCACGCTAAAGCCACCGAATTTCCGTTACTCGGCGCCCACAAGGACGTCAGCTGTCGGGGTTGCCACACAGGACCCGTCTACACGGTCAAGACCGAGATGGCCTGCATCGCCTGCCACAAGAGGGACGACGTGCACACCGGCAAGCTGGGCGACGACTGCGTGACTTGCCACACGCCGGTTGGCTGGACCGCGAAGGTAGCCTTCGACCATGACCTGACCAGCTTTCCGCTGAATGGCCTGCACACGGTGGTGCCGTGTGAGGCCTGCCACGTCACGGCGGACTACAAGGGCACCCCCTCTGCCTGCAACGACTGCCATGACAGGGATGATTCGCACGAGGGGCGCCTTGGTCCCGTTTGCAGCACCTGCCACAACCCGAACGACTGGAACCTGTGGACTTTTGATCACGCCCGGCAGACGGATTTTGCCCTGGACGGTGCCCACACCGGCCTGCAATGCGTGGCCTGCCACACCAGGCGTGTGACCGACAAGATCGAAGTCTCCACACAGTGCGCCGACTGCCATCGGCGGGATGACATCCACACCGGCGGCTTCAGCCGGGACTGCAGCCGCTGTCACACCACGACCACCTTTACCCAACCGCGCCGTCCGACCTCATAAAGGCCTTCCGCCTCTCCGGTCGTCAGGGCGAACCCCACTCTCCATCAGAGAACGTAAGCTCCGATGCTTTCCAGATCGGATAGCTTTTTGGCCTGTGACACCCGGAAACATTGCAGTCCTTGGTATTGCTGGTGCTCTCGTGGCTCTTTGTTTCCACCGCAGCCGATGTTTCAGTTTGTCCGGTGTAGTGACAGTAGACGCATTTGCCGCCGATCACGGGAAACAGGTGATCGTAGTCGATGATTTTTGCGCTCGTATTTGCTCCATGACAACTCGCGCAAGTAATGCCCGTCTTGGCCGAATCAATGACCGGGTGAGGAGCCGTGATATTCCCCCAGGATGATTTTCCAGTCGGGGGTGTGAGAACGACGACCGACGGAATTGCCGAGGCGCCGGTCCACTTTTGCCCGGCAAAGGCGTGGCAGCTCTTGCAGTCACTGAGTCCCGGCTGCGAATGATCAAAGGCCGAGACGCCGGCGGCCGGTTTGGTGATTGCGTGGCAAGTGCTACAGCTGCCCGGTACCGGATTGTGGCTGTAGCTGCCCCCGGTCCAGTCCGTTTGCGTCACGCTTTTCACGATATGGCAGCTGACGCAGTCGCCGGCAACCAGGCTGTGCAGGAAATCGTTCTGATAGGTCTTGCCATCTGTCGAAACGGCAGTCCCGCGTACGGCAGCTGCGGGTTTCTGGCCGATGTGACAGCCCGAGCAGGTCGTCGGCTTCGGTACGTGGCTGAAGCTTCCGCCCGTCCAGTCTGTCTGCGTTGCGCTCTTCATCGCATGGCAGCTCTTGCAATCGCCCGTTCCGGCAATCGAGTGATCAAACGGGGGCGTCCCGACCAGGCCGGTGGGGCGCTGGTACGCGTGGCAGGTTGCACAGGCCGTGATGTCGTTCGTGTGGATGAAGTTACCGCCGGTCCAGTCGGTTTTCGTTGCGCTCCCCACGGCATGACAAGCGACACAATCTCCCGAGCCACCCAGCGCGTGGTCAAACAGCGGTGACCCGGCCGGCCCGACAGGACGCTGATTCAGATGGCAAATCGCACATTGCCCGGGATTCGGGCTGTGCGAATAGACCCCGGGGGCCCATGCGACGCCTGGATCGAGGTGGCAGGCTTTGCAGTCGGTAGCTGCCACTACCGAATGCAGGAATTGATTCGGATCAGCAGGATGCCCGGGCCAGGGAACATCGATGGCTGCAGCGGGGCGCTGGGGTGCGTGACAGCTGTCGCAGCGGGTTTCCGGCGGTATCGTGCTGTGATCAAAGCCAGAGGCGCCCGTCCATGTGACGCCAGGATCCTGGTGACAGTCCACGCAATCACCCGTGCCGTTCTTCGAGTGATCGAAGCCACTGCTGGTTACAGCCACCGGGCGTTGCGCAAGATGGCAGCCGATGCAGGTCGTCGGTGCCGGTACGTGAGAGAAGCTTCCGCCACTCCAGTCCGCCTGCGTCGCGCTCTGCGGAGCGTGACAGCTCTTGCAATCGCCCAGTCCGGAAATTGCATGATCAAACGCCGGAGTCCCCACCAATCCCGCTGGCCGATTGCCGGCGTGACAATCGCTACACGAGGCCGGAACCGGGCTGTGTGAGAAGCTTCCCCCGGACCAGTCGGTTTGCGTGGCGCTCTTGGGCAGATGGCAGCTCACACAATCACCAGTGCCGCCCTTGGCGTGATCAAAGACCGGCGTTCCCACCAGCCCCACAGGGCGGATCCCCAGGTGACAATCGATGCAACTGGTGGGTGCAGGGCTATGACTGAAGCTGCCGCCACTCCAATCCGTTTGCGTGGCGCTCAAGACAAGGTGACAGCTCTTGCAATCGCCCGTTCCGGCAATAGCGTGATCGAACGGGGGAGTGCCGACCGGCCCTGTTGGACGAGTTCCCGCGTGGCAATCGGAACAGTTTGCCGGCTCTGGTGAGTGCGAGAAAAATCCGTCGCTCCAGCTGACCCCCACGTTACGGTGACAACTCACGCAATCGCCCGTTCCACCGGCGTCGTGAGAGAAGCTGTTCACGACAGTCGTCGGACGCTGTGCCGAGTGACACTCGGAGCAGCTGCCAGGAAGAGGTTCGTGGACGTATGTTCCGTTAGCCCAGGTGAATCCCGCGTCGGCAGAGTGACAGGCAACACAATCCCCGACACCCGAATAGGAGTGGAGCATCTTGTCGTTCACGATGGCGGTGGGCCGCGACGCCAGGTGACAGTCGTCGCACGAAGCAGGAACCGGGGAATGGCTGAACGTTACGAAACTTCTCCAGTTCGCGGCACCTGCGATGTGACACTCCCCGCAGTCGCGACCACCGCCGTGAATGACTTCCACACCGGTCGTTGTGGCCCTGACAGGAGCAGGTCGATCGAGGGAGTGGCAAGTCACACAACTGGTGCTGCCGAACGCAGAGTGGTCAGGAATTCCACCGGCAATGACCGCGTTAACCTGCTCATTGTCGGGGACGTTCAAACAGCCATTCAGGGCAAGCAGGGACAGCACGAGGAAGCCAATACGGCTCGCCATTTGAAGCGACTGTGACGATTTCATTTCCAGGCCCCTCTGCGAGTTCTCGATGAACGGTCGCGCCCACGGCACGGCCGCCACCTCGATACCCGGCCCCTTAGCCCCACGGGTATTCGCTGGCTGTCCCGCCACCCTAAGGCCGGGTAGCCGCGCGCCGCTGTGACAGCCGTCACACAACCCAGGCGGTTCATCGGCCGGTACCCGGGTCCGACCGCGCCGCCCCGATCTCGTCGGCCAAATGACGCAGCACCGCGACGGCGTGTTCGTCGCTGCGCCAGACGCGGGACGCCCCGCCGAGCTGCCGGTCAGTCAGCGTCAGGACGCGCGCACGGCCGAGCCGCTGGAGCTGGCTACGCGTGACCTGAACCAGGAGCTCCTGGGTCGGGGGCACGGGCGTCGCGTAGGGAATCCGGCGAACGCCAACCGGCAGCAAATCGACGGACTGGAGGTCCAGGTCCATTGGTTCGTTGTCTGCAACGATCTGCAAGGCCCCAAGCCTGAGCGGGCTCGCGCCCTCGTCGCGGGCTTGCCGATCGACCGTGCTCCAGATGCCGAGCCACAGCCAGCAGGAGCGCTCGCCGCCGCTACTGATCAGCAGCGGGGCGAGATACACATAGTCGCGCCCGCTCGACGCAAGCCCGGGCTGCTTGTTTACAAATACCGCGGGCGCTGTGACATAGGTGATGCTGGTACCAGTCGTTTCCTCCAGGTAGTCCCGGACATCGGAACGCTCCGGCGTGCCGGCGCATCCCCCTGACAATGAGGAGAACACGATGCCGGCCAGCAGTTGCAGGAGGAGCCGTCGCATCAGAATTCCGCCCGGTAACCCATGTAGATGAAATAGGCTGTGGTGTCGGTATTTCCATCACCAGACCGGCTGCCCAGATCGCCGCCACCTTCCAGCTCAATCTGATAACGGCGCGCAAAGCGGTAGAGCAGTCGCAAGCTCGGGCTCACAAACGTTTCACTGGAGTCATCCGCGGAAATCTGCCGCACAGAAACAGCCAGTCGGGGATTCACCCGCAGACTGTTCGCAACCGGATATCGCGAATCCAGGTAGATCGTGGAAACACGGGCAATTTCGCTGTCGCTGTAGCGAAGGCCGAGGATGGATACATCGCCCTCAATGAAGAGACTTGATCCAACGAGGCTCGTGTAAACGTAGTACTCGTCGCCGGAATCCGGCAGGGCGAGAACGCCTCCCGACCCCGGACCTTCGGCCAGCTGGGCTGCCGTGAAATCCACGTTGATTTGCCAGCGCTCCGCGAGCGGCTGGGAAAATCCGAGGGAGTAACTCAACGTCTCGCCGGAACGATCCTCGGCGAGCTGGCGGATCTCGTCCTCCGTGAACGATTGCAGGAGATCATGGATAGAGCCCGCCGTCTGGCCGATCAGGGCGTTCTCTGCCAGGGGGAACGGGCTCCTGTGGTAGTCCGCGGAGGCACTCATCGCGAGCCCGCTGTCGAAGTACCAGTTGCCGACCAGGCTCAGGGTGTTGAGTGTGCCGAAACCGATGTCGTAGTCCGCAAGGCCGATCAACGAGCGCGAACCGTCGAAATAGCGCAGTTCCGCGCCGACTGCCTGCCGATCCTCGATCCCGTCTATGCTCTGCGTATTGACGAAGAATGACGTGTCGATCCCCTTGAACATGTCGTTGAGGTCGACGCTCATGGCATAGAAAACGCGGTCTGTGTCCAGGCTGTCGGACGACAAATAGACCGGGAACCCGCCCATCACGTTCAATTTGACGTCCGGTCGCACCTGGTACGAGATGTGAGCGCCGTCATAGCGGCCAAGGACTCCACCGCTACGTTCCCTCTGGCGGCCAACCCGCACCCCGAGACCCAGATCCCGATGATAGAGATCGGCATACAGGTCGTAGATGCGCGTGCGGTTGCCCGGCGCGGCAGGTTCGTTCAGCAGGTCATAGTCGTAACCGAGTGTGGCGCGGCCCGCTAAATCGAGTTGGTCGCCGCGCTTGCGCAGGTCGAGGGTGCCATCCGTCTGCACCATTGACACCTTCGTGGTCATCCCCTGACCCGCGAGGTCGGCCGCGTCGTGACGGTAGTACTGCGAAAAGCTGCCGAAGGTGTCCCACGCGTCGGTCTCCCCACCCCGACTGGCTGCACGGAGGCCGCTCTTTGGCGCATCCCGGGCCGTCGTCAGGGCCACGAGCCTCTGGCTCACCCGGTCTGCCCCCTCACCGTCGGGATACTCCTCCAGGTAGCGGCGATACTCGGCGATCGCTTGTGCGGGCTCGCCGTTGCGTTGCCGCGCGACGCCGAGAAGCTCGCGGGCTTCCCGGGAGAATTCGTTTCGCGGCTCGGTGAGCACGTCCGCGTAGAGCGACGCTGCCCGCGCGAAGTCACCGGCAAGCACCGCAGTGCGGGCCTCTGCCATCAGCGCGCCGAGCTGCTCGGCGGACCGGGTCGCGATGCCCCCGTGGTCAACGGCGACGGGCGCCGCCGCCGGCTGTGCCCCTGCTGCTGCAGCTACAACTGAACCAGAGACCGCTTTCTCGTGGTCCTCAGCGCCAATCTTTACCACCCAGGCAGCCGGATAACGGGCTTGCAGGCGCGCCAGCGCGGTTTCAGCCTGCGCCTCTGTCGTGAAAAATCCGAGTCGCAACCTGAACACCGTTTCCGTGCCGAATTGCGCTTTCATGACGTAGAGGCGCTCGCCGTTGGCCGCGACGTCGCCAAGGTCAGCGTTCAACACCTCCGTCGCGGAGGTTTCGAGGTTGATCGCGAAGTTGGCGGCCGGTTCCGGTACGGGCGCATTACGCCGCGCTGCACGTTCAAGCGCCGCTGCGTTCGCACGGGCGAGACGCTCCGGTGTGCGGGCAAGCGGCAGCGCGGTTTCCTGGGCGGATTTCTCCTGGACCCTGACCTCCCCGGACGCGCCCGTCGTCGCCCGTATCCTGACCTGCAGCCCCGTGAGATCGCCCGTCTGCAAAACGTCGATTTGCACAGGCCGGATGAACCGCAATTTCACGATGGCCTCGCCGCGGTCCCGAGAGAGATAGTCCACCGCGTCCAGTGCCACGATCTCGCGGCCGGCGGGCCGCGTCGATTCCTGCACACCCTCCCCCGCCCGGACAGCGTCGCACTGTCCCAGACGGGTCAGGCTGATTTCGAAAGTCGTCGCTGGGCCCCGGGACGACTGACTTTCGAAACGATGGAAACAACTGAAGCGGAATTCGATGACCGCGATGCCATCACTCCTGGAGACGAACACGTTCTGCAGCGCGCTCGAGGACGCTGGCGTGCCATGACTAACGGCGAGAAATCCAGTAACAATGGCGAGAATCCTGCACTGCAATCTCACGCCTTCAGCCTTCAATGATTTCGTGAGTTGGTGCTGCGGGGTGGCGCCGATAGGGCAACTTGCTCAGTTGCCGGTGACGCCGGTGCAAGGAAGGCCGTGATCACCCAGGTGTTCGTCCGATGGCACAGCTCGCACTGATTGGAGGCAGGCGGGTGATCGGGCGGCTTGCCCGTGGCCGTAATGCCGTTGTGGCAGTTCCGGCAACTGCCCAATACCTGCGTGTGGTCCACTCTCCGAACCGCCGCCCAGCTCGTCGGGCTATGACAGTCCTGGCATTGGGCGGTGGAACGAATGTGATTGAGCGGCCGCGCCGTGGCCTTTACCAGGCCACCACGATTGTGGCACCCGGCACATTCACGGGGCGTCCCTTTGAAGATGCCCTCGACATGGCAGTTTTCGCAGTCCACATTCTGGTGAGCCCCGTCGAGCGGCCAGGCGGTGGTGAAATGATCAAATCCGGAACGGAAGGCCGATTGAGCGCGCGCTGGCCCGATGGTCAGGGCGATAAATGCCAGACCCGCGAGGAGCAGCAACACGCCCAATTGCTTTCGGCGTGAGCTCACGAATAACTCGTCGTTCGCGCCGCGGAGAATGAGGGGCTGTCATGGCAACCGTGGATGCCTGAAACTGGCGTCGTGTCGATCACTATTCAGTACCCCGCTTCACTTTCCACCTCGCCCGATGCCCCAGCGGCGCGGCTAAACTCCCAATCTCACACGCACAGCACTATTGCAGCCAACAATACTATTGTGCATATATATACCAATAGTGCAATTAAATGGAACACCACGGTGCCCCGTCAACGACGCAGTTCCAGAATCTGTGAACTTTTGGCGTGAACGGGACCCGGGACGATGATGAAAGCCAACGCACGTGAGTAACGATCTCAAACACGCAACCCTGGCTGCACTCAGGCTTGCTCTTCGTCCCCTGTCCAGGATCCTGCTGCGAAGCGGAGTGACGTGGCAGGAAGCCAGCGAAGTCTGCAAGGCGACACTCGTGGAGGTCGCGACCCGCGACTACGGACTCCACGGACGGCCGACCAATATGTCGCGCATCGCCGTCATGACCGGGCTCAGCCGGCGGGAAGTCAGGCGACTCCGCGAGGTGCTGGCGAGTGAGTTACAGGTCGACTCGGAACCACTCGGTGGCGCCACCCGGGTCCTGACCGGCTGGCACCTCGACGCCGACTTCGCGGACGATGCCGGACAGCCGCTGGACCTCGCCTTTGAACCCGCGCCGGGCGGCAACACTCGGCCTACCTTCACAGAACTCTGCAAGCGGTACGGTGGCGACCTGGCTCCGATTACCCTGCGGCGGGAACTGTGTCGCGTGGGCGCTCTGCAGGAGTTACCTGCGGGCGACCTGCGCGTCCTGAAGCGCTACTACATGCCGCTGCAGATGGATCCGGACGCGGTGGTCAGGGGCGGCTCGATGCTCGAGGACGTGGGTACCACCGTCGCCTTCAATCTCGGCAAACGGGAAGGCGAGGCCTCCCGCTTCGCGGGTCGGGCCATCAATACGAGAATCAGAACGGCCGATGCCCGGCGATTCCGGACATTCCTGGAGCACGAAGGTCAGGCCTTTCTGGAGCACGTCGACGAGTGGCTGTCAAAGAACGAGGTCCCGACCACAGAGGACGCCTCACAACTGCGCGGCAGGCGGGTCGGTGTCGGCATCTTCGGCATCCAGGACGACGACAAGTCGTGACGTCACGCGAACCCGAGGTGCGCATTCTTGAGGACGGAGCACTCGATGCGGGCCTCGTTCGCGGGTTTTTCGACCAGCGCCTCGCGGCCATTACACACCTGCCGGACGGGGCCAGTGGGCAACAGCTCTTGTCACTGACGATACCGCCCGTCGGGCGCACCGTCGGCCACAATCATGGCCTGCATGAAACCCTCGTCCATGTCCTGCGTGGCAACGGCAAGGTTCTCTGGGGACAGCAGCTGGAGCATTCAGCCAGGATCGGGCCCGGGGCTTCAGTCCTCATACCGGCCGGGGTTTTCCACCAGGAGATCAACGAGAGCGCCGACGACGAGCTCCAGCTGGTGCTTTTTTTTGACGTCGACAGCAGCGATGACCTGGCATCGGCTGGTGCACACCAGCTGGCCCCCTAGCGGGTTCAGAGGCACCGGTCCTTGGCTCTCGATCCGCTCAGTGTCGTTGTTGCTACCGGCGTGATCGTTGTCGGCGCCGTACTACAGGCCGCCACTGGCATGGGCACCGGCATCCTGATCGTGCCGTTGCTGGCACTGATTAGTCTTGACCTCGTACCGGGACCGGCCGTCATGGCCAGCGTGGCGCTCTCGCTGCCGATGGCCTGGCGGGGTCGCCGGCACATTCGGTACGGTGAGTTAAAGCCGCTGATGTCCGGGTTGCTGGTCGGCTGCGCGATTGGCGCGCTGGGACTTGCGTCGATACCGGCAGAACGCGTGGGCATCGCCTTTGCGATGACGATCCTCATCACCGTCGCCGTAACGTCGGCCGGCGTACAGCTGCCCTTCAACCGTCGAAGTCTGGTTTCAGTTGGCGTGATTGCTGGCGTGATGGGCGCCTCCAGCGGTGTCGGCGCACCACCGATCGCCCTGCTTTACCAGCATCGTGAAGGTCCGGAGCTTCGGCCTACACTGGCATTCGTGTATGCCGCGTCATCGGCCATCATCCTGGTGTTCCTGACAGCGGTCGGCCAGTTCGGGGTGCACGAAGCCACCCTCGCGCTGTGGCTGATCCCTGGCTATGTGCTTGGGTACCTGCTGTCCAGGCCGCTTGCCAGAATCATGGATCGTGGTTATTCGCGGCTGGCTGTGCTTACGCTGTCGACTGTAAGCGCCGTCGCACTGCTGTTCCGGAGTTTGTAGCGTGGACATTCCGAGCATCGCTCTCGCCGCCGGGCTCGCGTGGGCCAGCGGCCTTCGCTTGTACATCGTGTTGTTCCTGGTGGGCATCGCCGGGTACTACGGGTGGATTGCACTGCCCACGCACCTCGAAGTTCTTGCCAACCCGCTGGTGCTCGGCACCACTGGCACGCTGTCGGTGGCTGAGTTCTTCGCCGACAAGATCCCGGGCTTCGACAGCCTCTGGGACGCCGTCCATACGTTCATCCGGATTCCGGCCGGCGCCCTGCTCGCCGCCGGCTCGGTGGGCGTCCTCGGCGAGGACAGCCTGCCGCTGATGGTCGCCGCGGGCCTGATCGGCGGCACGATCACAGCCGGCAGTCACTTCACCAAGGCGGCCACCCGCATCGCGATCAACCATTCGCCGGAGCCCCTTCTCCAACTGGCTGGCTTCGCTGTTTGAGGATATCGCGGCGCCCGGCATCGTCTGGCTGGCGATTGTGGCGCCGGTGGTGCTGTTGTTCGCGCTGGTCGGCGCAATCGCTGTCGCGATCTGGCTCCTGCCGAGACTCTGGCGCTGGATCGCGACCATCTTTCGGCGGATCGCGTCGTGGGGCGCTCCCGG
>JAQBGF010000132.1:0-46505 GCA_032122615.1 Gammaproteobacteria bacterium | reverse complement strand
CGCTCCCGTACCGATTCTCGCAGCGCACCACGGGTCCGGCGCAGGACCACCCGGCCGGATTCTCTCCGGCTGATGCTCGGCAGGTCTCAGCTCAACTCCAGCAGACCCTGACGCGGGGGTCCGCGGGCCGGTAGCGGCGGGACCGTGGTGACTGACGGCTGCGGCTGTTCCAGGTGCGCCAGAATCTTCGCGATCACCCCAGGGTCCTCGATGCAGGCGATGACCCGCACCTGACCACCACACCCCTCGCAGCTCTCGAGATCCAGCTTGAACACCCGCTTCAGCCGATAGTCCAGGCAAGGGCGCCAGATTCCCAAGCGCACCCGTGATTCCCGTCGAAACAGGGATTTATTAACTATTCCGGAAGACAATCCGGATTAGTTGCTTTCCGACAATCAGATGGCAATTTCCTCGGCCGGCTCTCGCAGGTTGTACCGGGAACTCATCACGTGACCGTAGGCGCCAGCGTTCGCGATCGCCAGTACGTCGCCCTCCAGGCAGGGCGGCAGGAGGCGGTCGGCCCCGAGTCGATCTCCGGTTTCGCAGATCGGTCCGACGACAGTTACGATCTGGGAGGCTGGCTCACCCCACCGGCTAAGATTGGCAATCTCGTGGAACGCGCCGTACAGCGCTGGCCGGATCAGGCTGTTCATGCCGGTGCTCACGCCCACGTACTGCATCTGGCCTTTCCCCTTGGTCTGGGTAACGGTCGCGACGAGGACGCCGGCCTCGGAGACGAGGTAACGGCCTGGCTCAAGCCAGATCTCAAGGCCAGGGCGCGCTGAATGGATCTCTGCAATACCCGCATCAACCGCCGCCAAATCGAGAGGCCTCTGACCCGACTTTTCCGGAACGCCAAGCCCGCCACCCAGATCCAGATAACGGAGGTCCGGGAAATCCTGGGCGACGACCACCAGTTCGCGGCCGACTTCCTGCCAGTTCTCAGGCGTGAGGATGCCGCTGCCCACGTGGGCGTGGAGCCCGACCACTGTGGCACCGCATTCAGCCAGCAGTTGCCTGACCTCCGGAAGCTCAAACAAGGGAATACCGAACTTGGAGTGAGTGCCAGCCGTCTTGACGTGCTGGTGATGACCACGACCATGGCCGGTATCAATACGCAGGAATAATTCGCGTCCGCGAAACAGGTCGCCCCAGTGCCGGAGCGGATGAAGATTGTCCAGCGTAATCCACACCCGTTGTTCGAGGCCGTACTCGTAGTCGGATCGCGGTGCAAAGTTGGGGGTGTATAGAATACGTTGCGGGTCAATTCCCGGAAACAACTCGAGAATGCGGCCAATCTCGCTCGGTGATACGCACTCGAAGTGCAACCCTTCCGCATGTAGAGCGCGAAGAATGGCAGCGGAATTATTGGCCTTCATGGCGAAGAAGACCCGGTTTACCGAACGCAGGGCCTTGAGGCGGTTCGCCGCAGCCCGAACGGTGGCAAGGTCGTACACGTAGGCCGATCCCTTGTCGCGACCGATGGCGATCAACTCGCTTCGTCGCTGCACCCACCAGGGATCCTGATGCGCCACTGCATGCCGTGTACCGCCCTGGAGTTCTTCCCAGGTTTCACCAAATACCTCATCGTCTGGCCCGGGCTGCACGAGGGTGCCGTGGAGCTTCTGGATCAGGCGGGGGGCCTGGCCCTCTTCCACGACGAACGACAGGTTGAGGTCGGTCGCCGACTGGCTGACGAGATGAATCTTGTGCTCCTCGAAGGCCTCCAGCGCGGGACCGATCTCATGAAGCGCAGCGCGAATCTTCTGGCCCACCAGGCTCACAACTTCCACGCCCCGGATGATGCTCACTCGACAAAGACGCTCGAGCCGCGCTTGCAGTTCGGCCAGCAGGTTGGCATCCATCGGATTGACGCCCGGATCGAGAGTCACGGTTACGTTGCTTTCCGAAGTCGACACCAGGTCGATCGACAAGCCGAGGTCCGAGAAGCACCGGAAGGAGTCGGCCAGAAATCCGACCTCGTGCCACATGCCGAGCGTCTCCATGGACACGAGCGTGATGTTGCCGCGGCCCGCGATGGCCTTGACCCGCGGAGCGTCACTTCCGGCTCTCGACGTCACGAGCGTTCCCGGCAATTCCGGCTGTGTGGTGCAAAGCACCTTCAGCGGAATACCGTGACGGCGGCAGGGACTGATACTTCGCGGGTGCAACACCGAACCGCCGGTAGAGGCAATTTCCTGAGCCTCTTCGTAGCTCAATCTCCGCAAAAGGCGTGCCCCGGGCACGACTTTGGGGTTCGCGCTGAACAAGCCCGGCACATCGGTCCAGATTTCCAGGGCTGACGCCTGCAGTTTCGCTGCAAAGTAAGCGGCGGAAGTGTCCGACCCGCCACGCCCCAGCAGCACGGCTTCGTTCCGGGCGTTGCTCGCGATAAAGCCCTGCGTCAGCACCACGCCATCAATCGCCGCAAAGCGCTTCTGCAGTTCGGGATCCGGGTCAAAGTCGCAGCTGGCGGCGAGATAGGCGGCTCGCTCATTCGTCACGGCAATCGAAATAGTTTTGAGCATCTCGCGGGCATCCAGCCATGTAACGAGCAATCCCTGGCTGTTCAGGTAGGCCGCGCCAAGTCGCGTGGCCAGCAACTCGCCCATCGTCATGACGCGCGCCTGGATCCGGGGGCTGACCTCCCTGATGAGGTGCACGCCGGCAATCAGTTGCTCCAGTTCCGTGAAATACTCGCTAAGCACGGCGGGACCATCCACACCCAATTCTGTGGCGAGCGTGAAGTGCAGAGCCTTGAGGTCCTCGATCGAGGGCGTTGCGGCCTTGTCAACGGCGCTTCGCAGAAGCTCATCGAGGCGATTCGACACGGTCGCCAGCGCCGAGTGAACGATGACGGGACGAAGGCCCTCGGCCCGGCGTTGTTGGACGAGTCGCAAAATTGTGGCCCAGCGGTCTGCCGTCGACACGCTGGTGCCGCCGAATTTCAGAACTACCCAGGGTGCAGTTGAGTCAGGCAGACGGGTGCCGCCGGTGCGGTTGGTTGCCATTGTGAGGTGCTACTCGCCGGTCGTCACGGCGCCGAGCGACGCCGAACTGACCAACTTGGCGTACTTGCGCAGCGTTCCGGCAGGCGCAGTGCTCGTTGGCTCGCGCCACTCGCTGCGCCGCCTCGCAAGTTCAGCAGGCGTGATATCAACATCGATCACCCGGCGCACCGCGTCGATGGTGATGCAGTCGCCGTCGTTCAACAACGCAATGGGTCCGCCAACCGCCGCCTCCGGCGAAACATGTCCCACGACGAAACCATGGCTGCCACCGGAGAAGCGACCGTCCGTAATCAGCGCCACCTTGTCGCCGAGCCCCTTGCCCATGATGGCTCCGGTTGGACTCAGCATTTCGCGCATGCCGGGACCACCCCTCGGGCCCTCGTACCGGATCACGACCACATCGCCTGCGACCACGGCCCCATCGAGAATTCCCGCCAGCGCCAACTCCTCCGAGTCGTACACGCGGGCTTTGCCCTCAAAGCGCAGCCCCTCCTTGCCAGTGATCTTGGCAACCCCGCCCTCAGGCGCCAGGTTCCCATATAAAATAACCAGATGGCTGTCTTTCTTCAGTGGGTCATCAAGTGACCGCACAATTTTCTGGCCAGCCGGATACGGGTGTACCGGGGCCAGATTTTCTGCCAGCGTCTGACCGCTCACTGTCAGGCACTTCCCGTGCAGCAGCCCACCATCGAGCAGCAGCTTCATGAGCGGCTGGATGCCGCCGACGGCCACCAGCTCGGACATTAAATAGTTACCACTCGGGCGCAGGTCGGCGAGTACGGGTACGCGTTTGCCAATCCGCGTGAAATCGTCGAGGGTCAGTGGAATACCGGCTTCACTGGCCATGGCCAGGAGATGCAGCACGGCGTTGGTGGACCCACCGACGGCAATGACTACCGTGATGGCGTTTTCGAATGCCTCCAGCGACAGGATATCCGACGGGCAGATGCCGCGACGGACGAGTTCCACAACGGCGGCTCCGGCCCTGGCCGCATCGTCGCGCTTTTGTGTCGAGATCGCTTCCTGCCCGGAACTGTTGGGCAGACTGAGGCCCAGCGCTTCAATAGCCGAAGCCATCGTATTGGCCGTGTACATCCCGCCACAGGAGCCCGGACCGGGAATCGACGTTCGCTCGATTTCCAGTAACTGCACTTCCGACATGCGTCCGCTCGCGACGGCGCCGACCGCTTCAAACACCGAGACAATGTCACGGCGACCGGCACCGGGCTGAATGGTGCCGCCATAAACAAAGACGGACGGTCGGTTGAGCCGGGCCATGGCCATGGCACAACCGGGCATGTTTTTGTCGCAGCCACCGATGGCGACGAAACCGTCGAATCCTTCGGCGGCAACGACCGTCTCAATCGAGTCGGCGATCACTTCCCGCGACACCAGCGAGTAGCGCATTCCGGGCGTACCCATCGAGATACCGTCGGACACCGTGATGGTATTGAACAGCACCGCCTTGCCACCGGCTCCGTCGGCCCCGGCAGCCGCGGCTCGTGCCAGCTCGTCGATATGCATGTTGCAGGGCGTGACCATGCTCCACGTGGACGCCACTCCGATCTGGCTCTTGTGGAAATCGCCATCGGTGAAGCCGACGGCTCGCAGCATCGCCCGGCTCGGTGCCTGCTTGACGCCATCAACCACAACGCTGGAGTAGCGTCGCTTGCTGTCGCCTTGATCCTTGCTCGGGTTACTCATACGTCTTCCAAAATGCCTCGGGGCGCCGCGCCGGTGGCCCGAAAGTTTAGCATCCGTAACCGGGTCAGGTTCTTAGTAATCGACGGGGAACAGCTTTCCCGGATTCATGATGCCGAGCGGGTCGATGGCCCGCTTGACGGTTTTCATCAGATCCAGGGGCACTCCGCCGCGCCAGCTGGCGAGCTCGCCGACCTTTAGCGTCCCAATCCCGTGTTCCGCACTGAAGCTGCCACCAAGGCCGATCGCAATCTCGTGAACACGGTGGCTGATCTCGGCCCAGCGCGCCAGAAATTCGGCCCCATCGGCCCCCGGTGGCTGACTTAGATTGAAGTGCACATTGCCGTCACCGAGATGACCGAAAGCCACGACACGGACGCCAGGAACCAGCTGCTCGACCACCGGTGTCGCCTGCGCCAGAAACTGCTCCATGCTGGCCACGGGTACTGAAACATCGTGCTTGATGCTGGCACCCTCCTTCTTTTGCGCTTCCGACATGCTGTGCCGAAGGCGCCAGAGGGCGTCTCGTTGCGGCCCGCTTGCCGCCACGACGCCATCAGTAATCAGTCCTGCCGTCTGCACCCGAACCAGGAACTCCTGCACCTGCGACTCCAGGGCGTCGTCGAGCCGCGAAGTACTGACTTCCACCAGCAGGTACCAGGGACTGCCCGCCTCAAGCGGTGATCGACTGCCGGCGACATGTTTCCGGACAAAATCGACCGTCAGCTGATTGGCAAACTCGAATGCTGTCAGGTCATCACCCAGCTGGTCCCTGGCGGCGGCGTAAACGGCGATGGCGGCGCTGACGCTCGGAACCGCCAGCCAAGCTGTTACCACGGACCGCTGCTGGGGAAACAGCTTGCAGGTCGCGGCTGTCACGAAGCCCAGGGTACCTTCGGCACCAATAAACAACTGCTTGAGATCGTAGCCGGTGTTGTCCTTGCGCAGGCTCCGCAAGCCGTCGAGTACGCGGCCATCGGGGAGCACCACTTCCAGGCCAAGCACCAGGTCACGCATCGTTCCGAAGCGCAGTACGGCAGTGCCGCCTGCATTGGTCGATATATTCCCGCCAAGGTGGCAACTGCCCTCGGCAGCGAGACTGAGAGGAAACAATCGCCCCGCCCTCGCCGCTGCTTCTTGCACCGTGGCGAGCACACAGCCGGCCTCGGCCGTAATACTGAAGTTGTCAGCATCAAGGGCGCGTATGCGATTCAGTCGGCGTGCGGAGACCAGAATTTGGGGCCGATCGGGCGTTGAGTTCGGTATGCCACCGCCAACCAGGCCCGTATTCCCCCCTTGCGGAACCACGCCTATCCGGTGGTGGGTGCACAGGCGCAGGATGGCCGCCACCTCCGCCGTGGTTGAAGGAAGCAGGACCAGAGGGGTTACGCCGCGGTACAGCCCGCGAGACTCGGCCAGATAACCGTCCAGGTCTGACCGCTCGTCGAGAAAGCCGTTCGGGCCCACAACGGACTGCAAGTCGGTCGCAATCTTGGAAAAAGCAGGGGTCAAGTGCGAAGCCTGTGGTCGAGCCATTGCAATGCCGCGGATGGCTAATGCATCCTAAGTCACTCTCCTGCTGGTGGCAAAAGCGGCCAGCACCCTGTCCATGGAAGGAACCTGGGGGCTTTTGCCCATATCCATGCTCACCGACCCACTGTCGCCCGAAGGCTACCGCGGCCCGGAGATCAGCCTGGATCTCCGGCAGCGGAGCAGCCTGCTGGAACTGGATCGACAGCTCTACGCGCACTGGAGCCTTGGGCAAAACCTGGTTCTCGCCTGGTCGCCGTCCCGGCAAGGCGTAACGCTGCTCGTGGTTCCTCACTATGCCGTCGCCAGTTATGGGGCTGAAATCCCGTCGGCGACAGCAGACCCAGGGGTGGAGCCACCGGCACACCAGTTCATCATGCAGCTGCTGTCAGGGCCACGGCAGTATTCGGGCCGGCAGATGCACATCGCCACACGACTGCTGGCCGTTCCGCCCGTCACCGTGTCACTGCGCCAGCCCCTGACCGGCCTGCCAGAAGAAACGGCCGCCATCGAGCGCCTCGTAAAGCGCTATAGCGTCAGCTATGTCCGCAACCGGGCGGTTGCCCTCTTTGACATTGTCGGTTTCGGCCTGATAACCCCGTTCCAGCAGATGACCCAGCTGAACAGCTTGTCCTGTTCACTCAATTCCGCCCACAGTCGCCTGCTCGGTCGGCGGATGCAGGTTAACTTTGCGAGATCCAGCACGGGCGACGGCTTCTATATCTGGAACCGCGACGTAGGACTGGAAGCGAATACCAACCTCTATCACTTCATGCATCTGGCCCTGGCGGACAATGCGATTGCGCGCTCGAAGGGGCCTGGTTGCGGGGTCCCGCTGCTGCGCACCAGCTTCCACGTCGGCAGCTGTTATGAATTCAATCATGCAGAAGGTCTTAACCCGACCATCTATTGCGACGTCGTTGGCGACGTTACGATTGATCTTGCGCGCATGATCGAACACGCCCTTCCGGGCCAGATTCTGGTCGGAGAATTCTGTGTGCCCATGGTTCAGGCCGGCCTTGAAAGCGCCTGCGACTTCGACGCCATTCAATTCATGGACCAGGCGCAGGGCAACCTTTCGCAGCTCAATGGACTGGAACTGTCCGGCGAAACCGTGGAGTCGATCAAGTGCTACCTGACCGGCGAGGCCTGCGAGGACGGAACATTTTCTATCCGCAAGCTCGCCATAGAAGACAAGCACGGGCTCCGCCGAAACGCCTTCAACGCCAAGGTCAACATACATCGGCGAGGGGCGGAGCCGATCCTGCTCGGCATCGAGGATCGACTGCTTCGGGAAGATCCGCGCTGCTTGATGGCCACGAGCCAGCTCATCACTACCTCATCTGTCGAACCATCTTGACGGGTTCGTCGCTCGCATTGCCCCACATGACAGTGCCGGTCTCGTCAACGAAGCGCCCCAGGAACCAGTATTCATCCGGCCTGATGGTCACCGCGTCATCTGCAACGAGTTCCTTGTTGAGCCCCTGACTGAAAAAACGACACGCGCCAGGCTGAATAGAGCCGCTGATCTCCGAGCCTGAAGGGGCCCGCCTGAGCAGAAAGTCGCAACCGGGGTCAAAACGCACCTGATCGAGGGTCAGAGCGCGGAGCCGTTCGGGATCACGATGCGCATTCTTGAAGGCATCGAGATCCTTGAAATTTAGTTCGCGCTGGCGGACCACACCGCCTTCGCCCACCAGAAACTGGACCAGCCCGGCACGAACAATGGTTTCCGGATCCTCTGAGCCGTCGACCGAGGACTGCTGAAACACCAGGTAACCCGGTATTGCCGGTATGTCGACGGGAACGGAGACAAACAGCTGGTGCATCAGGCGATGCTTCTGGTCGTCGGGAACCGCCGAACTCGCCAGATCTCGCCCGGCCTGCGTGGAATTGTCGTACCGGCCCGTCACCCAGCTGCGAATCAGGCTAAGCGTCTGCTCAGCATCCGCCCGATCGTCTGCAGAGACGGTAACTACAGGGACGACAGCCAGTAACAGAAAAGCAATGACAATCGCAGCCCGCATCTGCCAGTCCCGATCAATGCCACAAATGGTCGGGGCGACAGGATTTGAACCTGCGACCCCCTGCACCCCATGCAGGTGCGCTACCAGGCTGCGCCACGCCCCGTCCGTGAATGGTCATTGATCAGTCAAAAAAACCGCTTGAACGGCGATCGAAATGATACCCGAAATAGGTGGCCGCGAGGGGACTCAGCGGCGCAGTAGACGCAGGACTTCTTCGAGCTCCTGACGCAACTGGCGAATGATCTGCTGGCTCTGGCTCAGGTCCGTGCGGGCTTCCTCGCCCGTGAGCTTCTGACGGGCGCCACCGATCGTGAACCCGTCGTCATACAAGAGGCTGCGAATCTGCCGAATGACCAGTACGTCCTGCCGCTGATAGTAACGGCGGTTTCCCCGGCGCTTGACGGGTTTCAGCTGTGGAAATTCCTGCTCCCAGTAGCGGAGCACGTGCGGCTTCACCGCACACAACTCGCTGACCTCGCCGATCGTAAAATAGCGTTTGCCCGGGATCGGGGGCAGGTCGTCGTTATTCCCCGGCTCCAACATATGCTTCCACTCGGGCTTTTAGTTTTTGTCCGGGACGAAACGTGACCACACGCCTCGCCGTGATTGGGATTTCCTTACCCGTTTTTGGATTCCGCCCCGGCCGCTGGTTCTTGTCCCGCAGGTCGAAGTTGCCGAACCCGGAGAGCTTGACCTGCTCTCCACTCGCCAGCGCCGCCCGTAAATCCTCAAAGAAGAGTTCCACGAGTTCGCGCGCTTCGCGCTTGTTGAGCCCCAGTTCATTGAACAGGGACTCCGCCATATCCGCCTTGGTGAGGGCCATGCTCATCTAGATCTCTTGTTCTTTTTATCTCAACCTGGCGCTGAATTCTTTGGCCAGACGCTGAACAACGCCACCGACAATCTGGTCCACATCGGCGTCAGTAAGGGTGCGGGATGTTTCCTGCAAAATCAAGCCCAAAGCGACGCTCTTTTGTCCTGCGTCGATGTGTTCTCCCGCGAAAATGTCAAATACAACGACGTCCCGCAGAACTGCTCCGGCAGTGTCCCGGGCCGCCGCGACCAGCCCTGCGACCGGCGTGTTGCAAGCGACAATAATCGCCAGATCGCGACGCACCGTCGGGAAGCGCGACAACTCCTGGTGCCGGGGCCTCGTGGCTGCCATCAGCACGTTTGCTGCCAGCTCGAACACGACCGGCGCCTCGTCGAGTCCGGCGCCCTTGACCAGGCCAGGATGCAGGGCGCCGATCCACCCCAGATGTGCCCCGTGGCGCTGGAGTCGCGCCGAGCGACCCGGGTGCAAAGCCGGGTGCTGTTCGCTCGTCCAGCTGAATTCCTCCGGCTCGCCAACCAAGCCGAGGATTGCCTCCAGGTCTGCCTTGACGTCGAAATAATCAACGGGACGGCTCTGCTCGCCCCACTGCTCCGGCAGCGCCGGGCCGGCAACGACGCCCGAAATGACCAACTCCTCGGACAGGCCAGCGCCCGACGGAACGAAGCGCACACCAGCTTCGAACAGCCGCACCCGGCGCTGTTGGCGCGCCAGGTTGTGCTTGAGGGCCTGCACAAGACCCGGCCACAGCCCCTGACGCATGACCGCGAGCTCGGCCGATATCGGATTGACCAGCGGCACGCCGTCCCGACCACCGGCAAACAGGCGGTCTTGCTCGCGGTCGACGAAGCTGTAGGTTATGGCTTCATGGTAACCACGCTGAACGAGAGCGGCGCGCAGCAGATCCAGACTGATTCGCGCGGCCGGAGCATTGCCGAGTTCCGTAGCCTGCTGTCCGGGTCGGGACGGAATCCGTTCGTAGCCATGGATCCGGGCAATTTCCTCTATGAGGTCAACTTCCACCGCAATGTCGAAACGAAATGCCGGTGGCCGTATGTGCCAGCCGTCGTGACGGGCTTCCACCAGCATTCCCAGCCGTCTGAAAATGGACTCCACCTCATCGTCAGGAATGGTATGTCCAAGGACCAGGGCGAGCCTTGCCCGCCGAAGAGCGACCGGGCCGCCAGGCTTAACTCCGCCACCCGCCGCCTGACACGCGGCGGGTACTCCACCGGAGATGGCCAGCAGCAATGCCGTGGCGCGCTCCAGGGCACGCTGCTGCCCGGTCGGGTCCACGCCCCGCTCAAAGCGGGTTGCGGCGTCCGTCTGCAGGCCGAGTCGGCGGGCGCGTCCAGCAATCGCTGATGGACTGAAAAAGGCGGACTCGAACAGCACATTCGTCGTCAGCGCCGATACGGCCGTGCTGCTGCCGCCCATGATTCCTGCCAGGCCAATCGCCCTGCTGGCATCCGCTATAACAAGAACATCCTCATCAAGCTGGATATCGGCACCCGTCAACAGATTGAGAGGTTCTCCGGCCCGCGCCCTCCGGACCACCAATCCCCCGTCGAGCTTGTCCAGGTCATAGGCGTGCAGGGGTTGCCCCAGCTCCAGCATGACGAGATTGGTGATATCGACCACGGGATGTATGGAACGAATCCCGCTGCGGCGAAGCCGCTCCCGAAGCCAGAATGGTGACGTTGCCGCGGTGGAAATCCCGCGCACTGCACGGACCATGAATACCGGACTGCCGGCCACATCTTCCACGCGGACGGGAACTTCCTGCACATCCTCCGCGGCTATCGGCGCGGCCTCGGCCCCGGCGAATGCCGCGCCCGTGGTGGCCGCCAGGTCCCGGGCCACTCCCACAACGGAAAAGCAGTCCGCACGGTTCGGGGTGATCTTGAGGTCAAGAATATGGTCGTCGAGGGCCAGGGCTGCGGAAATTGCTGAACCGGACACCAACGTCGATTCGAGTTCCAGCAACCCCTCACCTTTTCCCGATGACCCTGCATGGCCCAGGCCGAGTTCCGCCGCCGAACACAACATGCCGGCGGAATCGACGCCCCGAAGAGCTGCGCTCCGGATGGTGAGCCCGCCCGGTAACGTCGCGCCCGGCAGCGCCACCGGATAGAGGCCTCCCGCCCTGACATTGGCAGCGCCACACACGATCTGAACCGTCTTCCCCGCCACGTCGACCTGACACACGCGCAGTCGATCGGCGTTCGGGTGCGGCGCCACGTCGGTGACGCGGCCAACGACCACCTGCGGAAGAGGCGGTCCGGCATCCTCGACACCCTCCACCTCAAGGCCCTGCATTGTCAGTTGGTGCACCAGGGCCGCCGTATCACCGGACGGGCTTACGAATTCCCGGAGCCAGCGTTCACTGATCTTCATGAGCGGTACGGTCCCGTGATCTCAGTGGAACTGGCGCAGGAAGCGCAGATCGTTGTCGAACAGCAGGCGGATGTCATCGATACCGTAGGAAAGCATGGCGAGCCGCTCGACGCCCATGCCAAAGGCGTACCCGGTGTACTTCTCCGCATCGATGCCGGCGTTCGCCAGCACCTGTGGATGCACCATGCCGCAACCCAGGACCTCCAGCCAGCGCCCGGACTCCGACAGCACATCCACCTCCGCCGATGGCTCAGTAAACGGAAAGTAGGACGGCCGGAAACGAACGGTCGCCTCGCGTTCAAAGAAGCGCTCGACGAACTCCGCCAGCATTGCCTTGAGATTGGCGAAACTGACGTGGGTATCAACTACGAGTCCCTCGACCTGGTGAAACATCGGCGTGTGAGTCATATCCGAGTCACAGCGGTAAACGCGTCCCGGGGCAATCAGGCGGATTGGCGCCCCCTGCCGAAGCATGGCCCGGATCTGGACCGGCGAAGTATGAGTTCGCAACAGACGTCCATCGGGAAGGTAGAAAGTGTCATGCATGGCCCTGGCCGGATGGTCGGCCGGAATATTAAGTGCCGTGAAATTATGGAAGTCATCTTCGACTTCGGGGCCCTCGTGAACGGCAAAGCCTGCCGCGCAGAAGATTTTCTCGATGCGCTGGAGCGTCAGTGTTACTGGATGCAAGCCACCCGGCCGCTGACCGCGCCCGGGCAAGGTAACGTCCAGGGCGCCTGCCCGCAGCTCGTCACCGAGCGCGTTAGCCTCGAGCTGCTGTCGGCGCAGATCCAGCGCTTGCGTGAGCGCTTCCTTCACCGAATTGATGACCTGGCCCTGTGCTCGCCGTTGCTCGTCCGGCATGCCGCCCAATTGCTTGAGCAAGGCGGTGAGTTCGCCCTTCTTGCCCAGATAACGCACGCGGACCGCGTCGAGGGCGGCAAGGTCCCGCGCGGCTGCCACCGCATCCCGGGCTTGCACGAGCAGCGTCTCGACGTTGTCCATGACCGCTAATCAGTGCGCCTGCAAGAGAGAAACAAGACAGGGACCACGAGCGCATCAGGCGCGCCGTGGTCCCCCTGGTAACGCCAGGACCGATTGGCCGGACCCTGGGGATTGCTCAGGCCGCGACCAGGCTGGCCTTGGCCTTGTCAGCCATTGCGCCAAAGGCCGCTGCGTCGTGCACCGCCAGATCGGCCAGCATCTTCCTGTCGACCTCGATACCGGCTTTGATCAGCCCGCTCATGAAGCGGCTGTAGGACAAGCCGTGCAGCCGTGCTCCCGCATTGATGCGCGTGATCCAGAGGGCGCGGAATTCACGCTTGCGCACCCGGCGATCACGAAAGGCATATTGACCAGCCTTGATGACCGCCTGCTTGGCGGTTTTGTACAACTTGCTCCGGGCCTGGGACATACCCTTGGCCTTCTTGAGCATTTTCTTGTGACGGGCCTTGACCGTCACACCACGTTTTACTCGTGCCATGAATCAGTCCCCCCTATGCGTACGGCAACATGCGCTTGACGCCGGGCACGTCGCACTCAGCCACCTGGTTCATTGCTCCCAGTTGGCGCTTACGCTTCGAGCTTTTCTTCGTCAGGATGTGATTGAGGTGGGACTGACCGGCCTTGAAGCCATTGGCAGTCGCCCGGAAGCGCTTCGCAGCGCCCCGATTCGTCTTCATCTTGGGCATTAACGTCTCCTTGAGCCTGGTCCGAACCTGGACTAAATCCCAAAGGATTCAAGTCGAGGCCGTGGCAGGCGGGTTCCGGCAGCCACTGGTGGCGGGATGGCCCCAGCGATCAGCCGTCACTCACTTGGTCTCAAATTACTCAGTCTCAATTTCTTGCGGCACTCACTTCTTCTTGGGCGCAATGACCATGACCATTTGCCGGCCTTCCAGCCGGGGAAACTGCTCCACGGTCCCCACTGACTCCAGGTCGGTCCGGACACGCTGCAAAAGGCGTCCGCCAATTTCCTGGTGAGCCATCTCCCGACCCCGGAAACGCAAGGTCACTTTCGCCTTGTCGCCAGTCTCGAGAAACTTGACGAGATTACGCAACTTGATCTGGTAATCCCCTTCTTCAGTGCCCGGCCGGAACTTTATTTCCTTGACCTGGCTCTGCTTCTGCTTGCGCTTCGCTGAGTGCGCCTTCTTGTTCGTCTCGAACAGGAACTTGCCGAAATCCATGATCCGGCAGACTGGCGGCACGGCGGTCGGAGAAATTTCGACCAGATCCATCGTGATCTCCCGTGCCATCTGCAGCGCCGCCTCGCGGCTCAGAATTCCAACCTGTTCGCCACCGGCACCGATGACGCGCACTTCCCGCGCCTCGATCTCATCATTTCGGCGGACTCGTTTGCTTGCAGCGATACGTTAACCCTCCATAACAACACGGCCGCGACTCGCAATTTCGGCAGAGAGGCCCTGGACCAGCCGATCAAGCGGCATTGCGCCCAAGTCCTTTCCGCCGCGCGTGCGCACGGCCACTTCATGATTTTGTGCCTCGCGATCCCCAACCACGAGCAGGTAAGGGACCCGTTGCAAAGTGTGCTCGCGAATCTTAAAGCCAATCTTCTCGTTCCGCAAATCCGCATCCGCCCGAACGCCCTGATTTTTCAGGGTTTCCTGAACCTGCACCGCGAAAGTGGCCTGCCGGTCAGTAATATTCAGAACGACGGCCTGTACCGGAGCCAGCCAGGTGGGCAACCGCCCGGCGTGGTGTTCCAGCAGGATGCCGCAGAAGCGCTCCAGGGAGCCGAACATGGCCCGGTGAAGCATCACCGGCACCCGTCGCTGGCTGTCGTCCCCGACGAACGAGGCGCCCAGCCGCTCCGGCAGGTTGAAGTCCACCTGCAAGGTGCCGCACTGCCAATCCCGGCCAATGGCGTCGCGCAGGACAAACTCCAGCTTGGGACCGTAGAAGGCACCCTCGCCCGGGTTGTATTCGAGCTCCAGCCGACCGGCCAGGGCGGCGGCCCGGAGCGCCGCTTCCGCCTGGTCCCAGATGGCATCGCTGCCAACGCGCTTGGCCGGTCGGTCCGAGAACTTGACGCGGATGTCGTCAAAACCGAAATCCCGGTAGATCCCGAGGATCAGGTCGGTAACGGCCACCGATTCAGCCGTGATCTGGTCTTCCGTACAGAAGACATGCGCATCATCCTGGGTAAAGGCCCTGACCCGCATCAGGCCGTGTAGCGCACCCGAAGGTTCGTAACGATGCACCTTGCCGAACTCGCACAGCCGTAGCGGCAAGTCCCGGTAGCTCTTGAGTCCCTGGTTGAAGACCTGCACATGGCCAGGACAGTTCATCGGCTTGATGGCGTAGACCCGTTCATCGGGGGTCTGCGTCAGGAACATGTTGTCGCCAAACTTCTCCATGTGGCCGGACCGCACCCACAGATCCCGGTCCAAGATTTCCGGTGTGCTCACTTCCTGATAGCCGGCGGCCGACTGCTTTTCGCGCATGTAGCCGATCAACTGCTGAAACAGGGTCCAGCCTTTGGGATGCCAGAAGACCGCGCCGGGCGACTCTTCCTGAAAGTGGAACAGGTCAAGTTCCCGGCCGAGCTTGCGGTGGTCGCGCTTCTCCGCCTCCTCCAGACGCGTAAGGTAAGCCTTGAGGGCGGCGTCATCTGCCCAGGCCGTGCCGTATATGCGCTGGAGCATCTCGTTGCGGGAATCGCCCCGCCAATAGGCGCCGGCCAGCTTCGTCAGCTTGAAGGCCTTCAGCTTGCCGGTGGACGGCACGTGGGGACCCCGGCACAGGTCGACCCAGTCGCCCTGGCCGTAGAGGCTGATTTCCTGGTCAGCCGGAATCGACGCAATGATCTCCGCCTTGTAGTGCTCACCGAGGTCCTTGAAGTGTTTCACGGCCGCATCGCGGGACATCAAGCGTCGCTCGATCGACAAATCGGCCGCGACGAGCTCCTTCATCCGGGCCTCAATGGCCGCCAGGTCTTCCGGCGTGAAGGGCCTCTCGAAGGCAAAGTCGTAATAAAAGCCATCCTCGATCACCGGTCCGATGGTGACCTGAGCATCCGGAAACAGGGACTGGACGGCCTGCGCCAGCAGGTGCGCCGTGGAGTGCCGGAGAACTTCCAGGCCTGCCGGGTCCTTCGGCGTAATGATGGCGAGGCGCACGTCCTCGTCGATCAGATAGCTGGTGTCGACCAGCTGATCATCGACCCGCCCGGCCAGAGCCGCCCGCGCGAGGCCCGCGCCAATAGCCAACGCTACCTCGCCGACGGAGACCGGGCGATCGAAAACTCTCTGACTGCCATCGGGCAGAGTAATGACGGGCATGGGTTCTTTACGTTAATGGTAGGCGCGAGTGGAGTCGAACCACCGACCCCTTCCATGTCAAGGAAGTGCTCTAACCACTGAGCTACGCGCCTGTTGCGGGCCGGGCGGAACGATACCGAAAGGCAGGCGCCCAAGGCAAGGAAACCTCAGCGGCTCGTGGTCGCCGGCAGGCCCAGTTCGACGCGCCGGAGGGCCTCCAACTCGTCCCGGAGGCTCGCTGCCTCCTCAAATTCCAGATTCCGGGCATGTTCATACATGGCCTTTTCCAGCTTCGAGATCCGCTTCGACAGTTGTTCCGGGGTCAGATGCCGGAAATCCCGGCGTGATTCGGCACCCCGGCGCCCGCGACGAGACGCGGCGTCCCGGGCCCCATCCATCACATCGCGGACTTCCTTGATGATGCTCCGCGGCTCGATGCCGTGCTCGAGGTTGAACTCCAGCTGCTTTTTCCGTCGACGGTCCGTTTCGGCAATGGCCCGCTCCATTGACCCGGTGACCTTGTCGGCATACATGATGGCCGTGCCGTTCAAATTCCGTGCGGCACGGCCAACGGTCTGGATCAGGGAACCCTCCGAGCGAAGGAAGCCCTCCCTGTCCGCGTCGAGAATGGCCACCAGCGATACCTCGGGGAGATCCAGCCCCTCGCGCAGCAGGTTGATGCCAACCAGGACGTCGAAGGTACCGAGGCGCAGGTCCCGGATGATTTCCGTGCGCTCGACAGTCTCGATATCGGAGTGGAGGTAGCGCACCCGGACGGAGTGCTCCAGCAAGTAGTCTGTGAGGTCCTCTGCCATTCGCTTGGTCAGGGTCGTAATCAGCACCCTCTCCTGCCGACCCACCCGAAGGCGGATTTCGGACAGCACATCATCGACCTGAGTCGACGCCGGACGGATCTCGATCTGCGGGTCGACCAGCCCCGTGGGCCGGACGACCTGCTCGACCACGGCGCCGGAATGCTGCCGCTCGAAAGGGCCGGGCGTGGCCGACACGTAAATGGTCTGCGGCGACATGGCCTCAAACTCATCGAAACGCAATGGCCTGTTGTCCAGGGCAGACGGCAATCGAAAACCGTACTCCACCAGTGTTTCCTTGCGGGATCGGTCGCCCCTGTACATGCCGCCGAGTTGCGGAATGGTGACGTGGCTTTCGTCGATTACGAGTAGCGCGTCTTCAGGCAGATAGTCAAAAAGGCAGGGTGGGGGCTCGCCGGGCTGGCGTCCGGACAGATAGCGACTGTAATTCTCGATCCCGTTGCAGTACCCGAGTTCAGCCATCATCTCCAGGTCGTACCGCGTTCGCTGCTCAAGCCGCTGCGCTTCCACAAGCTTGCTAGCCTCGTGCAACTCCTTGAGCCTGATCACGAGGTCCGTCTTGATCTGCTCGACTGCTCGCAGCACCGCGTCTCGCGGGGTCACGTAATGACTCTTGGGAAAAATCGTCAGCCTCGGCACACTGCGCAGAACCTCTCCCGTGAGGGGGTCGAAGTAAGACAGGTTTTCGATCTCGTCGTCGAACAGCGTCACCCGAACTGCTTCGCGCTCGGACTCCGCCGGGAAGATGTCAATCAGTTCGCCGCGGGCCCGATAGGTGCCATTGCTCATCTGCAGGTCATTACGCGTGTATTGCAGTTCCGCAAGCCGTCGGAGCAGGTCGCGTTCCGGCAAGCGATGCCCGCGAGACAGGTGCAGCACCATACTGAGATACGCCTGCGGGTCACCGAGTCCGTAGATCGCGGAAACGGTGGCTACAATGATGCAATCGCGGCGCTCCAGCAGGGCCTTGGTTGCCGAGAGACGCATCTGCTCGATGTGCGCATTGATCGAAGCGTCCTTCTCGATATAGGTATCCGAAGAAGGGACGTAGGCCTCTGGCTGGTAGTAGTCGTAGTAGGAAACGAAGTACTCGACCCGGTTGTTGGGGAAGAAGTCCCGCATTTCACCGTACAACTGGGCCGCCAGGGTCTTGTTCGGTGCCAGAATCAGCGCGGGGCGCTGCTGGGCGTCGATGACGCTGGCCATCGTGAAGGTCTTGCCCGACCCGGTGACGCCCAGCAGCGTTTGCCGCGCCAGGCCGCTCGACAACCCGCTGCTCAGGGCTTCAATCGCCGCCGGCTGATCGCCAGCAGGGCAAAAATCCGCGGAAAGCTGCATGCGGTCCATGGCGATGGAGTTCGACTGATCAACGTCAGCAGTTGGTTGCAGGACTCGAATCCCTTAGAATTTGTGGCTGTCTTGAGCCACGAGTCCAGTGAGGAAGCAACGTGAGTTTAGCAGTTTCGCAGCGCTGTCAGCGAGTCAAGCCGTCACCCACGATGGCCGTCACGGCCAAGGCAGCGGAACTCCGCGCCCTGGGGCGCGATATTATCGATCTCGGCGCGGGCGAGCCTGACTTCGACACACCGGAGCACATCAAGGCGGCCGGCATCGCGGCCATTCGGGAGGGAAAGACCAAGTACACAGCGGTCGAGGGCACTGCGGCACTCAAGAACGCGATCATTCAGAAGTTCCAGAGCGACAATCACCTGGGCTACGGGCCGGACCAGATCCTGGTGTCCTGCGGGGCCAAACAGACCTGCTACAACGTCTGCGGGGCCGTACTCAATCCCGGCGACGAGGCCATTGTTCCGGCACCGTACTGGGTGTCTTACCCCGACATGATCAAGCTGGCCGATGCCGAGCCGGTCATCGTCGCGGCAATGATGGAGGACGGTTTCAAGATTTCTCCCCGTCTTCTTGAGGCAGCGATTACGCCGAAGACCCGCCTTATTTTCCTCAACAGTCCCTCGAACCCCACGGGCGCGGCCTACACGCGCGCCGAACTGCAGGCCCTGGGCGCCGTACTGGAAAAGCACCCCGACATCATCATTGCGGCCGACGACATGTACGAACACATCTACTGGGCGAACGAGCCCTTCGTGAGCATCGCCGAGGTTTGCCCTGCACTTTACGACCGCACCGTTACGATCAACGGGGTCTCCAAAGCCTACGCCATGACTGGCTGGCGCATCGGCTATGCCGGCGGCCCGAAGTCAATTATCGGCGCGATGAAGAAGATCCAGAGCCAGAGCACGTCGAACCCGTCCAGTATTTCCCAGGCCGCCAGCGTTGCCGCGCTGACCGGTGACCAGTCCTGCGTCCGCGAAATGACCAGGGCCTTTCGGGAACGACACGATTACGTGGTAGCCGCGCTCAACAAGATTCCGGGCTTTTCGTGCCTGCCCTCGGCCGGCACCTTCTATGCCTTTCCGAACGTCGGCGATGCTCTCCGGGCCAAGGGGCTTAAGGACGACCTGGCGCTGTCCGAGCTGCTGTTGAATAGCGGCGATGTTGCGGTGGTACCCGGCTCCGCATTCGGAGCCCCCGGTTACCTGCGACTGTCCTTCGCCTGCAGCCTTAAGACGCTGCAGGAGGCAATCCGGCGGATCACCCGCGTCATCGGCTAACGTGCCGTGCGTTCTTGACTTGCCACGCCGCGATCGCTGAGAATTCGCGGCTCTTCGCGGCTATCTCTCGCTTCCCCGGTAGCTCAGTGGTAGAGCAACCGGCTGTTAACCGGTTGGTCGCTGGTTCGAATCCGGCCCGGGGAGCCACTTTCAAGACCCCACCCCCAATTGCCACTACACCTCGTACTGGCAGCGTCGCAAAACGTTCCAGCAGGCCCGCTGGTAGCGCCCACGCTCCTGTGGAGTGGCGTTTGAGTCAATGTTGACCATCCGCCTTTCGTCTAGTTGCCGCTCGACCGCCTTGCCCCTAGCCTCCTTGCACGAGCAACGAAGTTTGCCTTTCAATCAAGGAGCTCTCCATGAATACCGTCCTCCGCAAGTACGCTTCTGGCCTGCTCGGCATTGCCGGGCTGATGGCCTGCGGCGTCGCACAATCTCTGCAGCTGCCGGACCTGTACGTGCAGAATATCCAGTTCGTCAACGGTGTGTGGAACGGGCCCTGCAATACCGTCCGCGTCGATATCCGTAACAGCCAGAGCGTCGGCGTTAGCCAGAAATTCGAGGTGACGCTGACGGGCAACATGATCGAAAGCAACCTGACGCCGCTGGTTCGCAGCCAGACCGGCATCGGGCCGGGCGCCACCCTGCCAATAACCTTCACCCAAACCTACTGGGCGCCCATCATGATCGGCTACGTGGATCGCGACAGCGACGTTGCGGAGACGAATGAGCGCAACAATGGCAAGAGCCTGTTCAGCCCCTCAACCAGCAAGGACTGTCCGAAGATTTCCATCAGCGATGCGTCGGCCAGCGAGGGCGACTACGTCCGATTCACCGTCAGCCTCGACAAGCCGTTCCCCGGCTACGTGACCACGTTCTACCGGACGACGAACGGGACGGCGACAGGTGGATCGTCGTGCTCGGGCTTGGCAATCCCGGACTTCCGCTCCGCCAGCCGCGGCTTCGTCCGCTTCAGCCCCAACCAGACGAGCCAGACAATCTCCATCCAGAGCTGTGATGACTCCGGCAGTAAGGCCGGGCGCTACGAAACCAGCGAATCCTTCAGCGTCAGTCTCTACGGCACGAGCAACGCAACTTACGGTGATGAAACGGGGACCGGCACTATCCTCGTGCCCGTCGTGCGCCGTTGAACCTGAGCGTGGCGCAGGCGATTCGGAATTTCCGATCGCCTTCGCCGGCTCTCAGCGGCCTCGAATCACCCGAGACTCTTGAGGTGCGCCCGTAACGGGCCCGCCAGGTCCGAATCTGCCAGCGCGTAGTCGATGGTGGCCTGGATATAGCCAAGCTTGCTGCCGCAATCGTAGCGTCGCCCGGTGAACGGCAAGGCGTACACCGGCTCGGCCTGCAACAGGCGGGCAATACCGTCGGTCAATTGAATTTCCCCCCCGGCCCCCTGCCCCGTTGATTCGAGAAGACCGAAGATGGCCGGGGTGAGCAAATAGCGCCCGACGACTGCCAGCCTGGACGGCGCCACGTCGGGCGCGGGCTTCTCGACAATTTTTTGCAGCCGATTGTTTTTGTCCACAGCAACGATTCCGTAATCTCGCGTCCGGCTCTGGGGTACTTCCTGAACGGCGATGACACTGGCATCGTGCTGCTCGTAATGGCGACGTAACTGCGCCAGACATCCGGTGTCGGCCTTGATCAAATCGTCGGGCAAATGCACGAAAAACGGCTCATCACCAACAGCCGGCCGGGCACATAAGACCGCATGCCCAAGGCCCAGCGGTTCGCCCTGCCGGATGTAAACGCATGACACGCCCGAAGGCAGAATTGCCCGGACGACGTCCAGAAGATCCTGCTTGCCGGACGTGCTCAATGACCGCTCGAGCTCCGGATCGCGATCGAAGTGATCTTCAATGGCCCGCTTGCTGCTACCGGTAATAAAAACCAGCCGGGTTACGCCGGCCTCAAGCGCCTCCTCGACGGCGTACTGGACCAGTGGTTTGTCGACGATCGGCAGCATCTCCTTCGGCATGGCCTTGGTAGCCGGCAGAAAGCGTGTGCCGCGACCGGCAACGGGGAATACAGCGGTACGGACAGGGCTCGGCATGCGGAACGCTCCGGGGAATCTGACGTGCGGAGGACAATCATAACCAATGCTGCCGGACCCCGGGTGAGGCCGAGTTTACCGGGCGGCGTGGCGAGTCCACGCCGCCCGGCAGGCGTCACGGAGCGCTGGCGGGTTTGGCGGACTGCCCAGTCCGGATGTTTTCCCGATTCAACTTGAGAACCTGCGGCCCGATCCCGCTGACCTTCAGCACATCGTCCGCGGTAGCGAAGCGACCGTTTTTCTCGCGAAATTCAACAATCGCCCGGGCGCGGCTCTCACCGACCCCGTTCAATTCCCGGGCAATCGTTGCCGCGTCCGCCGTGTTTATATCAACAGGGCCTGCACCGGCCAGAACCGGCAGCAGCCCGAGAATGCCAAGACACATGATTCGGCGCATGAAACTCTCCTCAATTGAAGTTACGGATCCACAACACTGTCCGTACTGGACAGCGTGCACATCGTAGAAAGAGTGGGCCAGACAATTGAAGCGGCGAATCCATCGACTTTCTCGGGAATTGCGTCAGGACAGAATTCCGTCGAGCATTGCCCCATTAACGGGTCGCACGGTGTCCCAGGATCGGCAACCCGGGCACTGCCAATGCATGATGGCGCTGCCGTAGCCGCAGTTTCCGCATTGAAATCGCGTTCCGGCATTCAGCATCTTTTGCAGCAAGGGTCGAAGACGCTCAACGCCCTCCGGAGAATCCGTCCCGCCAATGGTGACCAGTGATTGCAGAGCGGGTTCGCGGGCTACGAAACGGGTCAGGTACTGGACAATCAGAGGATCGGAAATCCGGGGATCGCGGGCCACGCCCAGGGCGATGCCACGTAGCCCGGCAGGCGTCACGGCCAGACGCTCGAGAATGCTCTGAACTCCGGCCTGGTCGCCTGAGGCGGTCGCCGCCATGAGTAGCCGGGGCAGAATCTCACCCAGCATCCCTGGCCGCGATTCGCCGAGCTGACTCAAAGTGGCGATCGCACTCGCTGCCTTGCCTGCATCCATCTCCAGTTCCGCCCGGATCAGTGCAGTGCGGGCCTTGCCGGAATCCATGGCCTCGGCCTGAGAAAGCATCTGATCTGCCAGGTCGGGCGCGTTGGCGCGGCGTGCTTCTTCCGCCAGTTCGCAATAGTAGTGAGCCAGTTGCGCGGGATTGACGCCCCCCGCATCCAACCGGCTCAGTTTCGCGCAAAGGTCAACCGCCCTGTCCCAATCGCTGGTGGCCTCACAGATGCGCAGCAGTCGCCGCAACGCCTCCACACTGTGCATGCGGGAGTCGCGGAGGCGATCAAAGAGTTCTTCGGCCCGATCAAACAGGCCCGCGCTGAGATAATCCTCCCCCAGCGCGAAGGATGCCGCCTCCCGCTGCGCTACATTGCTAGTCGGCCGCTCCACCAGGTTCTGGTGCAGCCGGATGGCACGGTCAATTTCACCGCGGCGGCGAAACAGTGTTCCCAAGGCGAGTTGGGTCTCCATGGCGTCATCGCTTAAGTCGCCCGCTTCGGTAAAGACGTCCACGGCACGATCCGACTCCTCGTTCAGGAGATAACGAAAGCCGCGAAGAAAATTCGCCCGCGCCGATTGCTCCGCCTCTTCTTCCTCGTCCGTATCGCCGAAGCGGGCGAACACATAGCCAAGCGCCGCGGCAAGAAAGAGCAGGCCGGCGAACAGAAAAGTTGATTCAGTCGGCATCCTGTACGGGCAGGCTGCGCAGGGCCTGGACCTCCTGTTCCGCGAGACGCAGGGCACGTCGCAGGGAGCGCCGCTGGGTAATCAGGCGGAGAATGCCGAACAGTGCGCAGGTAATACCAAAGGCCCAACCGACGGCCACCGCGCCGATAATTGCCAGTGAGATCTCGATTTCAGTCGCCAGGAACGCGAAGTCCAGCGAGATCCGGCCGGGGTTGAGCGCAGCGAATATTGCGGCCAGACCGATGAAGACCAGAACGAGAACAGTTACCAATAAACTGCGGATCATCTAACAGCCTCCACGAGGCCAAACCAGGGTTGCGGGACGGCCGGATCAGCCCGAAACCTAGTCCTTGATGGGCAGTTTCCGGTTCTCATTGACCCGATCGCGGAGGTCCTTTCCCGGCTTGAAATGCGGAACGTGCTTGCCGGCAAGGGCCACAGCATCGCCGGTCTTGGGATTCCTGCCCATGCGGGGCGGGCGAAAATGCAGCGAGAAGCTGCCAAATCCCCGGATCTCTATGCGCTGGCCACCGGCCAGGGCGTCGCTCATGAGGTCGAGCAGATGCTTGACCGCCAACTCGACATCCTTCGTTGGCAGATGCTTCTGCTTGCGGGCCAGAACCTCAATTAATTCCGACTTCGTCATCGCTGCGTCCCCTTCACGCCTCCCCGGCCAACCCCTCGCTGCGGCGACCGAGGTCAGGAGTCGCTAGCGTTGGAAATTCGCTCCTTGAGGAGCTCTCCGAGCGTCGTAGCACCGCTCCCCGAACCCTCTGACCGGTAGCTTTCCATGGCCTCCGCCTCTTCGTGAGCATCCTTGGCCTTGATGGAAAGCGACACGAGGCGACTCTTCCGATCCAGGCCGGTGAACTTGGCCTCGACCTCGTCACCGACCTTGAAAACGGTCCGGGCGTCTTCGACGCGATCCCGTGCCATTTCACTGGCCCTTAGTTGGCCCTTGATTCCGCCTTCGAGGTCAATTACTGCGCCACGGGCATCAACTTCCGAAACGATACCCTTCATGATGGTGCCCTTGGGATTGTCCGCCAGGAACTTCGAGAAGGGGTCCTGGTCGAGTTGCTTGACACCGAGTGAGATGCGCTCGCGCTCAGGATCAATAGCGAGAACAACCGTGTCGACGTCTTCGCCCTTCTTGTAGTTGTGCACGGCTTCCTCGCCAGGCACGTCCCACGAAATATCAGAAAGGTGGACGAGACCGTCAATGCCGCCCGGCAGGCCAATGAAGATGCCGAAGTCGGTAATCGACTTGATCTTGCCGGAAACCTTGTCGCCCTTGTTGTAGCCGGTGGCAAAATCGGACCACGGATTGGTCTGGCACTGCTTGATGCCGAGGGAGATACGACGGCGCTCTTCATCGATATCGAGCACCATGACCTCAACCTCGTCACCGATCTGCACAACCTTCGAGGGATTGACGTTCTTGTTGGTCCAGTCCATTTCCGAGACATGAACCAGGCCTTCCACGCCCTCCTCGATCTCGACGAAGCAGCCGTAGTCAGCAATATTCGTGACTTTACCGAACAGGCGCGTATTGGCCGGATAACGCCGCGATATCGCCTCCCACGGATCGGAACCAAGCTGCTTCATGCCGAGCGATACGCGATTCTTTTCGCGATCAAAGCGCAGAATCTTTACTTCGATCTCGTCGCCAACAGTAACAACCTCGGACGGGTGCTTGACGCGCTTCCACGCCATATCCGTGATGTGCAGGAGGCCATCGATTCCACCGAGGTCGACGAACGCACCATAGTCGGTCAGGTTCTTGACGGCGCCCTTGACCACGGAGCCTTCCTGGAGATTAGAAAGCAGCGCCTCACGCTCTGCGCTGTACTCAGCCTCGACCACAGCCCGGCGCGAGACGACGACGTTATTGCGCCGACGATCGAGCTTGATGACCTTGAACTCAAGCTCCTTGCCTTCGAGATAGGACGGGTCGCGCACCGGGCGTACGTCGACCAGTGATCCGGGCAGGAACGCACGAACAAACTCTACGTCAACGGTGAAACCACCCTTGACGCGGCCATTGATGACACCCTTGACGATCTTCTGGTGCTCAAATGCGTCTTCCAACGACTCCCAGGTTCTTACCCGCTTGGCGCGTTCGCGCGACAGCTTGGTTTCGCCAAAGCCGTCTTCCACGGAATCGAGTGCAACTTCAACGTCGTCACCGACACTGACTTCGAGTTCACCGCGTTCATTCTTGAACTGGCTGGCCGGAATGACGGCCTCGGACTTGAGGCCGGCGCTGACCACGACCGCCTCGGCGGAAATTTCGATCACCCGGCCCACCAGAATGGTGCCCGGCTTGATCCGTGTGTTGGCGATACTTTGCTCGAAGAGTTCGGCGAAATTTTCCGTCATGCTGTTTGATTTACCGCTCGAAGGCGGACCTGTGGTTTGTAAGCGCCAGCCCTGACTCACCGGGTGGCGGTTTTCCTAAAATCCCGATTCACACGCCGTGCGGATCGGACCCAGTCATGTTCATTTCTTAAGGCACGTTCTTTTCCGAGGCCCACTGCAACACCACGGTTACCACGGCGGGTATCTCCATCCCCGTGGTATCCAGAATCCATGCATCGTCGCTGGGCTTGAGCGGCGCGACGGAGCGTTCCGAATCCCTTCGGTCACGCTCCACCATATCCCTGGAAAGGTCGGAGAGGCTAACATCAATACCCTTGTCCTTCAACTGCTTATGACGCCTCCGGGCCCGTTCATCGACGCTGGCCGTCAGGAACACTTTGAGGTCCGCGTCGGGAAATACCACAGCGCCCATATCACGACCATCGGCCACGAGGCCGGGTGGCTGACGAAAATCCCGCTGGCGTTGAATCAGCGCCCTCCGGACGCCAGGAAGGGCTGCCACGCGGGAGGCGCCGTCCCCTGCCGACTCCGAGCGGATGGCGTCGGTCACGTCGGCGCCGTTCAGCAGGACCCGCGCCTGGTCGCCACGGGCCTGAAACTGCGCATCCAGACGGGTTGCGAGTAAAGCCAGCGCCGCCTCGGCATCCAGGGGCACCCCGCGCTGAATCGCATCCAGGGCGACGAGGCGGTACAAGGCGCCGCTGTCGAGCAGGTGCCAGCCAAGCCTGCTGGCGACCAGGCGGCTGATCGTGCCCTTTCCGGCCCCCCCGGGCCCGTCGATGGCCAGCACCGGAGCGTGGTGATCTTTGATCGCCTCACGCATCGAGGGCCACCTGAATGTCGAGGCCAATCGTGCGAGCGTGCGAGACGAAATCCGGATAGGACGTGGCCACGTTCGCCGTGTCGAGAATGGTTACCGGCGCCACGGCGCGGGACGCCCCTATGGCAAAGGCCATCGCCACCCGATGATCGCCCCGGCTATCGACCGTGCCGCCGCGAAGCTGGCCCCCCTGGATCCGGGCGCCGTCGGGGAATTCCTCGACATTGATCCCAAGCGCTCGCAAACCGGTGGCGACGACGCCAATCCTGTCGCTCTCCTTGTGCCGCAACTCTGCGGCGCCCCGAACTACTGTTTCCCCTGTGGCCAGTGCGGCAGCGACGAAAAGCAGTGGAAACTCATCGATCGCGAGGGGCACCAGCTCCGGCGGAACCTGAATCCCGTGCAATCGGCTTGGGCTAACAATCAACCGGCCCACGGGCTCCCCACCCTCGTCCGGCCCGGGCTCAATCCGGAACTCCGCGCCCATCAACTCGAGTATCCGGAGGATGCCGGTGCGCGTGGGATTAAGACCGACTTGCTCAATGACCAGCTCTCCCCCTGCCGCGAGACAACCCGCCAGGATCATGAATGCTGCCGAGGACAGGTCGCCGGGCACCTCGATTTGCGCGCCAGTGAGCGTCGCGCCGCCAGCAATGGTGACCGTTGGCCCGAAACGACGCACAGGGCAACCAAGACGCGCCAGCATCCGCTCAGTGTGATCGCGGGTTACCGCCGGTTCGGTCACCGACGTCTCTCCCGTGGCGTAGAGGCCGGCCAGAAGCACGGCAGACTTCACCTGCGCGCTGGCTATCGGCATGTCGAACTGTATGCCCTGCAGTTTTCGTCCGCCGGCAATCTGCACCGGGGGCTTGCCATTCCGCGTCCGGATGTCGGCCCCCATTTGCCGGAGCGGGCGGGCGACACGTTCCATCGGCCGTTCGCTGAGGGACTCGTCGCCGGCCAGTTCCGTCGCAAACGGGCGGGCTGCCAGCAGGCCCATGAAAAGGCGCATGGCCGTGCCAGAGTTGCCCATATCCAGTGCGCGACCGGGGGCAGTCAGGCCGTGCAAACCGCGCCCAACGACATCGACCGTGGTCGCATCGTGCTGTATGACGTCGACACCCATGGCTCGGATGGCGGCTAGCGTCGCCAGGCAATCCTCACCTGCCAGAAATCCTGTGACCTGACTGGTACCCGTCGCGACTGCACCGAGCATCAGGGCGCGGTGCGATACGGACTTGTCGCCCGGAACCCGAATAACGCCCTCCACGCGGCCTGACGGCTGGACCTGGAATCGCTGCGTCACCCGACCACACCCGTGTGCTGGAGCTCGCCGAGAACACGCAGCAACCGCTCGTTCTGCTCCGGCAAGCCGACAGTGATACGCAGGTGGCGCGGCAAGCCGTAATTGGCTACTGGTCGAACGATGACGCCGGCGTGCAGAAGGCCCTCGAACCAGGGCCCCGCGGGTCCGCCGGTGTCAGCAAGTACGAAGTTGCCGGCGGAGCGCGCCACTGACCAGCCGAGCCCCGCAAACCCCGCTCGCAACTGGTCGAGGCCGTTGCGATTCACTTCCTGTGACCGACGTACATGCTCGTGTGCGCCCAGAGCGGCCAGCGCAGCAACCTGGGCCAGCGCATTTACGTTGAACGGCTGCCGCACCCGATTCAGCAGCTCGGCCACTTCCAGATGGCTGACGGCGTAGCCAATGCGCAATCCGGCGAGACCGTACATCTTGGAAAAGGTCCGACACACGATGAGATTCGGAAAGTCGTCCAGCCAGGCCAACATGCCCTGGCACGCATCTGGTGGCATGTACTCCAGATAGGCCTCATCGACTACCACCAGCACGTGCCGTGGAACACTGCCAATGAACGCCCGCAGCTCGGCCGGCGGAAGCCAGGTGCCCGTGGGATTATTGGGATTCGCGATGAACACGATTCGCGTTTTCGTATTGATCAGCGTCATCATCGCCGCGAGCGAGTGCCCCAACGGTTGTTCGCCGTCGGCTGGATTGGCTCGGGCAACCCGCGCTATAGCACCGGTGGCCTGGACGGCAAGCCCGTACACAACAAAGGCATACTCCGAATACACCGCCTCGTCTGCTGTGCTTAGAAAAGTCTCCGCGATGATCGACAGAATCTCGTTGGAGCCGTTACCGACGGTGATGCAATCTGCCGAGATGCCAAGATGAGCTGCCAGCCCACACTTCAGTTCAAAGGCCGCGCCATCGGGATAAAGGGCCAGCCCCGCGAGGGCCGCATGTATCGCTGACAGGCTTTGCTCCGGCGGTCCCAGCGGATTCTCATTTGACGCGAGTTTGATGACATTCCGAACACCGTACTCCCGCTCGAGTTCCGGCGTGGGTTTGCCCGGGATATACGGCTGTAAGCCGCGCACTCCGGGCGCGGCCAGCGCAGTAAAATCGAAGTGTTGCCGCATGGGCTGAGAGTCAGAGGTCAGAGTACGGCCTTGGGATAGGAACCAAGAACCCGAAATAACTGGGCCCGCTTCTTCAGCTTGGCAAGAGCGGGCGCCACCTGATGGTCGTCTGTATGGCCGTCAATGTCCACAAAGAACACGTAGTGCCACTTTCGTTGACGGGACGGTCGGGACTCAATCCGGCTCATGTTGATCTGGCTCTCTGCGAGCGGCGCCAGAAGTTTCTGAAGTGCCCCCGCATCATCGGTGTCCTTGGTCGACAACAGCAAACTGGTCTTGTCCTGGCCGCTCGCGGTCAGGAGCTTGCGGCCAATAACCAGAAAGCGCGTGGTGTTGTCCGGCCGGTCCTCGATATCCGTGACCAGCTTGGTGAGGCCGTAGACTTCGGCGGCAGCATCTCCGGCAATGGCTGCCGTTCCCACCTCGTCACGAGCCCGGCGAGCGCCCTCGGCGTTGCTGCTGGCTGGATGCAGCTCGGCCTGCGGCAGATATTCCTTCAGCCAGCCGCGGCACTGCGCCAGCGACTGCGGGTGGGCACTGACCCGCAGCACGTGGTCCAGACTGGTCATCGAACCCATGAGGTGCTGGCTGATGCGCATCTCCACTTCGCCACAGATCTTCAGTGGCGAAGTCAGGAACATGTCGAGCGTGTGATTAACCGTACCCTCAGTCGAGTTCTCGATAGGCACAACGCCGAAGTCGGCCGCGCCGGACTCAACTTCGTGAAAAACTTCGTCGATCATGCCCAGAGGCAATGCGCGGACAGAATGCCCGAAGTACTTGTAGACCGCCGACTGGCTGAAGGTTCCTTCCGGCCCCAGGTAGCCCACCTTCATGGGCTCCTCCTGGGCGAGGCACGCGGACATGATCTCGCGGAACAGCCGGACCATTTCTTCGTCGGTCAGGGGGCCCTTGTTGCGTTCAACGACCGCCCGTAAGACCGCCACTTCACGCTCTGGCCGGTAGAAGTCGACAGCAGAGCCTTTGCCCCCCTTCACGACTGCCACTTTCTGGGCAAGACCCGCTCGCTCGGCAATCAATCCCTGGATTCGCTCGTCGATCGAGTCGATCTGCCGGCGAAGCGTGTCAAGGCCACCGCCCGCGGTTGCCGGCGATTTGCCGGGCCCTTTGGCCGGTTTTCGCGCAGTGGTCTTGGCCCGCTTCTTCATGTGCTGTGAACCTGCCAGTCCCTAGCTTGCCGACCCGCTACCGAGATTCCTGACATTCAACACGCCCGGAATCGACCGGATTCGCGCCAGCGTGCCGTCGGTAGTTTCGCCGTCCAGATCGACAATGGTGTAGGCGATTTCGCCACGTGACTTGTTGAGAAGGTCGGCAATATTCAGGCCAGCATCTCCGAGGCACGTGGAAATCTGCCCGACCATGTTTGGCACATTGGCATTGGCAATAGTGAGGCGATGGGAGCCGGTCCGCGGCACGTCAGCCTCCGGGAAGTTTACGGAGTAGCGAATCACACCATCCTCCAGGTACGAGCGCAAATTTTCCGCAACCATCACGGCGCAATTCGTTTCGGCCTCATAAGTAGAGGCGCCGAGATGCGGCAACGCAATGACGCGTGGATTACCAATCAGCGCACGGCTCGGAAAGTCACAAATATAGGCCGTCAGCCGACCGTCGCCGAGGGCGGCGATGATCGCCGCTTCGTCGACGATCTCCCCTCGCGAAAAATTCAAAACGATAGCCTTCTTTGGCATCAGCCGGATGCGCGCTTCGTTGATGAGGCCGCGCGTTGCATCCATGAGCGGCACATGAACCGTAACAAAGTCTGCGCGACTGAACAGTTCGTCCAGATTGCGCGCTTGCTCGACCGTGGACGATAGTTGCCAGGCACGCTCGACTGTGATCTGCGGATCGAAGCCCACAACCCGCATACCGAGAGCCTGTGCCGCGTTGGCGACCTGAACGCCGATCGCGCCGAGACCAATAACGCCCAGCGTCCGGCCCGGAAGCTCGAAACCGACAAACTGCTTCTTGCCAGCCTCCACTGCCTTGTCCAGCGCCGCACCCTCTTCCTTGAGGTGCCCGACGAATTCCCAGGCCTGGCAAAGATTCCGCGCCCCCAGCAGCATGCCGGCCACGACCAGTTCCTTTACCGCGTTGGCATTGGCGCCCGGCGCGTTGAAGACCGGGATGCCGCGCTTTGACATGGCCGCAACGGGCACGTTGTTAACGCCCGCTCCGGCGCGTGCGACTGCGAGTACCGAGTCGGGCAACACCATGTCGTGCATCTTTGCTGACCGCACCAGTATGGCATCGGGCTGGCCAATATCTGCTGCTACCTCGTAGCGGTCGCGCGGCAGCCGCTGCAGCCCTTCCGCCGAGATGTTATTCAGCATCTGGATCTTGTACGTGGTCTTCGAACTCACTTTTAACAACCTCTTGAACGTATGTATCGTGCGGCGGGCTTTGTTCAGCCGTGCCGTCGCTGAAATTCCGCCATGAAGTCCACGAGAGCAATTACACCCTCCTCCGGCATGGCGTTGTAGATACTGGCGCGCATGCCGCCCACGGAACGATGACCCTTCAGGCTGCCAAGCCCGACCTTCTCGGCTTCCTTCAAAAACACCGCATCCAGGTCCTCACGGGGCAACGTGAAGGGCACGTTCATCCAGGACCGATAAGCCGTGGCGACCGGGTTCTTGTAGAACCCCGACGCATCAATCGCGCTGTAAAGGCGCTCGGCCTTGCGCTTGTTCAGTTCCGCCATCTTTGCGAGACCACCGTGGCGCTTCAGCCATGCAAACACCAGCCCGGCGAAATACCAGGCGAAGGTCGGCGGCGTGTTCAACATGGAGCCTTCCGCGGCGTGCGCGGCGTACGTCAGGATTGGCGGCAAACCAGCCGGCGCACGCTCGAGGAGATCATTGCGAATAATGAGAATGACGATGCCTGCCGGTCCGATATTCTTCTGGGCTCCCGCGTAAATCACCCCAAACTTCCGCACGTCCACCGGACGCGACAGGATGGTCGAGGACATGTCGGCCACGAGCGGCACCGAACCCACCTCCGGCGGGGCGTGCATCTCCAGGCCACTGATTGTTTCGTTGGAGCAATAGTGGAAATACGCCGCGTCGGGATTTCGCATCCAGCTCTTGCGGTCCGGCACGTCCATGTAATTCACAGCCGACCCATCCGCCACGATCCCAACCTTGCGGATGGCCCCGGCTTCCTTGCTGGCCTTCTTCGACCAACTTCCCGTAACAAGGTAATCCACGGCCTGATCCGGCGCTGAAAGGTTCATCGGGAGCAGCGCAAACTGGGTTGTGGCCCCGCCTTGCAGAAAAAGGACCGAGTAGTCCGCCGGGATCTGCATGAGCTCACGCAGATCGGCCTCCGCCTGCTCAGCCACCTTGATGAATGCCTTGCTGCGGTGACTGATCTCCATCACCGACATGCCAGACCCCTGCCAGTCCGTCAACTCCGCCTGCACTTGTTGCAGAACTTCGAGGGGTAGCACGGCGGGACCCGCGCTGAAATTGATAATCCTTGTCATCGGCTTCTCTTGATTGGGGTGTAGGACTTGGGGTGTCGACGCCGACTGGTGTCAGGGCGAGTCAGTTTCCCCGGCTTCATCGGCTTCGGCGTCATCTGCCTCAGGAACGATCCGGTCCAGACCCACCAGGCGGTCTTCGTTATCGATGCGTATCAGCCGTACCCCCTGGGTGTTGCGGCCCTGCTGGGACACGTCGGCCACCGGCGTACGCACCAGTGTGCCGCTCGAACTGATCAACACAACCTCGTCATCATCCCGGACCTGGATGGCGCCAACCATCCGCCCATTGCGATCGGATGGCTGAATGGCGATTACGCCCTGGCCGCCGCGGCCCTGGACGGGAAAATCACTGACCGCCGTCCGCTTGCCATAACCCTTCTCCGTAGCTGTAAGGACTTCGCCCTCGCCAATAATGAGCAAGGCAATTACCTCGTGGCCCTCCGGCAAGCGAATTCCGCGAACGCCTGCTGCGGTTCGCCCCATTGCCCGGACATCGGATTCCAGAAAGCGAATTGCCTTGCCGGAACTCGCGCACAGCATGATGTCGCACTCGCCATCGGTAATGGCGACATTCACCAACCGGTCACCTTCGTGAAGCTCAATGGCACGAATACCTGCGGTCCGAGGACGGGAGAATGAATCGAGTGAAGTTTTCTTGACGGTGCCATCACTGGTAGCCATGAAAACAAAGTTGTCTTCCGTGAACTGCCGAACCGGCAACACCGCGTTGATGCGCTCATCAGGCTCCAGCGGCAGCAAATTGACCATCGGGCGCCCGCGGGCGCCATGTCCGGCCCGGGGCACCTCGTAAACCTTCAGCCAGTAAACCTTGCCCGTGCTTGTGAAGCACAGCAGGGTGTCGTGTGTGTTGGCGACAAACAGCTTGTCGATGAAGTCCTCGTCCTTGACCTTCGTCGCCGCCCTGCCCCGGCCACCCCGGCGCTGGACCTGATAGTCGCTGACGCTTTGCGCCTTGGCATACCCGCCGTGGGAAAGGGTCACGACCACGTCCTCCTCGGGGATGAGGTCTTCAATCTCGAGGCTCGAATAAACCTGGACAATCTCCGTCCGCCGGGTGTCAGCGTAGTTGTCCCGGATCTCGCTCAGTTCAGCACGAATGACCGCGATGAGTTTGTCGGGGTCGGCCAGGATTTCACTGAACTCACGGATCCGCACCAGCAGTTCCTGGTATTCCGTAATGATCTTGTCCTGTTCAAGCCCCGTCAGACGCTGCAGCCGGAGATCCAGAATGGCCTGTGCCTGCGGAACAGACAGCTTGTATCCCTCGGGGCCTGGCCCGAAGTCTGGTGCGGCGTTGTCGGGACGCGTGGAAACATTGCCGGCGCGGGCCAGCATCTCTGTCACGGCGCCTGGAGACCAGTGCCGGCCAGTCAGCGCATCACGCGCCTCAGGGGGCGTCGGCGATGCCTTGATGACGGCGATCACCTCATCGATATTGGCAAGCGCGACGGTCTGCCCCTCCAGAATATGGGCACGTTCCCGGGTCTTGCGCAGATCGAACAGGGTCCGGCGGGTAACGACTTCCCGGCGGTGGCGTACGAAGCATTCCAGTAAACCCTTGAGATCAAATAATCTGGGCTGGCCGTCCCGCAAGGCGACCATGTTGATGCCGAAGACGGTCTCGATCGGGGTCTGCTTGTAGAGATTATTGATAACGACATCACTGGATTCGCCACGGCGCAATTCGATAACGACACGCATACCGTCCTTGTCGGATTCGTCGCGAAGTTCGCTGATGCCATCGAGCTTCTTTTCCCGCACCAGTTCGGCGATCTTTTCAATCAGCCGCGCCTTGTTCACCTGATACGGCAACTCGGTAACGACAATGGCTTCACGACCGCGTTCACCGAACTCCTCAACGTGCATCCGGGCACGGATATAGACTCGCCCGCGCCCTGTCGTGTAGGCCGAGTAGATGCCCTGGGAGCCGTTGATGATTCCCGCTGTCGGGAAGTCGGGCCCGGGCATGATGGCCATTAACTGGGCCACCGTGATTTCCGGGTCGTCGATCAGTGCCAGCGTTGCGGTGACAGTTTCACCGAGATTGTGCGGCGGGATGTTGGTGGCCATGCCAACCGCGATACCCGACGAGCCATTGACCAGCAGGTTCGGGATCCGGGCCGGCATCACTGACGGCTCGGATTCGGAACCGTCGTAGTTGGGAATGAAGTCGACCGTATCCTTGTCGAGGTCTGCCAGCAATTCGCCGGCAATACGCGTCATCCGGACTTCGGTGTACCGCATGGCGGCCGGCGCATCGCCGTCTACCGACCCGAAGTTTCCCTGCCCGTCCACCAGCAGGTATCGCAAGGAGAACGGCTGCGCCATGCGCACAATTGCGTCATAGACCGCCGTATCGCCGTGGGGATGGTATTTACCGATGACGTCACCGACCACGCGGGCCGACTTCTTATAGGCCTTGGTGTGGTCGTTGCCGAGTTCCCGCATGGCGTGCAGGACCCGGCGATGCACGGGCTTAAGGCCGTCCCGCACGTCCGGCAAGGCGCGACCCACAATGACGCTCATCGCGTAGTCCAGATAGGACCTACGCATCTCGTCTTCGAGGTTTACCGGGAGTATTTCCTTGGCGACTTCAGCCATCGATTTCGCAGATTCCGCATAACAGCGCCCCTCTGGCCGGCAAGGTCGGTACTGGCAATTGCCCGTCCGTCTTGCGGCTCAAAGCTGGCGCTAATGTATTAATTACCGGGTCGTCAGAATGGATCAGAAATTAAGCGGTTAGAGTAACACGATTCACCCGATATCCGGACCTGCGGGATGGACCCGGATCAGGCATCATCTCCGCGCCGGAAAAGTTGCATGCACCCTGCCGATCTCATAATCAGCGCCCGCTGGATAGTCCCCGTTGAACCCACCGGGGCCGTACTCGAAGACCATGCCGTGGTAGTCCAGAACGGCCGGATTCTGGCTGTGCTACCCCTGGCCGAGGCCGTGGAATCGCACCCCTCCGCCGTGCGGATCGATCGCCCAAACCATGTCGTGCTGCCTGGGCTCGTCAATGCGCACACCCATGCCGCGATGACGTTGTTCCGTGGTATGGCCGACGACCTGCCACTGGAGACCTGGCTGAACCAGCACATCTGGCCCGCGGAAACCCGCTGGGTGACGCCGGATTTCGTCCAGGATGGCACCGAACTGGCACTCCTGGAAATGCTGCACGGGGGAACCACCAGCTTCGGTGACATGTACTTCTTCCCGGACATCGTCGCCCGAGCCGTGGCCGACAGCGGCCTGCGCGCCGCCGTGGGAATGATCGTCCTGGAACAGGCCACCGTCTGGGCGCAGTCGGCCGATGAATACCTGAGCAAGGGGCTGGCCGTCCGCGACCAGTTCAAGGGCCATCGGCGGGTTTCCACACTGTTTGCACCCCATGCGCCTTATAGCGTCGCGGACCGCACGTTCGACCAGATTCGAGTGCTGGCCAACGAACTCGACACACCGATCCAGATGCACGTGCACGAAACTGCCGCGGAGGTTGCTGCCAGCATCGGCAAGCACCACTGCCGCCCGCTGCAGCGGCTCGACACTGTGGGCATGGTTACGTCCCTGCTGTCTGCCACACACATGACGCAACTTTTGCCGGATGAAATTGCGCTACTGGCCAGCCGGGGCAGCACAGTCATTCATTGTCCGGAGTCCAACCTGAAGCTGGCGAGCGGCTGGTGCCCCGTCGCGCAGCTGGATGCCGCGGGCGTCAATGTTGCACTTGGCACGGACGGCGCGGCCAGCAATAACGACCTCGATATGTTTGGCGAAATGCGCACTGCTGCCCTGCTCGCAAAAGGCGTGGCCCAACAGGCTGATGCGCTGCCAGCTGCAAAAATACTGCAAATGGCCACACTCAATGGCGCCGCGGCACTCGGACTTGCTGACCGCATCGGATCGCTGTTGCCCGGCAAGGAGGCCGATATGATTTGTGTCGATCTGTCGAGGCCCGCGACGCAGCCGGTCTATTCGCCGATCTCCCAGCTGGTTTACTCGACGTCGCGCGAACAGGTAACGGATGTTTGGGTGGCGGGACAGCATCTCCTTGATGGCGGCCGACCTACGATGGCTGACAGCAATTCGATCCTGGCACGTGCCGCTGCCTGGGGCCACAAATTGCGGAGCGGCGATGGCTAAAACTCGCAACAGCAACCCCGTTGAGATTGCTCACTTCAGCCGCCTGGCCAGTCGCTGGTGGGATCCCAATGGTGAGTTCCAAACGCTTCACGATCTCAACCCTGTACGGCTGACCTGGATAGATGACGTCGCTGGCCTGAAGGGAAAAAAGGTGGTGGACGTGGGGTGCGGCGGTGGCCTGCTGTCGGAGGCCATGGCACGGCGGGGAGCCACAGTCACGGGCATCGACATGTCCGCCGACTCACTCGCCATCGCGCGTCTGCACCTCCTCGAGTCCGCGCCCCTGCACGTTGACTACCGGGAAACGACGGCCGAGGATCTGGCCGTTCAGTCACCACATGCATTCGACATCGTGACCTGCATGGAACTGCTTGAACACGTGCCCGATCCGCAACTGCTCGTCCGAGCCTGCGCCGCGCTACTGGCGCCCGGTGGCAGCATCCTGTTTTCGACGATCAACCGCACGGCGACGGCCTTTGCCACGGCAATCGTGGGTGCGGAGTACCTGACCCGGCTTGTGCCGCGCGGGACACACCACTATGAGCAACTGATCCGGCCATCCGAACTCGATGCTTGGGCTCGCCAGTCCGGTCTGCATCTCGAGTCGCTGCGCGGCGGTGCCTACAATCCGGCAAGCCGGACTTTCAGGCTGACCGACGATACGACGGTGAACTACTTTGCCCACTTCCGTGCGAGCAATCCGGGTCACAGCAAGGTCGGAGAGTAATGAACCGCTGGACAGCGCCCGCACAGCCAGCGGCGGTATTGTTTGACCTGGACGGCACCCTGCTCGACACAGCACCGGACATGATCGCCGCATTGAACACAATTTGCGCCGAAGAAGGCGCCAACGCGGTCGCCTATGACCGTGCCCGCCCCTTCGTTTCAAACGGTGCCGCGGGACTGTTGCGGCTCGCCTTCCCGGGGTTTGACGCCCTCAAGGATTCGGCTTTGCAACAGCGTTATCTTGACCGGTATGCCGAGCGCCTGGCTGTCGAGACGCAACTCTTTCCCCATCTCGACACACTTCTCGCTGCGCTCGAGGACGCGGCCGTGCCGTGGGGCGTGGTAACGAACAAACCGATGTACCTGACAGACCCACTCATGGAGGCGCTCGGCCTGCATCGTCGCTCGGCCTGCACCGTCAGTGGCGATACGCTGGCAGAGCGCAAACCACATCCACGGCCGATACTTTTTGCCCTGGAACAGATTGCCGTCGACCCCGCCAGGTCAATCTACATCGGTGACGCACGACGCGATATTGAGTCCGGCCGGGCTGCGGGCACCGCGACCGTGGCGGTGCGCTACGGCTACGTCGAGCCGGGACAGGATCCGGTAGCGTGGGGAGCCGACTATGTCGTCGATACGCCGCTGGCCCTACTCGCGCTGCTGAAGATAAACGAGTAGCACGTGCTGTCAGCTACCGCACAAGCGCACCAGGCCGAGCCGGACGAACTCAAGGCACGCATCGTTCTTGTTACTGGTGCCGGCGAGGGCATCGGCCGCGCGGCTGCGATTGCATGCGCGAGTCACGGCGCCACGGTTGTCCTGCTCGGGCGGACGCAGTCGAAACTGGAAGCGGTGTACGACGAGATTGTCACCGCTGGTCATCCAGAACCCGCTATCTCAGTGCTCGACCTGGCCCGCGCGCAAGGCCCTGATTACTTCCACGTTGCGGAACAGATCGAAAAGACCTGGGGCCGACTCGACGGGTTACTGCACAACGCGGGAATGCTGGGACAACGTGCGCCGATCGAGCACTACGATATCGGCACCTGGCACCAGGTGATGCACCTGAATCTCAACGTACCATTCATTCTCACGCAGGTGCTGCTGCCGATGCTGCGCAAGTCCCGAGATGCATCGATCGTGTTTACCAGCAGCGGTGTCGGCAGGCAGGGCCGAGCGTACTGGGGCGCTTACGCTGTGTCCAAGTTTGGTGTCGAAGGTCTTGCGCAAACCCTGGCCGACGAATTGAAGACCGAGGCCAGGATCAGGGTCAACTGCATTAACCCGGGCGCCACCCGGACCCGAATGCGGGCGGCCGCCTATCCAGGTGAAGATCCCGGCTCGCGACCAGAGCCGGCAAGCCTGATGGGCCCCTACCTTTGGCTGCTCGGACCGGCAAGCCGCGATGTAACGGGGCATTCAATCGACTGCCAGTAGCTGCGGCTCAGTCCGGCTCGGTCTCGCCCAATCCCGCCGCCGCGTACAACGCTCCGAGTTCTTTCTCCCTGAGCAAGCGGTGATGCCCCGGTCGCAGGGATCGTGATAATTCCACCGGCCCGTAGCGGACCCGGATCAGCCGGCTGACACGGCACTCAACGGCCTCCCAGACACGGCGGACCAGCCGGTTGCGTCCTTCGCTGACGACTACGCGAAACCACTGGTTGGATCCGTCGCCACCAGAAGGATCAACACTGTCGAATTTTGCCTTGCCATCCTCAAGCGCAATGCCCGCCCGGATACGCATCAGCGTTGCCTCACTCACAGTTCCCTGCACGCGTACGGCGTACTCCCGCTCGATCTCCCGAGAAGGGTGCATTAATGCGTTGGCGAGTTCGCCGTCTGTGGTCAGCAGGAGCAGGCCCGACGTTGCCAGGTCGAGGCGCCCAACATTGATCCAGCGACTACCCTGCAGCCGTGGCAGGTGGTCGAATATCGTTGGACGACCCTCGGGATCGCTGCGCGTGCAAACTTCGCCGGAGGGTTTGTGATAAATCAAAACACGTGGTGACGGGCGCGTCTTTCGCAACGCTGGAACAGGCCGCTGATCAATGAGGATCTTCTCGCGACCGGTGACCTTCTGCCCCAGCCCTGCCACTTTGCCATTGACGGTGATCCGACCTGCGCGGATCCACTGCTCGATCTCCCGCCGGGAGCCGACGCCCGCACCAGCGAGCACCTTTTGCAGGCGCTCTGTGACTACGGACGGACTCACGATAGAGAAATCAGCGAACTTTCAGCGGCACTACATTGGAAGCTGGTTCTTCGTCTGCGTAGGCGCGCGCTTCGGTGATCCGCGTAACCGTCGCCAGCTCGAGATCCGGCTCATCCAATTCATCGTCGCCTCGAATCACTAACGGAGCGCCGGCACCGACGGGTAGCGCCTGCGCATCGGACAGTTCCAGTTGCGCCGTAAAACTTTCCAGATCCTTGAGATCGGCCAGTGGCGGCAGGTCATCAAGCTTTTTCAAGCCGAAGTAGTCGAGGAACTCCCGAGTCGTGCCATAGATTGCCGGCTTCCCGGGTACGTCCCGGAACCCGACCACGCGGATCCAGGTCCGCTCGAGAAGCGAGCGCATGATGTTGGTGGTCACTCCAACACCCCGGATACTCTCGACATCGCCCCGCGTGACGGGTTGCCGGTAGGCAATGATCGCCAGAGTCTCCATCAGGGCGCGCGAATATCGTTGTGCCCGCTCCGCCCAGAGGCCGGCTAGCCAGCCCGTCATGCTGGAACGGACCTGCACGCGAAAACCACTGGCCACTTCCTGAACCGCAATGCCACGATTGGCATAGTCCGCCTGCAGGCTGCCAATCGCCATTCGCAGGTCGTCCCTGGACGGCGGATGATCTTCGCCGAACAGTGACAGCAATTCGTTGAGATCCAGAGGACGACCGGCCGCCAGCAAAGCCGCCTCGACGATGTACTTGATCTGTTCGTTGTCCATATTTGCGCGTTCCGGAAACGTGTATTTAGACCGGGAGTGTGGCGCCCTCCGCCAGGAAATCGTCCATGTCGCCGTCTACAACTGGTCTTGTCGTGGCGGCGCGAACATGAATCGGCGCGTAGGGCTCGGTTTGCACCAACTCGATCAGGCATTCCTTCAGAAGCTCGAGCAGGGCCAGGAAGGTCACGGTAACGCCCATGCGGCCCTCGGCGGGATCGAAGAGGTCGTGAAAATCGGCGAACGTTCCAGTCTGCACCTTCAGCAAGACTTCAGACATGCGTTGCCGAACGGAAAGCGGCTCGCGCCGTATGTGGTGATGGGCCAGCATCTCGGCCCGTGTAAGCACATCACGAAAGGCGAGCAAAAGCTCCTTTAAGGTCAGGTCTGGCAGACGGGCTACAACGGCCTTCTCCACGACCTCGGCATTGGCCAGATGAAAATCCCGCTCCAGGCGCGGCACGCCATCGAGATCGGTCGCGGCCTGCTTGTACCGCTCGTACTCCTGCAGCCGTCGAACGAGTTCAGCTCGGGGATCGGCCTCCTCGTCCTCGACAGCGCCGAGGCGCGGCAGGAGCATGCGGGACTTGATTTCCGCGAGCATGGCAGCCATCAGCAGGTATTCCCCGGCCAGTTCGAGCTGGAGTTCCTTCATCAACTCGATGTACTGGACGTATTGAGTGGTGATCTCCGCGATGGGAATGTTCAGGACATCGAGATTCTGACGCCTGATAAGGTAGAGCAGGAGATCCAGGGGTCCCTCGAAGGCCTCGAGAAATACCTCAAGCGCGAACGGCGGGATGTACAGATCCTGCGGCAGTTGGGTTACCGGCTCGCCCTCGACGATCGCAAAAGGCATTTCAGCCTGCGCCGGATTGCCACCCGCCTCTTCCGCCGAAAATACGGGCCGACGAGGCGCATCGGCGTTGTGCACCACCGTCAGGTGCGGCGCCGGGGATTTGAGTTCTGCATCAGTCATTGAGTTACGGGAAAATCCTGGCTCAGACACCGGCCAAGGAAAAAAACACTGCCGACACTAACTGCACCAATGGCCACACCAACCGGCCGAGAACTCCCAGCGCCAACAAACCCATGACGAGTATAAGGCCATAGGGTTCGAGGGCATCGAGCTTCCTGCCGAGCGCTTCAGGCACCATGCCACGCAATACACGTCCACCATCGAGCGGTGGAATAGGTATCAAATTAAATATGGCTAGTAAAATATTGAAAGTAATACCTATCTGAGCCATCGACAGAAGGAACTGGCGAACGCCGGGCAACGTGACCGGCAGGCGCAATGCCAGCGCCAGGACGAGCACCCAGAACAAGGCCATAACCAAGTTGCTGGCCGGCCCGGCCGCCGCCACCAGCAACATGTCGCGCTTCGGGTTGCGGAGATTGCGCGCATTCACCGGGACGGGCTTTGCCCAACCAAACGGCGGCAGGCTAAGAAATGCCAGCACCAGCGGCACGACCACCGTACCCACCGGATCGATGTGCTTGATTGGGTTCGCGGTAATCCGGCCCAGCAGCTCCGCCGTGCGATCACCGAACTGGCGCGCCATCCAGCCGTGAGCCGCTTCATGGAGGGCAATACCAAACAGCACGGGGATTACTGCTGCTGACAGCAGTTGAATCGACGCGGCGAAATCCAGATCAGACATCCGCGCAAGTATACGGGTGCACGGCCAGGCAGGCTCCTATTCGAAAGCCGTGCTGTCCCCCAGCCCCCGCCGGACTATCACGGGAAAGTCGCCCGTAACATCCACCACCGTCGTCGGCTCAATTCCACACCCGCCACTGTCGATCAGCAGATCGACGCGGCCCGCGAGTTCCCCGGCAATCACCTCGGGATCCGATAACGGCACATCATGACCGGGGAGTAGCAAGGTTGAACTCATCAGCGGCTCGCCCAGCAAATCAAGCAACGCGAGCGGCACCGGATGACTGGGAATCCGGATTCCTATCGTCTGCCGTTTCGGATTCTGGAGGCGGCGCGGAACTTCGCGCGTCGCCTTGAGGATGAAGGTATACGGACCCGGTGTGTGAGCGCGGAGCAGACGATAACACCAGTTCTCCACCCGGGCATAAGTCGCAATCTCCGACAGATCCCGGCAAACGAGCGTGAAATTGTGATCCTTGCCGGTCTGGCGAATTTTCTGGATACGGCCCGCCGCGTCGCGGTCTCCCAGGTGCCAGCCAAAGGCGTAGCACGAGTCTGTGGGATACACAATCAGACCGTCGCGCCGAATAATTTCCACCGCCTGCTGAATCAGGCGGCGCTGTGGATTGGCCGGATGCACGTTAAAGGATTGCGTCATGCCGTCATTCTAACGGCTCACACCTGCGCCCCGTACAGGGGCAGCTTGCGTATCATGTGCGACTAAGCCGGAGCAACCGAATAAAACATGCAAGCATTGATTGACTTCCTGCCCCTGGTCGCCTTTGCCGTGGCGTATTGGCTAACGAGGGACATGCACACTGCGATCCTTGTGATCATGGTCGCCATATCACTGCAGGTATTGGTCACCTGGATCGTCAAACGCGCTGTGAGCAGTATGCTGCTGGCCTCCGCTGCACTGGTCGTGGTGCTCGGCGGAATCAGTCTGCTGCTTAATGATCCCTTGATCTTCAAGTGGAAGCCGACCGTACTCAATTGGGTATTCGCCGCCGTATTTCTTGGCAGCCATTACATTGGTGACCGCCCGATTGCACAGCGCATTCTTCAGTCTGTTGCCAAGGATGAATTCAAGCTTGGCCAGGCAGACTGGCGAGCATTGAACCTGATGTGGGTGACCTTCTTCCTGATTTCCGGTGCAGCCAATATATATGTGGCCTACACCTTTTCTGAACCGGTGTGGGTGAACTTCAAATTGTTTGGACTTACCGGCATGACCCTGGTTTTCGCCCTGATTCAGGGCATCTGGCTCGGCAATCGGACACCAAAGGACAACTAGAATGCTTTACGCAATCACCGGAACCGACAGCCCCGATAGCCTGCCAAGAAGGGTTGCTGCCCGAACTGCCCATCTGGCACGCGTGCGACAACTGCTCGACGAAGGTCGGTTGGTAATCGCGGGCCCACACCCAAACCTCGACACCAACGATCCGGGTGAGGCTGGTTACAGCGGCAGCCTGATCGTCGCAGAGTTTGACAGCCTTGCGGACGCCGAGAGCTGGGCGGGCGCGGACCCCTACGTCGCCGGTGGTGCCTGGGTTGATGTCAGCGTGAAACCGTTCGTGCAGGTTATGCCGTGACTGCCGGCGCGTCCGCCGAGCGGATCGCGGCGATCCGAGATCGTCTGACGGCAGCGCTTGAGCCCCAGGTTCTGGAAGTCACCGACGAGAGCCACCTCCATGCCGGCCACGTTGGTGCGCGTGACGGACGGGGCCACTTTCACGTTCGAATCGCCTCGCCCCGCTTCGGAGGCCTGAGCCGTCTCGCTCAACACCGCCTGGTGTATGACGCGCTTGGGGACCTGATGATCACGGACATTCACGCGGTCAGGATCTCGCCCGAGACCTGATCCCCCCTGCCCCTTGGGCAGTCATAACGAGTGCCGGTATACTTTACAAAATATCGGTACCAGAAGGCTTCAATCCTCTTAAGGTAGCGACTTTAAGCCCTTGACTTCGCTTGACTCGACATAACTTTAGCCCTAACCTCTTTCACATAACGAATTAGAAGGTATATGGAAGCCGACCTAAAAGCAGCGCTGCTGGCGGCGTATGCACGGCTTCTGAGGCCTCTAGTCCAGATCCTGTTACGCAACGGCGTCTCGTACTCAGAGTTCGCGGAAACGGCAAAGCGGGTGTTTGTGACCACAGCAGCAACAAGGCTCAGAACGCGCGGGACCTCTGTAACAGCGGCCCAAATCGCTATACAGATAGGACTCTCGCAGAGGGAAACACAAGAAGTTATCGATGGGCAAAGCACCCCTCCGGTAAACACGAACCTGGCGTGGGTCACGTCGTTACTGACCGCTTGGCACAGCGACGACCGAGTAGTTGGTCCATATGGCCTGCCGCTCGAACTCCAACTTCAAGAACCCGGCCGAATGGATTTCGAAACCTTGGTTCGCGATTACTGCCCCGGCGCTAAGCCTGGGCCACTTCTGAATCAGTTGGTGGCAATTGGCGCAGTAAGACAGACAGACGATGGGTGGTTGCGAGTTCTAACGAGGACGTACCTGCCTGCCGTGGATGAACCGGACAGCGTTGAGCGTATCGGATACTTCGTGCAAAGACTGGTGGAAACAGTTGACTTTAACCGTCAACAGTCAGACCCAAACCTGAGGCTTTTCGAGAGAACTGTAACGGCGGATTTTGGACTTAAAGAAGAGGATCTCCCCGCACTGGAAGGATTTATCCGACAGAGGGGCCAACAACTGCTGGAAGAAATCGATAATTGGATAACTCTGCGCGACAAGCCCGATTTGGGTCGTGGTGATAGGGCTGTTCAGACCGGCTTAGGAATTTACCACTACGTCGAAAATTCGGACGACTAAGTTATACGGCCATCAGAATGGATAAACGTCGGAAAAATTATATGAAAAACATCAACCTCATCGCCATGACGCTCGCCCTTTCGGCAACATCGTATCTAGCAAGCGCGGGCCCCACAGAAAATGCAGGCATCCGCATCGTAGGTCAGGCCATCGATGGCACTTTGGTTCTCGATGATTCGGTCAGCGGCTTGTCCGCCTGGGAAACTCCCGGATTAGCAATGTCGGCGGAAGCAGTAACCGACTCGACACCTACATTGCTGGTGATCGGCCATGTAGAAAGCTGGGACACCGAAACCGGTGTAGTTACCGTATCCGGTCAGCGCGCGACCTTGGCCGACGGAACCCTGATTATTGACGCACCTCGGGATATTGAGGCGAACCTGACTGCAGAAAACCTGATTTGGTACCTCCACGAGGGGAGCTACGTTGCTGTTGCTGGGGAAACCTACGGTGGTGGTGAGAACCTCGCGACGCACATAGTACGGCTGGACAACGATGCACAGCCCGGCACGGTGCCCCTATACATTCGCGGGTCACTCGACTTTGTGGACGAAATTCAAGGCATCGCCTACATCGGCAACATGGCCCTGGATCTGAATGGCACCACTTCAGGTGAATTGCCAACGACCGGTAATGTGATTGAACTACTCGCCTACCAAGGCGATGTCGGAAGTGCGATCGTTTCCGAATACTCCAGCCTCGAAAACGAGGCGTTCCGCGGCCAAGGAGCAAAGCTGGCCGGAATCAGTGGCAGCGGCCTCAAGGGCATCAGCGGTTCCGGCCTGAAGGGCATCTCCGGCAGCGGCCTCAAGGGCATCAGCGGTTCCGGCCTGAAAGGCATCTCCGGCAGCGGTGTCGCCAAGTAGTCACTGGCTAATCTATACCTGCTCTCTATCATCCGGCGTCCAGACGAACCTCCTCTTACTTGGACGGCCGGGTTACTTACGAACCAACGTCTGTTGGATCGTCTTCAAAATGGTATAGCCCGACCCCAAATACCGACTGTTCGGCGGGATTTCCAGACTTGTCTGCCTCGGATAGCAGGTCGTCAATCTCTTGGGAGAACTCCTCAAGCCTCTGTGTAACGAAAGCATCTACGGCAACACGTTTCGCCTTCGGCAAGCAATAGTTCCAAACTATTCGCTGAAACCGCAAGTTGCGAGGATCGTCCGTAGTGGTGTTGTGCGCAACCGTCATCGCAAGAGGGCGCAATCCGTACTGTAGCCCCTGAATCAATCTTTCTTCAGTTGTGGCAGGAACAAATGAACGTCTTCTCGCAATAAAAAGCCCGCCCTCGGACTCCGTCATTGCTCCGACCCGCAACAATTCGTCTCGCATCGTTGCCGGTGAAACACTGCCCGAACAGTTACGAACAAGCCCACAAAATGAAGTCGGCGAAGAGTCCCAACTCAGGGGGCTTGGCTGGCCATTCGCCCCACAAAATCGAGGATCTTTATGCCAGACATTAAGTACCTCAGCCGGGAGGCTACGAATTTCCGGTTGGGGAAGCGATGCTTGGAGTTTTTGCTCTTGAACTCGCCTAACGACCTTTCGCGTCAAGCCCGTCATCAATGAAACACGGGAAACGCTCGCAGGCTTTCCAGCGGCCCCGTATTCATCTATCGCTACTTCTACGAACGCGGCCTTACAAACACGATCGAAGTCTTGATACGTCACACCAAATCGTAGAAGCATTGACGCAATTGGACGTAGTGTTGCTAGTAAAACGGAGTAGACAGTATCGCTCGGACGTTCGCTCATAGATTCACTATAGAGAAGCGATCACTTCTTGGTCAACGCATCCGTCTGGCATTGCTCCCTTTCAGCGGCCACTTTCAAGGTGCTCCGTCCGGCCTAAGAAGGCTATGCAGGTATTGCTCATCCACTACTTCCACACCAAGGCGTTCCGCTTTTGCGAGCTTCGATCCCGGACTGGCCCCCACGACCAGGCAACTGGTCTTGGCTGTCACGCTACCCGTTACCTTGCCCCCCAGCG
>JAQBGF010000131.1:0-19903 GCA_032122615.1 Gammaproteobacteria bacterium | reverse complement strand
GCCGCGCGCGTTGGCTGATCGCCGTGGGGTACCTGGCCGGTGTTGGGGGGCTGTACTCCCAGCGCGGCTGGCAGCATTTACCGGAAGTCGCCGGCATTCCGCTGACGATCCTGGCCGGCGCCTTCGTTCTTGCCCTGTTGACGCTGGGCGGTCGCCGGGTTCTGCGTCCAGCCTAACTGCGAACTGGGTCCGCGGCACTGCCTGGCAGGCGCCCTATCATTCCCCGAGTTTCTGCACGAAACGTTTCTGTAGGGGATCAATTGTCTGCCAAGACAATCCGCAGTCTCTGGCGTGACTGGCTCGCCCGCGTTGCCGGCGGCGCACGCATGACCGAACTGCCGATGGCAGAGCGGCGGGCCAGCGAACGCCGCAGTCATTCCGTCTGGTCATTCACCTACGGCAATTTCCGTCCGCGCCGTCGCCTCGGGCGCCGGGATCGTGACCACGAGCGCATCTATCTCGACTGGCACGAACCCGCCGTGCTGTACCTGGTGCTGGCAATCGTCCTCATGTCCTGTGCCGATGCCTTGTTCACGCTGAACCTCATGGCCATTGGTGCCGAAGAAATAAACGCCCTGATGGGCGCCCTCATCTCCCTGGATGTGCGGCACTTCATTGCCGTGAAAATTGGTGTGACCTGTATCAGTGTCGTGATTCTCGCGTTTGCCGCGCGTCGCCAGTTTCTGGTTGTGATTCCTGTGTTCCGGGTGTTGCAACTGTTTTGCGCCGGCTACTTCGCGCTGATTCTCTGGGAGCTGTGGTTGTTCTCGGTCTACATCAACGATCTGCCCTTTCACTGGCGGCCATGGTCGGACCTTCCTTAAGGTGCGTGGCGGAACAATCGTTGGTCGGCGCCATTTACTCCTTGATCCCCGACGCCACATACCTATAGTGGCGCCTCCAGACGGTACGGGATGTTCATGAGCCAGACACTTCGCCAGATCTACGCCTCGTCGCCGCTGTTCGGCGGTAATGCGGCCTACATGGAACAGTTGTATGACTGCTGGCTGCAGGATCCGACTTCCGTGCCCGCGCGCTGGCGCCAGTTTTTCGCCGAGCAGGCGCCGGCCGATCCCGAGGCTCCCGTGCGTTCGCCAACCGCCGGCGGCGCAAGGCAGGCAGCGGCGGCCAGGCACGGCGTTCCTGCTGCCATGCACGACACTGAATACGGCAACCAATCTGCTGAAAAGCAGGCGGCCGTCTCCCGCCTGATCCAGGTCTACAGCCTCCGTGGCCACCAGATTGCTGACTTAGATCCGCTTGGCATGCAGCAAAGGCCGATGCCGAACGTCATGCGGCTCGACTACGCAGGACTCGGCGATGCCGACCTGGATACCGAATTCTACGTTGGCACTTTTGCGGGGCAGGCGAATGTGCGGATGCGCTTGCGCGATCTGCTCGCAACGCTCCGGACCGTCTATTGCGGGAAGGTTGGTGCAGACTTCGCACACCTGTCCCGCGGTCGCGAACGCGTCTGGATCCGTGAGCGCCTCGAACGCGGCATGCTCGGCAATCCGTTGTCGGATGATGAGAGGCGCCACATCCTTGTCCAACTGACTGCTGCTGAAGGCATAGAACGTTACCTCCACACCCGTTACGTGGGTCAGAAACGGTTTTCCCTCGAGGGCGGTGACAGCCTCATTCCTTTGCTTGACGACCTGATCCAGCAGGGCGGTGCTGCGGGCATTCAGGAAATGGTGGTCGGTATGGCCCACCGTGGCCGGATCAACGTGCTCGTGAATGTCCTGGGCAAGGCGCCGCAGGAGCTGTTCTCGGAGTTCGAGGGCGTCTACGATCCAGCCCGCGTGAAGGGCTCGGGGGACGTCAAGTACCACATGGGATTTTCGGCGGACCTGCGTACACCTGGCGACAATGTTCATGTGGTTCTGGCTTTCAATCCCTCGCACCTCGAGATTGTGGATCCCGTTGTGCAGGGCTCGGTGCGGGCGCGCCAGGAGCGTTGCGGGGACGAAGATGGCGCCGAGATCCTGCCCGTCCTGATTCACGGTGACGCGGCCTTTGCCGGGCAGGGCGTTGTGGCCGAGACTTTCCAGATGTCGCAGGCTCGCGGCTTCAAGACCGGCGGCACGCTGCATATTGTCTGCAACAACCAGGTGGGATTCACGATCAGTGACCCTCGCGACGCACGGTCCACGGCCTACTGCAGCGATATCGCCCGGATGATCGAGGCACCGGTGTTTCACGTAAATGGCGATGATCCGGAAGCAGTCGTCTTTGTCGCGCGCCTTGCACTGGAGTACCGGCAGACGTTTCACAAGGACGTTGTCATCGACCTGGTGTGTTATCGCCGGCACGGCCATAACGAGGCCGATGAACCGGCAGCTACCCAGCCACAGATGTATCAGGTCATTCGCAAGCACCCGACCACGCGGCAGTTGTACGCCCGCCGGTTGATGGAGAAGGGCGTGCTGGATGCGCCGGAAGCGGAACGGCTGAACGAGGACTATCGCCGCCGGGCCGAGGAGGGCCAATCATTGCCGCAGGCTGCGCTCGGCATGATCGGCAATCAGCACACGGTCGACTGGTCCCGTTTCGCGAAGGGGGACTGGGACGAACTGGACAGTACCGCGCTCACCGGGGACGAAGTTGCTGAACTGTCCCGCGACATCAATCGCGTACCCCAGAACTTCAGCCTGCATCCCCGCGTGGCCAAGATCGTTACCGACCGCGAGCGCATGGCAGCGGGCGAGATACCGATGGACTGGGGCTTTGCGGAGTTGATGGCCTACGGCAGCCTGCTTCGGCAGGGGTCGCGTATCCGCCTCACTGGCCAGGACAGCGGGCGCGGCACATTCTTCCACCGGCACTGCGTACTTCACGACCAGCTCACCGACCAGACTTTCACGCCACTCGACAATCTCGACGGGGCCGGGCGCGGTGCCTTCACCGTCACGGATTCACTGCTGTCGGAAGAGGCCGTGCTCGGCTTCGAATACGGCTTTTCAACGACTGACCCCGACACCTTCGTAATCTGGGAGGCGCAATTCGGCGACTTCTGCAACGGCGCGCAGGTGGTCATCGACCAGTTCATCAGCTCCGGTGAGGCCAAGTGGGGCCGGCTGTGTGGCCTGACCCTGTTTTTGCCCCACGGCCAGGAGGGGCAGGGGCCGGAGCACTCGTCGGCCCGGCTGGAGCGATTCCTGCAGCTGTGCGCGGAACTGAACATGCAGGTCTGCATCCCGTCCACGCCGGGCCAGATGTTCCACATGCTTCGCCGGCAGATGCTCCGGCCGCTGCGCAAACCGCTGATTGTCATGACGCCGAAGAGCTTGCTCCGACATCGCCTGTCCAGCTCACCCCTTGATGAACTGAAAACCGGGCGATTCCAGTTGGTGATTCCGGAGGTGGATCCACTGGACGCAGCCGGTGTGCGACGGATCGTCTTTTGCAGTGGCAAGGTGTATTTCGACCTGCTGGAGGCCCGCCGCGCCAAAGGCGCAACCGACGTGGCGCTGGTAAGGATCGAGCAGCTGTATCCATTCCCGGCCGCAGAGTACGCGGGGGCCATTGCCGGATACCCTGCCGCCCGGGAGATTATCTGGTGCCAGGAGGAACCGCAGAACCAGGGTGCCTGGTTCCAGATTCGTCATCAGTTGCAACGTCCCCTGCCGCCGGACGGCGAGGTGTTTTATGCTGGACGGCCTGGGGCTGCCGCACCTGCTCCCGGAATTTTCCAGCTGCACGTTCAGCAGCAGCAGTCACTGGTCGAAACGGCACTGTTTGCCGAAGTCCGGTAATTCGCGAGGCGTAGCAAGGCGATCGACCCCGAAGAGAAGTTATGAGCATTGAAGTCAAGGTTCCCCGCCTGCCGGAATCCGTGGCCGACGCCACGCTGGTGGCCTGGCACAAGTCCCCCGGTGATCTCGTTGAACGGGATGAGAACCTTGCCGACCTGGAAACAGACAAGGTGGTGCTCGAAGTGCCGGCTCCGGTGCGAGGTGTATTGCGCGATTTGCATGTGAAGGGCGGCGCGACGGTAACGAGCGGCCAACTGCTTGCCTCGCTCGAGCCTTCGGCCGAAGGCGAGGCGGCCAAGGCCGCACCCCCGACTGCAGCACCGGCTGCTGCGGTACCCACTGCCAAAGAGGCTGTCGCTGCTCCCGGCAGGAGCGCAGGCAAGACCGGCCCGGCGGTGCGCCGTGCCCTGGCGGAGAAGGGACTCGAAGCTGCTAGCGTCCAGGGGACCGGACGTGATGGCCGAATTCTGAAATCAGATGTCGTGCAGGCTGGCGCACCTGCCAGCGCCACGATTGTTCCGGCAACGGTCCCGCGGGGTCCGTCAGTGCACTCGACGGGTGGCCGTGTTGAGCGTCGTGTGCCAATGACGCGACTGCGTGCCCGAATCGCCGAGCGCATGGTCGAGGCCCAGCACAACGCGGCGATGCTGACGACGTTCAATGAAGTCGACATGTCGGCGGTCATGGCGCTGCGCAGCCGCTACAAGGACGTTTTCGAGAAACAGCATGGCGTCCGGCTGGGTTTCATGGGTTTCTTCGTCAAGGCCGCCATCGAGGGGTTGCGGCGCTTTCCTGCCGTCAACGCTTCGATCGAAGGCAATGAAATTGTCTTTCACGACTATTACGATATCGGCATCGCAGTCTCTACCGATCGCGGCCTGATTGTGCCCGTTGTCCGCGACGCCGACTGCTTGAGCTTTTCCGGCATCGACGGCGCCATCAACGAGTTTGGCCGCAAGGCCCGCGAGGGCGCTCTCGGTATGGAGGACCTCACCGGGGGCACGTTCACGATCACCAATGGTGGTGTGTTCGGCTCACTGTTGTCGACGCCAATCCTGAACCCACCCCAAAGCGGCATCCTCGGGATGCACAAGATCCAGGAGCGGCCGGTGGTCGTCGACGGGCAGGTGGCGGCGCGGCCGATGATGTATGTCGCCCTGACTTACGACCACCGGATCATCGACGGGCGGGACGCCGTGCAGTTTCTGGTCGCGATGAAAGACGCGCTCGAAGATCCTGCCCGCCTGTTGCTGGGCATCTGATTCATGGCCGGGTCAGCCGGGGGCAGCAAGTACGACGTCGTCGTGATTGGTGGCGGCCCCGCTGGCTACGTCGGCGCCATTCGCGCCGCACAGAATGGCCTGCGCGTGGCCTGTATCGATTCGTGGCAGAACCGCGACGGTGCCCCGGCGTTTGGCGGCACTTGCCTCAATGCCGGCTGCATTCCCTCCAAGGCGTTGCTTGAGTCGTCGGAGCTGTTTCACCGGGCAGGCCACGAATTTGCCAGCCACGGCATCCGGGTTAACCCCCCGGAGCTCGATCTGGCCGCCATGCAGGCACGCAAGGCTGGCATCGTCCGCCAGTTCACAGGAGGCATCCTGGGGTTGTTCAAGTCTAACGGCGTCACGGGGTTGTTCGGCCGGGGCCATCTGCTACCCGGGAACAAGATTCAATTCACGCCCCACAGCGGCGAGCCTGAGTTGCTGGAAGCCGAACACGTTGTGCTCGCCACGGGATCGACGCCTGTCGAGCTGCCTTTTGCCCGCTTTGATGGAGAAGTCATCATTGACTCATGGGGCGCCCTTGATCTCGCGGCGGTTCCGGCCCGCCTCGGCGTGATCGGCGGTGGTGTCATTGGCCTGGAGCTTGGCAGCGTTTGGAGCAGGCTCGGCGCGCAGGTCACTGTGCTGGAAGCCATGGACCGCTTTCTCGCGCTGGCCGACGGCCAGATTGCCAAGGACGCGCATCGGCAATTCAAGAAGCAGGGCCTCGATATCCGGCTCGGCGCGAAAGTGACCGGCGCGGAGCCCGGTGAGTCGGGAGTGGCCCTGACCTATGAGGATGAACGCGGCCGGCATGCCCTGGAAGTTGACCGCCTGATCGTTGCGGTCGGTCGCCGGCCGAACACGGCTGGCCTGCTGGACCCTCTGGCGGGTGTCAATCTCTGCGCCCGCGGGTTCATTGAGGTCGACGCGGAGTGCCAGACGACCGCGCCGAACGTCTGGGCGGTGGGCGACGTCGTGCGCGGCCCCATGCTGGCGCACAAGGGTTCCGAGGAGGGGGTAATGGTCGCGGACCTGATCGCGGGTCGCCACGGAGAGGTCAATTACGCCGTAATTCCGAGCGTGATCTACACGGCGCCGGAAATTGCCTGGGTCGGCCAGACCGAGGAAGAGCTGAAGGAAGCCCGGGTGGCCTACAAGACCGGGACCTTCAACTTCGCGTCAAGCGGTCGCGCGAAGGCCATGGAGCAGGCCGCCGGGCTGGTCAAGATCCTCGCCGATGCCGCCACCGACCGGATCCTCGGTGTGCATATCGTGGGGCCCATGGCCGGTGAGTTGATCGGCGAGGCCGTGGTGGCCATGGAATTCGAGGCTGGCGCGGAAGATCTGCAGCGCATCATTCACGCCCACCCGACACTCACCGAAGCCCTGCACGAGGCAGCCTTGTCCGTGGATCGCCGGGCACTTCACGCCATCAATCACTGATTGCAATTCGGTTATCATGCTTCCGTTGTTGCGGGAGTGCGTTATGAGATATCTCTTCGGGCCAGCCCGTCTGGGCCTGCCCCTGTTGCTTTTTGCGGTGTCAGCCATCAGTGCGACGGCCGCCGCCCACGAAATTGACCTGAGCCTGAATGAGGATGCCGTGCGGCTGTCCTACGCGACAGCCGTCGGTGACGGTCTGCGGATCGACGGCGGATATCTGGGTGATTCCGATGAAGGCGACGTTGTGCATGCCGGTTTTCAGGTTGTCGGCGACGCTGCTCCATCTAATCAGAAACTGAAGGCCGGCATCGGCGGCCGCCTGGCCTACCTCGACGGTGACGGCAGCAAGCGTGAAGGTTATGCGCTTGGCCTTGGTGGCTCGGTGCGGTGGGCGGTGCCCCGCTATAACCGCTTTACCGTAAGCGGTGAGCTGTATTGGGCGCCGGAGATCCTCTCCGGCGGCGATGCCGAGGAGTATATCGACAGCAGCGTGCGGGTCGGCTACAGCGTCACGCGTCAGGCGGATGTCTACGTGGGTGCCCGCTATGTCAGTGCCGATTATGAGAATCGACCATCGATCAAGTTCGATACCGGTTTGCACGTGGGCTTGAACCTGCGCTTCTGAACGGGGGCAGGGTGTGTTGACAGGCCCCACCCGCGTTCTCGGCATTGATCCTGGCTCCCGGATCACGGGTTTTGGCATTATCGACTCGGACGGTCGACGCTCCGTCCACGTCGCCAGCGGCTGTATCCGGACGGGCGTCGGTGCGCTGCCCGTCCGCCTGAAGGTGATTTTCGCCGGCGTGCACGCACTCATGGCCCAGTACCGTCCCGCGGCCGTGGCCGTGGAGCAGGTGTTCATGGCGCGCAACGCCGATTCCGCGCTGAAGCTTGGCCAGGCCCGATCCGCCGCCATCTGTGCGACCTTCGACACGGGAGCCGAGGTCTTCGAATACGCAGCCCGCGCGGTCAAGCAAGCCGTGGTCGGTATTGGTCACGCCGACAAGGCCCAGGTAAGCCACATGGTTGCCGTGCTGCTGAATCACCGGGTGGCGCTGGAGATCGACGCGGCAGACGCCCTGGCCGTAGCACTGTGTCACGCGCACACCCGTCCCTTGCAGGTGCGCCTGGCCAGACTGCCGGAAGCTCCGCGCCGCACCCGCGAAGCCGGGCGGGGATTGCGACGGTGATCGGCTCGCTAAGGGGCACACTGGCTCACAAGGAGCCGCCGTTTCTGGTTGTTGAAGTCGGTGGTGTGGGTTACGAGGTTGAGGCGCCGATGTCCACCTGCTTTCACCTGCCAGCCATTGGCCAGCCCGTGCAGCTGCTCACGCATTTACTGGTTCGTGAGGACCACCACACCCTGTTCGGGTTCTCGACTGACGCGGAGCGCCGGCTGTTTCGTCACCTCATCAAGGTCAGCGGGGTGGGCGCCAAAATCGCACTTGGTGTCCTGTCGGGCATGAATGTTGAGGCCTTTGTCCGTGCGGTCGAGTCTGACGACGTGGCCTCACTGATTCGCCTGCCGGGTATTGGCCGCAAGACGGCGGAGCGGATTGTTATCGAGATGCGGGACCGCGTGCGGCACCCGGGGCTTGCCGGCAGGGGGTCGGGGGATGGCGGTGCGGCCGGGCCCATGGCGCCCCGGGATGAAGCCCACGACGCGCTCGTGGCCCTGGGCTACAAGGCGCCGGAAGCACGGCGCATGCTGGATCGCGTGCCCGAGACGGTAACGTCCACGGAAGAGCTGCTGCGGGCTGTATTGCGGTCGGCGGCGCCCACGAAGAGCTGAATACGGTGACGGATGAACGACTGGTGACAACCGGGCCGCTGGCCGACGACGAGATTGATCGCTCCATTCGCCCGCAGCGCCTGGTGGACTACGTGGGCCAGTCGGCGGTAAAGCGCCAGCTGCGGGTGTTCATCACGGCCGCCCGGCAGCGCGGCGACGCTCTCGATCACACCCTGATTTTTGGCCCGCCCGGGCTCGGCAAGACCACGCTGGCCCACATCCTGGCCAATGAACTTGGCGTGCAGCTGCGACACACCTCGGGACCGGTGCTGGAGCGTCCCGGCGATCTCGCCGCAATGCTGACCAACCTCGAGCCGCGCGACGTGCTGTTCGTCGACGAGATTCACCGGCTGAGTCCTGTGGTTGAGGAAGTGCTCTACCCGGCCATGGAAGATTTCCAGCTCGATATCATGATCGGCGAGGGGCCTGCGGCGCGCTCCATCAAGCTGGACCTGCCACCGTTCACACTGGTTGGCGCAACGACTCGCGCTGGTCTTCTGACCTCGCCTCTGCGTGATCGCTTTGGTATCGTCCAGCGGCTCGAATTTTACGGGCGGGACGAGTTGCACGAGATCCTGCTCCGTTCCTCGCGGATTCTTGGCGTACCGCTGGACGATGCGGGGGCCTGGCAGCTGGCCGACCGGTCGCGCGGAACGCCCCGCATCGCCAACCGCCTGCTACGCCGCGTACGTGACTTCGCCCAGGTCGAGGGCAATGGCCGGATAGACGAGGCTACGGCCCGCTCGGCCATGGATCTGCTGGACGTGGACCCGAACGGCTTCGATCTGCTGGACCGCCGATTGCTCACGCTGATCATCGAGCGCTTTGACGGTGGCCCGGTCGGCGTGGAATCGCTGGCCGCGGCGCTCGGGGAGGAGCGCGGCACCATCGAAGACGTCCTGGAGCCGTTCCTGATTCAGCAGGGTTTCCTGAGCCGCACGGCCCGCGGGCGTGTCGCCACCCGGCTGGCTTATCAGCATTTTGGCCTTCAACCGCCCCGCGCCCCGTCCGATAGCGGGCGAGGCCTGTTTGACTCTGAGGAATCCTGACGATGCCCGCTGATACCTCCATTTTTAGTCTCATCCTGTCCGCCAGCCTGATCGTGCAGCTGGTCATGGCGCTGCTGCTTGCCGCATCGGTGGTTTCCTGGGCCATCATCGTGCGCAAGCGACGAGTCCTGAAACAGGCCGTTAAGGGGTCCGACGAGTTCGAAACCAGCTTCTGGTCCGGCGGGGATCTCAAGGCCATCTACCGCGATGTGACCAAGGGTGGGCAGCCGCCGTCCGACATGGCGGGGCTTTTCGAGGCTGGTTTTCGCGAGTTCCGCCGACTCACCGAACAGCCCGGCATGGGGGCGGCCCAGATACTCGAAAGCGTGCGGCGTTCCATGCATGTGGCGCAGATGCGGGAGATGGACCGCCTGGAGGAGAGTTTGTCCACCCTCGCCACTATCGGGTCAACAAGCCCGTACGTCGGCCTGTTTGGCACTGTCTGGGGAATCATGAATTCGTTTCGCGGCCTGGGCAACGTACAGTCGGCAACGCTCGCCGTGGTGGCGCCCGGCATTGCCGAGGCATTGATCGCCACTGCCATGGGGCTGTTCGCCGCCATTCCGGCCGTGATCGCCTACAACCGCTACGCTGACAAGGTGACCCGGCTCGAAGTGCGCTACGACAGCTTCATCGAGGAGTTCTTCAGCGTCTTGCAGCGGCACGCCCACGCTCGCCCGCGCCCGGTGGCGCCGGTTCAGCCGTCGACCGTGCCGCCGCCGCCGGCGGCGCGATAACCGCCATGCGCAAGACCCGTAAACGGCGGCTGATGGCGGAGATCAACGTCGTTCCCTACATCGACGTGATGCTCGTGCTGCTCGTCATCTTCATGGTGACCGCGCCGCTACTCACCCAGGGCATCGACGTCCAGCTGCCGCAGGCAGCCGCTGACCCCATCGTGACGCCGCAGAACCAGGAACCGCTGGTGTTGTCCATCGATGCCGACGGCGACTTGTACCTTAGCGTCGGAGACGACGAGGATGCCCCGATCTCGGCAGAACGGGTCGTTGAACTGGCGTCTGCTGTCTTGCGCCGGAACCCGGATATACCCGTGCTCGTCAAGGCGGACGCGCGGGTGGCCTACGGCTCGGTGGTCCAGGCGATGGTTCTGCTCCAGCAGGCTGGCGCCGCCAGCGTGGGGTTCCTGACCGACGCCCCGGTGAATCCCGGGCGCCGGGGCTGAACAACGACAAGTCACGGATGACTGATTCAGATGGCAACAGAAACGGGCCGGTGCCGTGGCTGCTGCGGCATTGATGGTGCGCGGTGGGGCGGTTCGTGACCGCGCCATCGTCTGGTCCCTGCTGGGCCACGGTGTGCTCGCGCTGCTGGTCCTGATTGGCGGGATCGTTGTCCATAGGTCACCGCCGCTCACGCAACTCGCCATCAAGGCTACGATCGTTGATCCCGATGCCCTGCGACAGCTCCGGACAGCGCCAAACCCCGTTCCAGAGCCGGCCCCCAAGCCCGAACCAAAACCGGAACCAGCCCCCGAGCCCGACCGGCGGCTGAAAGAACAACAAGCCGAGCAGGAACGGCAGGCGCAGCAGCAAAAGCGCGAGCTGGCCGCGCGGCGTGAGAAGGATGTGCTGGCAAAGCAACAAGCTGACAAGGCCAAGGCGCAACTGGCGGAGAAGCAACGGCAGGAGAAGCAACGGCAGGAGAAAGTTACTGCCGATCGCGCCAGGAAGGCCCAGGCTGACGCGGAGCGGGAAAAGGCAGCGCGCCTGAAGGAAGAGGCGGCCCGTCGCGCGGCGGCTGAAGCGGCCTCAAAGCGCGATATCGCCCGGCAGCTGGCGGAAGAAGAGCAACTGCTTGCCGCCGCGGATTCCGGGGCCCTCGCGGCCTACCTGGCCCTGATTCGCCAGAAAGTCGAGCGCAACTGGGTACGCCCGCCCAGCGCCAAACCCGGACTCGAATGCGAGATCCTGGTGACCCAGATTCCCGGGGGGCAGGTGACCGGCGTGCGCATGGGAACCTGCAATGCGGACGACGCCGTACGCCGCTCCATCGAAGCCGCTGTCTTGCGCGCGTCGCCGTTGCCACTGCCCGATGAGGCCGCACTTTTTGAGCGAAACTTGCGCTTTACCTTCAAACCGGAACAATAACGCCCGCTACGGACCCTGGACCTAAGGAAATCACTGACCATGTCCCGAATCACCCTGCTCCTGGCCACGCTGCTGACCCTGTTTGCCAACCCGTCGCGGGCGGAACTGCAGATCACGATCACGGAGGGCGTGGACAAGGCCGTGCCGATTGCCGTCGTGCCATTCGGCTTGCAAGGTACGGCCACGCCACCCCCGCTGGACGCTGCCGCGATTGTCGCCGCAGACCTGGCGCGTTCGGGGCGCTTCGCGCCCATGGACCGCAAGGACATGCTGCAGCGCCCGACGACCGGCGCGGAGGTGGACTTCGGTGACTGGCGCATTCAGGGTAGCGAGGTACTCATCATCGGCCGCGTCGTCCAGCCAGGCGCCGGCCGGTACGAAATCCAGTTCCAGGTGTTCGATGTGCTGCGCGGCGAGCAGTTGCTCGGCTACCGGCAGCCAGCCACGACAGAGAATTTCCGCCGGAGCGCCCATCGGGTGGCGGATCTGATCTACGAGAAGCTGACGGGCATTCGCGGGGTCTTCTCCACACGGATTGCCTATGTCACCGTGACCCGGACGCCGACACGCACCAACTTTCGCCTGATCGTGGCTGATGCTGACGGCGAGAATCCCCGGGTCATGGTGGAGTCGCCGGAGCCGATCATGTCGCCAGCGTGGTCGCCGGACGGCCGCAAGCTGGCCTACGTGTCGTTTGAGGCGCGGCGCTCGGAAATCTACGTGCAGGAACTGCGCTCCGGGTCCCGGAAACGGGTTTCGGCCCGGCCGGGCGTGAACGGGGCTCCGGCCTGGTCGCCGGACGGCCAGCGGCTGGCCGTCTCGCTTTCGCGGCAGGACGGCAATCTCGACATCTACACCCTTGATCTCAACAGCCAGATGCTCACGCGGCTGACCCGCGGCTCGTCGATCGATACCGAGCCCGCGTGGTCCCTCGACGGCCGGCAGATCTACTTTACGTCCGATGCCACCGGCGGTCCGCAGGTCTATCGGGTGCCCGCCGAGGGTGGCAGCGCGCAGCGGGTGACTTTCGAGGGCAAATACAATGCCCGGCCGCGAGTCGCCCCGGACGGGAAACAGCTGGCCGTAGTGCATAACGACCGCGGCAACTATAGAATTGCGGTCGTCGATCTGGCTCGTTCCTCGACTCAGGTGCTATCGGACGGGCGGCTCGATGAGTCACCAAGCTTTGCTCCCAATGGTGAAACCTTGATTTACGCTACCCGTGACGGCGCTCGCGGGGTGCTGGCGACAGTCAGTGCCAACGGCCGGATCAAGCAGCGGATTTCTGTGCTCGAAGGCGACGTGAGAGAGCCCGCATGGTCGCCCTTCCCGGTCAACTGAAGCCTGCACTTTTGTAGTTTTGCCGCCTGTACCAGGAGTTGATGTACATGACCAAGTTCAAGACGCTCGTTGCCCTGCTGCTTGTCACGCTCGTGACAGCCTGTACGGGGCCCTCCGGATCCACGATTGACGAAGGTGCTGGTGGTGCTGCCGCGAGCGGCGGGGCTGCCTCGTCTGGCGTGGGCGAGGGTGGTATGGGGCAAGGTAGTGCCATGGATGGTTCGGCGATGGGCGGCGGTGCGCTGGGCGGGCCCGAAGCGTCCCAGGAAAACCGCATCATCTTCTTTGAGTTCGACCGCTTCGACGTCAAGCCTGAGTACACGTCGATCCTGCAGGCCCACGGCCGGTACCTGTCCGCTAACCCGACCGCCCGATTGCGTCTCGAGGGTCACGCCGACGAGCGCGGCAGCCGCGAGTACAACATTGGCCTGGGTGAAAAGCGCGCGCAGGCCGTTCGGAATGTACTGTTACTGCAAGGTGCCGTGGCGGACCAGATTGCCACGGTCAGCTTTGGTGAGGAGCGGCCCGCGGTTATCGGCAGCGATGACGAAGCCTGGTCCCTGAATCGGCGCGTCGAGATCGTCTACGGTCAGTAAGCACCATGTTGAATTTTCTGTCGGATATTCGATCAGGGCGTTGTGCCCGGGCGCTGCTCGCAGCAATAACTGTGGCGCAGTTAACGGGCTGTGCCTTGATGGTTCCGCCTGAGGATGATCCCCTGTACATCCGGCAGTCTGACCTTGATTCGCGGGTGACACGGGTCGAGCGGGTCCTCGACAGCGAAGGCCTGGTAAACCTGTTGAAGCAGCTCGAGCAGCTTCAGCAGGAAACCCAGGTGCTGCGGGGGCAGGTGGAGCAGCTGGAGTTCAGGCTGGAGCAGGCTGAAACCGCGCAGAAACAGCAATACCTGGATGTCGACCAACGGCTCCAGAAACTGGTTGGCCAGCGTCAGGCCGCTGCGCTCGACGGGCGAAGTGTCCTTGATGGCGGCGAACTGCAGCCAGGCCAGCTCCCGGTGCCGGGCGGCACGGACCGGGCTAATTACCAGGCTGCTTTCGAGCTACTGAAGCAGGGGCGCTACAAGGAAGCGAGCACTGCGCTCAGGCAATTCATGATCGCATTTCCCGACAGTTCCCTGTCAGACAACGCCCAATACTGGCTGGCAGAAACACACTATGTCAGCCAGAGTTACGGCAAGGCCCGGAAAGAATTCGCGGTTGTCGTCGAAAAATACCCTCAGTCGCGGAAGATTCCGGATGCCCTGCTCAAGATCGGGTACTGCAACTACGAGCTGAAACGATTTGCGGATGCACGCAAGTCCTTGCAGGCTGTCGTCGCCAGCTATCCGGAAACGACGGCTGCGCGGCTCGCCGGTCAGCGCCTTGAGCGGATGACTGCCGAAGGCCTTTAGCGCCAACCGGGCACCGGCCCGGATCCCGCCCTTGTCTGACCTCCGCATCACTGAAATCTTTCATTCGCTCCAGGGTGAGTCCCGGCCAGTCGGGTATCCCACGGCCTTTGTGCGTCTGACGGGTTGTCCCCTCCGCTGCGGATACTGTGATACCGCCTACGCCTTTCATGGCGGGCAACGACTGAAGATTCCGGACGTGCTGGCCCGTATCGTGGACTTCCAGGTCCGGCACGTCTGCGTCACGGGCGGCGAACCACTCGCACAGCCTGCCTGCCTTGATTTGCTGACCGCGCTTTGCGATACCGGCTACCTCGTGTCGCTCGAGACCAGCGGTGCCCTGGATATCACGGCTGTTGACCGGCGCGTTGCTGTCGTTCTGGACCTCAAAACGCCGGCGTCAGGCGAATGCGCACGAAACCTCTGGAGCAACCTTCCGCATCTCAAGCGCGATGACCAGGTCAAGTTCGTGATCTGTAACCGGACCGACTATGACTGGGCCTGCGAACAGCTTCACCGCCACGATCTGACCAGTCGCTGTGAAGTGCTGTTCTCCCCGGCCTGGGACGAACAGCCGGCCCGGGAACTGGCCGACTGGATACTGGCAGACCGGCTGCCGGTGCGGTTCCAGGTCCAGCTGCACAAGTTTCTCTGGGGCAACGTGCCGGGACATTGATGGTGACGCCAGACTCTTCCTTGCGTGCTGTTGTCTTGTTGTCGGGGGGCATGGATTCTGCCACCTGCCTTGCCCTGGCCCGGCGCGACGGCTGCACCTGTCATGCGCTGAGTTTCGACTACGGTCAGCGTCATCGCGCCGAACTGGCGGCGGCGGTGCGGGTGGCCGGTCAACTCGGTGCAGCGGAGCACCGGACCGTCCGGATCGGGCTCGGCGATATCGGCGGGTCGGCGCTGACGGACCCGGAATCGGCCGTACCGACTTCCCCCGGCAGCGGTATCCCGGTGACCTATGTCCCGGCCCGGAACACGGTGTTTCTGTCATTTGCACTGGGCTTCGCAGAGGTGCTCGACGCCGATCGCATTTACGCGGGCATGAATGCCGTCGACTATTCCGGCTACCCGGATTGTCGTCCTGCCTACCTCGAGGCGTTTCAGCGCCTGGCGAACCTGGCGACCCGGCGCGGCGTGGAAGGCCGACCGATCACCATCCACACGCCGCTATTGCTGATGAGCAAAGCACAGATCGTCCGCACCGGCACCGAGCTCGGTGTGGACTTTGGCGCTACAGTGTCCTGCTATCAGGCCTCGCCTGAAGGGGAGGCCTGCGGTAAGTGCGACGCCTGCCGGTTGCGAAAATCGGGGTTTGCAGCGGCTGGCGTAGCGGATCCGACCCGCTATCGCTAAAATGCCACCTATCTTCACTTCATCAGACAGCCAAGATCCCCATGAAGCCCAAGAATTCAAGGGGCCGTTAGCTCAGTTGGTAGAGCATCGGACTTTTAATCCGTTGGTCGATGGTTCAAATCCATCACGGCCCACCATTAAATCAATAACTTAGGCGTGGGCGAACTTTTGCAGCGTTCCCGTGTAAGCACGGTGTAAGCAGGACCTTCGATCCCCGGCCGATTTCCGTTCCGCTCCAGTCGGACTTTGCCGTCAGTAGTCCCAGGCTCTGTATGGTGCATTTTTGACTGCTATGCACGGACCAACTGCGCTCGACCTTCCGGTGCAGTGAGCTAGTCGTTCCCTAAAATGCGTCTAACAGCACAGGCAAACCCTCGCTATCAATTCTTGCCGGAGGCAGCACGAGAGCTGGGTCGAGGCAGCAAGAAGTTCTGGTCGAGGCAGGGTATGGGTCCCATCCTGAAAGGGGTGGCAGGGAAAACTTTGCTTGCTGCGAATCAGCCGCCACCGTGCATCCGCCGTTTTTGCAAAAACAAAGGCGACCCTCAGTTAGCTACCGGGTCGGCACGACCTGCATCGGACACGCCTTCAGGACCCGGAGCATGGCGTCCTTCTCGGGCTTGGTCAGCCACAGCTTATGGTCGAACTTCACGGCAATCTGCCGGGCCACGAACTCGCACCGATAGGACTTCAGCGGCGGTAGCCAGGTGGCAGTATCGGCCACACGCGAGGTCGGGGCTGTTGAGATACCGGCGGGCAACGGTAAATCTGGAGAGTTCGGGGGTCTTGGCTATGATGCCGTAGAAGGGGGCAAACTATGAGAAATCTCATTCGCACTGCACTTAACGCGTTATTCCGGGGTGTTTCCACCGGGTCCGATGATGACCGGCGGAACGACGCCACGGTGACAACCGGTTCAGTTGTCCCCGCCAACAACAGAACCGACGAGGCAATTATCCCGATCTACGACAGGCAGGGTCGCCCGTGCGGGTGGCTCGGGGAGCATGATGGACACTTCGGCGCGAATATCTATTCATTGGATGGCTCTTTCGCTGCGGTTTCGGTCCACGACTTTGTTTGGAGAGATCGTCGTGGGCATACCGGATGGGATTTCGCTGGGTGGTATGCGGGAGGTCTATTCCTGGATATCCAAGAGGACGTCGTGGGTTTTATTGAAGAGACGCATCGACCGGCTGATTGGCAATTTCGAGTGGCTCGGTTTCTCAGGTGCCAACCATACGGGGGGGGAGGAAGGCGGGGCTGGCCAGATCAGCCGGACCTAAAATGGGAAGAGAACCTGCATCGCACCATTGCGGAGCTTGAATTTCCGCCAACGCAAGCGCCACCACCCCGTCCAGCGCTCCCCGAGCGCCGCGGACTCTGTATGGCTTGGCCATTGCCACCCTTGATCGACAGACCAGAGCACCCGTTGCGGTGGAGCAACGACGGGTGGCTCGAACGTGCCATCCCTCCTTCTTAGCACTGCCCTTGCTACGCCGCCGCTTCTCGATCACCTTGATGATCTCCTCCAGCGGCGCCCAGCGCCGGATCAGGTCGCCGACGATCTCCCGCGTCTCGGGGTCGAGGTCGCGGATGAGTTCCAGGAAGCGGGGCCAATGGTCGGGCATGGCGAGGGCATGGCCGCACAGGTGACTATCACCCCGAGCGCTTCCTTCGTCGTCCCGGGCCAGACCTTCACGCTGCAGATTGCGTCCGACGCACAGAACACCTTTGCGGCGACGATGGAATTGGCCTTCGACGATACCAGGGTGGCCTACGTGAGCGGGGCAACTCTCCCGCCCTGGGTCATTTTTGTGAAGAACAGCCCGCCATCGGACAACCCGACGGTGTTTGACGTCGAAGCGCCCACGGCTGATAACGGCTCCATCTATGACGTCGCAGTCCTGACCTTCCAGGTACTCGCAAACGCCGCCAACGGCCCCACCGGCATTGTCATCAACGATGACGGCGGCAATGTCTCGGGCTGGTTCGACGCCGACACCTTCGAACCAATCCCGGTCAGCTACACCCAGGCCGATGTCCAGGTGGTACCGCTCCCCGCCACGGCATGGCTATTGGCGACGGGTATCGCCGGTCTTGGCGGCCGTCGCTGGCTGAGGCGGAAGATTAGCAGCTAACAGCTGCAAACAGACTGCACCAGGGAACCCGCTTCGGCGGGATTCTTGATTCGGGGTTGGTGGCGAATCTGCGTATGATGGTCATGCGCAGCTCGGGCGCGGACCGGACACGGCCGTAACTAAATAACTATGAGTATTAATAGAGACATAGCCTTAGCTCCATTTTCGCTGATTTTTGGATTTGTCCTAATGACTTTTCCCGGCCCGCGTCCTGATGCCTCCGAACCTGAACCCGCGGATAGCAAGGGCGTGCTCATGCTCACCGACTTTACTGCCAACAGCCCCGATCTGGACTGGTACGTGCAGAACGATAACGTGATGGGCGGACGGAGTGAGGGTGGGTTCGAAACAGAAGAAAAAGGCGAACTGATCTTTGCTGGCAGCACGAACACAAACGGCGGTGGATTCAGTTCGATCCGGACGCAACCCGTTCAGCTGGATTTATCGAAGTACGATGGCATCCAGCTACGCGTGAAGGGCGATGGGCGACGCTACACCTGGGAATTACAAACCACCGCTCGCTACCGCAACTTTAAAGTCAGTTACTGGGCCGACTTTAATACCCTGAAGGGCGAATGGAGTACCGTCAAGATACCGTTCGCGAGTTTTTATCCTCAGTTCCGCGGCCTTAAGCTGGATGGGCCCGAACTCGACACCAGTGAGATCAAGGAATTCGGCCTGTATATCTACGACAAGCTGGATGGCCCTTTCGAACTGCGCCTGGCCAGTGTGCAGGCCTATACAGAGAAAGCGCCCTGAATATAAACAGTCAGCAGGTAATTGACTTTTACTCTGCCCTTGCCGCTGGCCGTAAGCAGACACTTTTGGATTTCTCTTTTTCAGAGTCCGCCCTCGGCGTGATGGGCTGGATGAGGCGTAAAGCTGCCGCCTAAACACCACACTTAAGGCTGCTACAGGGAACCCGCTCGGCGGGTTTCTTGCTTTTGGGGGCCGGGGCGGCACCGGGGCCAGCGGCGAATCTGGGGATTTCGGGGGGATTCGGTTTGAGGCTAGCGGCTATCTCGAAGCGGAGTTTGGCGTTGAAGTGAGCCCGCTGGTTGCGGGCATCTCGGGCCTGTCGGAAAAGGTGGTAGCGGGGGCTCGATTAACTTTTTACCGACACGTAGTCGAATTGCGCTGACCTCCCCTTCCGGCCAGCCTGCCCGCGTAGCCTGATCGTCGCTCCTGCGCGAGATGGTGAACCTCTCGTGCGACCTGGCAGCCTACTTCCCCGCCCGCTACATCAAGTCGGTCGGCACCGGGGCCAGCGGCGAATCTGCGGATTTCGGGGGGATTTAGACTGACATAACGCCGTCGCTGCAATGTCATGCTGGACACTTCCTGCAGGATGACTCATAAAAGACATCTCGATCCAGCCGACCGGATGGGCTTCAGGATGAAGCTTCAATTAGGTCGGTTGCCATGCCCTCACTCGCAGGGCGTTGTGACACCCAAGGACGGATGTATGCGCTGATTCAGCGCGGGCGACTTTTCCGCGCCGCGGCGAAAGTAACCCTGCAGGGGGAACGCAAATCCCGTCGGGCTGATCAAGGACTTAAACAAAGAAACAAGAGAAGGGGAACAACACATGAACATTTCATTGCGCAGCACAATGGCTGCATTTGGACTGTCGGCAGCATTACTGGGGACGGGCGCCCAGGCATTTCCGGTGGTGCCGATCGTTACGGGGAGCACCGTTATTGTGTCCGCACCCCCCGCCGTCGCCACCATCAGTTATGCGGTGATTTCCGGCACGGATTTCCTCGCGCAGGGTTTTCCATTGGCGGGAGGGGTGGCCGGTGGCACCCTGGATGTGCTCGGCGCTGGCGGCGTCGCTGCGACCGACTTCGTGTACATGTACCAGACGGTTAACACCGGATTCGACCCGATAGTCGCTTACGACGTGTTCCTTGGCGGCGCCACTGCGACCTTGACGGGCGGAGGCCGACTGGAATCGACCATCTTTGTTGACCCCGGCACCGGCAAAGTGAGCCTTGGCCCACTGGGAGTGATCGCCGGCCTGTCGGCAGGACTGCCGCTGCTGGACTGGGCCACCTTTTCCCCGACGCCCTGCCTGGGCAGCGGGGGGGGCAACAATTGTTCGGACGGCACGACCGACCTCCTTCCGGCCAGCGTGACCATGTATGGTTTCACTGAGTCGCCGTCCGGGATCTTTATCGACCCGGGTTGGACCAGCAGCATCATGTGGTTCAGCACGCCGCTCGCGCCGAGTCTGACC
>JAQBGF010000130.1:0-21718 GCA_032122615.1 Gammaproteobacteria bacterium | reverse complement strand
AGGGCATCAACGGTTCCGGGCTCAAGGGCATCACCGGTTCCGGGCTCAAGGGCATCAACGGTTCCGGGCTCAAGGGCATCAACGGCTCCGGGCTCAAGGGCATCAACGGTTCCGGGCTCAAGGGCATCAACGGTTCCGGGCTCAAGGGCATCAACGGCTCCGGGCTCAAGGGCATCAACGGCTCCGGCCTCAAGGGCATCAACGGTTCCGGGCTCAAGGGCATCAACGGTTCCGGATTAAAGTAGCGTCGACCACGGTTGTGCGACCCGAATTCTCGCGCTAGAGGCGGCGAATGGCATGACGTATTACGCCGTCCCCTGCCCCTATAAAGATCGTTCGAGAGTTGGCAGCTACGATACGAATTGCTTAGGAATCGCTTCTTAACTCTTACTCCCCATTGATGACTTTCTGAAGACTTTCGTCAACGGCCAGATTGACTGTCGTAGTCTTCAAAATAGAACAGCCCTATACCAACCGCGGAATTGTCTTCAGATTTAGATAACTCCCCAGCCTCAGATAAAAGATCATCAAGCTCCTCGGAAAACTGTCGAAGGCGGGCGGTAAGCTCTACTTCCAGTGCCTCGCGCCGCTCCAGCGGAATCGAATAGCTGTCAACCACACGCTGAAATCGGAGGGAGCCAAGGCCTATTGAACTTGAGACGTTTTTGGCGACCGTCAGCGCAAGCGGCCGAATCCCAAACTGTATTCCTTCTATTAGCCGGTCCCTTGCAGCATCTGCAATAAAATATCGTCGTAACGGGAACAGTGCGCCAGACGCATCTTGGTGAATAGCACCCACTCGAAGTAGTTCATCGCGCATTGCGACTGGAGAAAGGGTACTTCCGCAGTTTCGCACCAACTCTGCAAATGAGCCGGAATCTTTATCCCATAATAGTGGCTTCGGAATTCCCCTTGGGTCACGATATCTCGCATCAGTAAACCAAAGACGCAGCACCTCAGCTGGAAAGTGCGTTAATTCGGACTCAACTACAGCTAGGGAAGCTCGGCTTTCCCTGACATTTCTAACTTCCTTTCTTGATAGCCCCGTCATAAGAGCTACTCTTGAGATGCTTGCCAGACGTCCTTGAACTCCAAATTTTTCGCCGGCAACCTCTACAAACGCGATTTTACACGCGCCTGAAAACTCTCGATATCCAACACCAAACTTCAAGAGCATTGTCGCAATTGGCCGCATAGCTGCGACCAGGACTGCGTGCAGAACATTTGACTCCGGGTCCGTCATAATCTTCACTATAGAGAACGGCTTAGACGACGGTCAACGCTGGTTCCAACGTTTGAATACGTAGAGTGTCGTTGGGTTTGGTAATTAGGATCGATCTATCAGCGCCAAAAATGCGACCTCATCCACTACTTCCACACCAAGGCGTTCCGCTTTTGCGAGCTTCGATCCCGGACTGGCCCCCACGACCAGGCAACTGGTCTTGGCTGTCACGCTACCCGTTACCTTGCCCCCCAGCGCCTCAATTCTGGATGCAGCTTCCTCGCGGGTCATACTCTCCAGCGTGCCGGTGAGGACGAAGGTCTTGCCTTTCAGTGGCAGGCTCGGCGTGCCGGCAGCCGGGGCTGTCTCATCCCAGGACAGGCCGAGTTTGCGCAGATCGCTGATTACCTCCCGATTGTGTGGCTCCCGGAAGAAGGCGGCGATCTGCCCAGCCACTACGGAGCCTACATCCTGAACTTCCACGAGTTGCTCCTCCGTGGCTGCCATAAGGGCATCGAATCGCTCAAAGTGCCGGGCCAAGGCCTTACTCGTGGCCTCTCCAACCTCGGGAATGCCAAGGGCGTACAGAAATCGTTCAAAGGTAGTCGGCTTACTCTTCTCGATAGCCGCCAGTAACTTGGCGGCGGAGCGTTCGCCCATGCGCTCGAGCTCGATCAATTGCGGCGGCGTCAGGCGAAAGATGTCGCCTGGCGTAGCCACGATACCCTGGTCGACGAGTTGCTCGATCAACTGGCTTCCAAGGCCATCGATGTTAATCGCCCGTCGGGAAGCAAAGTGGCGAAGGGCTTCTTTGCGCTGGGCCTGGCATACCAGGCCACCGGTACAGCGAAGGGCCGCCTCGCCTTCCACGCGCACCACCGCAGAGTCACAGACGGGGCATTTATCCGGGGGCTTCACAACTGACGTGCGCCTGGGCCGCCGCTCCAGAACGACGGAAACGACTTCCGGTATCACGTCTCCGGCACGACGGACGATTACGGTATCGCCCGCGCGCACATCCTTGCGATGCATCTCGTCGATATTGTGCAAGGTGGCATTGCTCACAGTGGCGCCGCCAACGAATACGGGTCGCAGACGTGCCACTGGCGTGAGAACGCCGGTGCGGCCCACCTGGAACTCGATAGCCTCTACCGTGGTCACCTGCTCCTCAGCAGGGAACTTGTGAGCCACGGCCCATCGTGGCGCCCGTGCGACGGTACCGAGAATAGCCTGCAAGGGGTATTCGTCCACTTTGTAGACGACGCCATCCGTGTCGTAGGACAGTTCTGTGCGCATTTTCAGCATCTTCTGGTAGTACGCCAGGCACCCGGCAACTCCAGTCACGACTTCAATCTGCGGGGCAACGGGCAGGCCCCAGTCCCGAAGTCGCCCAAGCGTGTCGCTATGGCGCGTCGACAGCGTCACGCCGGCGAATGTCCCAATACCGTAGGCAAACAAGGCCAACGGCCGTGAGGCCGTCAGGCGGGGGTCAAGCTGCCGCAGGCTTCCGGCTGCGGCGTTCCGGGGATTGGCAAAGGGCTTATCGCCCGACTTGCGGGCTGCATCGTTCAATTGCCTGAACCCTTCCCGCGGCATGAATATCTCCCCCCGGACCTCCAGGCGGGCTGGCACGGTCACGCCTCGTAGCCGGAGTGGCAGGGAGCGGATGGTGCGCACGTTGTGGGTAACATCTTCACCAACGGTTCCATCGCCCCGCGTGGCAGCCCGGACCAGTTCGCCATCCTCGTACCACAGGTTGATCGCCGCCCCATCAAGCTTGGGCTCGGCCGAGTATTGAAGTTCCGCGTCGGTACCGAGCCGCTCCCGCACTCGCCTGTCAAATTCCACAACCTCCTCGTCAGAAAAGGCATTGTCGAGAGACAGCATGGGCGCCCCGTGGCGCACCTCGCCAAATCCGGCCAGTGGTGCAGCGCCTACGCGCTGGGTGGGCGAATCTGCGACGACTATTTCCGGATACCGCGCCTCCAGCTCGACAAGTTCACGAAACAGCTGGTCGTAAACCGAATCCGGCACGGCAGGTTCGTCGAGCACGTGATAGCGATAGTTGTGATCCGCCAGTTCTGCGCGCAGTTCTGCTGCCCGTCGCGCACTATTGCCTTTCGAAGCCATACGGGCGCAACTGCCGGCGTCAGGCGGGACGCGCCTGACGGTGCTGAAACTGGATAATTTCCTCGCGAAGGTACCGCTCGCGCTGGATGCTAAAAGTGCTGCCGAGCTCATCCACAAGGTTGCCGTCCAGACTCTTCGCAACCGCCCGGGCGGCAGCCACCATGGCATCGAACGCCGCCACGCCATCGACCGGGCCCGGCAGGCCCAGAAACAGGCTGACACCCTGGTACACATCGGTACGCAATCGCGTGAGGTCGAAGGACCCCGGCTCCGTAAGACTGGCCGCGCTGAATATTGGCGCGTCGTCCCCATCCGCCGAAAAGTAGTGAAAGATCCCGTAGCGCCCATGGCGCAGGCCGGCTTCACGGAGAGCTAGCACAAGCTGCTCTCCCGGAAACGGCGCGACACCCCTGCTCAATATACGGATCGTCACGATCTTGGCGGGAAGCTCTGAAGCACCAGTCGACGAGGTTAGTGCCAGCTCCTGACGGATGTTTGGAGAGGGAGAAGAACCCACTTCCGCACTGCGGAAAGGCAGTTTCAATCGGCCGCTGAACCGCGTGCGGTACCGCGTCCATAGAAAAATCCCCGCCAGAACCAGCAGGGCGGCAACCAGAAGTACCAAGCGAAGCTCGGCCATAAAAAGCTAACTTGCAACGAGCTTGACGGCCTCGTCAATGTCGACCGCCACTAGCCGTGAAACACCAGGCTCATTCATCGTCACGCCGATCAGCTGCTTCGTCATTTCCATGGTCGTCTTGTTGTGAGTTATGACGATGAACTGCACATTCTGGGACATCTCCCTGACGATCTCACAGAACCGGCCCACGTTCGCCTCATCAAGCGGCGCGTCAACCTCGTCCAGCAGGCAGAACGGTGCCGGGTTCAATTCAAAAATAGAGAAGATGAGGGCGACAGCCGTCAATGCCTTTTCGCCGCCAGACAGCAAGTGGATATTGCTGTTGCGCTTGCCAGGAGGCCGGGCCATTACCGTAACGCCGGCACTCAGCAGGTCTTCGCCTTCCAGCGTGAGATAGGCGTGCCCACCACCGAACAGGCGCGGGAACAGCCGCTTCAGGCCCGAGTTGATGTTGTCGAAGGTTTCCTGGAATCGCGTGCGGCTCTCCCGGTCAATACGACGGATAGCATGTTCCAGCGTCGCAAGGGCAGCTGACAGATCCGCGTGTTGGGAATCCAGGTAGGTTTTCCGCTCAGATTGCTCGGAAAACTCGTCAATGGCTGCCAGGTTGATCGGACCCAGCCTCTCTATGGATCGCCGGGTCTTGGCGAGACGTTGATCCCACTGCTCGGTATCGGCGTCGGCGGGCGTCTGGTCGATGACCTCGGTTAGCACGAGCCCAGTCGCAACGAAGCGTTCCGTGAGGGCCTCCCGACGAACTTCCAGTTCGCGGACGTGAATCCGCAGCGCCTCAACCCCTTCCCGCTCGGTAGCCACGCGCTTCTCGAGGTCGTGACGTTGATCTTCGCTGGCCTTCACATGCTGCTCTACCGCCGTCAGGCCATCGCGCTGGCGGGAGAGCTCGGCCTGAACTTCCACCTGCCTTGCCAGCTGCACATCCAGCTCCTGCTGGAAGACCTGTAGTGGCGGCTCACTGTCCCGGGTGTTCGTTTCCAGTGTCGCGATTCGCCCGGCGAGTTGATCACGCTGCTGGATGACGCGCTCCACCGCTGCCATCGCCGCGCCCTGTGCTGCCCGCCGGCTCTCAAATTCAATTACGATCTGGCCGACAGCCGTGCGCTGCGTGTCGGCACCTTCACGCGCATTGTTATATGTCGCCAGCAGGGTGTCCTGTTGTTCGCGAAGTTTGGGGCGCTGCAATTCAAGCTCGCCAAGGCGCAGTTCAGCGGTGCCAAGCCGATTCCTGGCCTCCTCGATCACCATGCGCAACTCGGCGAGTTCGCTTCGGACCGTTTCGCCATCGTGCGCCAGCACCTCAAGGCGTTGTCGTGCACGCTCAAGATCCTGATGGAGCGTAGCTACCATTGATGCCGAATCCAGAGTTTGCCGGTTCGCCTCGGCAAGCCGGAGCTGGATTTGATCGCGCTCGCGCTCAAGCGCGTCGATCTTCCTCCGCAGGTCGACGCGGGTCTTCCCCAGTGCGGCGATTTGCGACTCGTCACCAGTTAAGGCCGCGTCCAGTTCGCGAATTTCGCGCTCCCGCGCCATCATCCCGACATAACGCTGCCCGCGATTTACGCGCACCCAGCCTGCGCCGATCCAGACACCATCCGGGGTAATCACCGACTGTCCGGCGCGAAGTCCATTCCGTCGTCGCAGGGCTTCATCGACCGAGTCCGCACACAAAACCGCGGCCAGCACGCCGTGCAAATTGCCCGCATGCTGTACCCGCGCGGCAAGCGAATCTGTGGGCGTCCCCTGCTCCGCACCACTATCCTCGACCAGGACCAGCGTAGCGTCAGGTAGCGACGTGGCGTGCCGCCCGGCGTCATCAACACAAACAGCCTGCAAAAAGTCGCCCAGCACCGTTTCCACGGCGCGGGTCCACTGGGAATCAGCAACCAGCTGCTGCACCAGTCGCTTGCGGTCAGCGAGCCCGGAAGCCGCCAGCCAGCCGCCGAGAATCTCCTCCTCGTTTCCAAGCGCTGCGTTCTGGATTACCCGCAATGCGTCCAGGCGGCCACGTCGTGATTCCAGCTCGCCGCGGAATTGCTCGATATCGCCGCCGAGACGCTGCTCTGCTTCGCGCTCGCTGCTGAGGGTAAAGCCCGCATCCTCGAGCGCCGTCGCCTCGGCAGAGATCAGCTGCTGGGTGTCTGCCTGCAGCTGGTCCTGTGCGGCCAGTCGCGCCTCAAGGTCCACCACGGAAATCGACAGGCGCTCCCCTTCAACCGACTGCAGCTGCCGGTCCAGCCGCGTCTGGTGAGCTTCGAGATGCTCCAGCCTAGTCTGTTCGACCTGGCGAGCCTGCTGCTGCTCCTTGACGTCCAGATTGAAGGTGTGCCACTGCTCTTGCCAGGCATCCAGTGAAGCCTCGCTGCCCTGTAACAGGGCCAATGCCGCGGCTTCTGCTTCACGCGCAGCGGCCAGCCCCGGCTCAAAACCGGCGATCCCGCCATCGATCTCCGCCAGGGCTTGGCTGTCTTGTTCAACGGCAACAAGCACCGATGAAAGCTCAACGCGAGCCTGGGCAAGGTCGCGCAATTCCCGTTCGCGCAATTCGCGGGCGTGGGCTAATGCCTGCTCCAGCCTGGCAATCTCACCCTGCACGGCGTAGTACTCCGCCTGGGTCCTGGAAAAAGCATCGCTGGCTTCGACGTGTTGGGCACGCGCCGTTTCAATATCCAGTTCAACCTGGCGCTGGCCCGCCAACGCTGCATCCATCGCCGTCTGCCGGGATGAAAGTTCGAGACGCTGGGCGCTGAGGCCGCGGTCCAGTTCGGTCAGCCGAATCGCCAGCACCTCTGCTTCAAGCTGCCGTTCCTGCTGCTTCAGGGATCGGTACCGCTCGGCGAGCTGTGCCTGACGTTGCAGATGCTTGATCTGCTTTTCCACCTCGTCGCGAAGGTCCGCCAGTCTGTCCAGGTTTTCCCGCGTGTGACCCATACGGGTCTCGGTCTCCCGGCGGCGCTCCTTGTATTTGGAAATGCCCGCCGCCTCCTCAATATAGCTGCGCATCTCCTCCGGCTTAGCCTCTACCAGCCGGGACACCATGCCCTGCTCAATGATGGCGTAGCTGCGCGGGCCGAGGCCGGTCCCCATGAACAGCCCTGTGATGTCCTTGCGGCGACAGCGGGTGTTATTCAGAAAATACTGCGATGTCCCGTCGCGTGACACGATGCGGCGAATGGAGATTTCAGAGTAGCTGGCAAACTGCCCGTCGAGCGTGCCGTCAGAGTTATCAAAATAGAGCTCAATGGCGGCTGAGCCAACCGGCTTCCGCGAGCTGGAGCCGTTGAAAATGACGTCTTCCATTGACTCACCGCGGAGGTGCCGGGCGGATGTCTCACCCATGACCCAGCGGATGGCGTCAATGACGTTCGATTTGCCACAGCCGTTCGGCCCGACCACTCCCACCAGGCTGCTGGGAAAATGGACGGTCGTCGGGTCAACAAATGACTTGAATCCCGCAAGCTTGATCTTGCTGAGTCGCATAAGGTTCGGATGCCCGGAATGAAGAAACTAAGCTAACGGGAACGACCGACGTAGTGTAGATTAATTCGACACCGCACACACGATAGGCGGGCGTGTTCAACGATCTGCAGGCTCACGACTCATGCCCTCGATACCGAGCAAAATTCTGGAGACTTTTAAGAACCCGGAAACGGTTCGCGCGTTTACCGTTCGAATGCGGCTTCCAGAGTTCACCTGCCTCTGCCCAAAAACGGGCCAACCCGATTTCGCGACAATGCACCTAGAATATGTCCCCGATAGTCTTTGTATCGAACTGAAGTCACTCAAGAACTACATTTGGTCCTTCCGTGATCAAGGCGCATTCCATGAAGCGGTGACCAACCAGATTCTCGGTGATCTGGTTGCAGTCCTGGCACCTCGCTTCATGCGTCTCACCGCCGAATTTAATGTCCGTGGGGGGATTTACACCACCGTAATCGCAGAGCATCGCCAGCCTGGCTGGCAGCCAGCGGCACCAGTTTCCCCGCCCCCCGGCACCCCAGCCTGAAACACCCCGGCAACAGGCAATTTCCAGCCGGTCGTTCCGGGACTTCCCGTCGGGAGTTCCCTATGTATAATGCCGCGCTCAATTTTTGAGCAGGGTTCCGGATATGGCGTCAGCGAAGCGAGCGGCCAGCAAGGGCAAATCGACTGCCTCTAAGAAGGGGCGTACCGGTCGTAAGGCCGCCAGAAAAAAGGCTGTCCGGAGGGCCGCTCCCGCCCGTAAGGCTGCCGCCAAGACGCGGAAACCTGCTGCCAAGCCGGCGGCGAAAGCAGGCCCGGCCACTCGAGCCAAGAAAACGCCAGCGAAGAGTAAAACGTCGCCTAAAAAGGCCACGGCACGGCCTCAGAAGGCGAAGGCCACGAAAGCGCCGGCCCCGGCCGTACGGGAGATGGTCGTACGGACCACGCCGGGTCTGGTCAAGACGAGCGGTCGCCGCAAGGCGCCGACCCCGACACGCAAGGCAAGGCGGGCGCTGGAGGCCTATGACCCGAACGCGCTGATTCATGGCATCCGGCCCTACCTGCCGCAGTCGGGCGAGGCCTACATGAGTTCAGCTCAGCTCAAGCATTTCAGGGAAATACTCCTGGCATGGAAGCGCGAACTGATGGAGGAAGTCGACCGCACAGTCCATCACATGCAAGACGAGGCCAGTAATTTCCCGGACCCCAATGATCGCGCCACCCAGGAGTCCGAATTCGGCCTCGAGCTGCGTACCCGGGATCGGGAACGCAAGTTGCTGAAGAAGATCTCTGCCGCCCTTGAGCGTATCGACGACAGCTCTTACGGGTACTGCGAGGAAACGGGCGAGGAGATCGGCCTGAAGCGCCTTGAGGCCCGCCCGGTCGCCACGCTGTCTGTGGAGGCCCAGGAACGGCGGGAAATGTCAGAAAGGCAGTACGGCGAACGAGATGATCGTTACCGCTAACCCGCTTTCCGGGCTTAGCGAGCAGTGCCCAAGCTAAGAAGTAGGTTCAGATATCGACTAAAAGGCCATGATTTTCATGGCCTTTTTTTGTTTCCTCGATTTCCCGCAAACTTAAGCTGCATCGCGAACCAATTCGGTAGCGAAGAGGTCTACTAAGAATCAGTGGGGGTAACCATGTGCCGGAACGCTGCGATCGTCCGGCTTCGATGCTTGGAACTATTTGGAAGGATCCGCCATGAGCGATCAGAGACTTATTCGGAAATACGTTAATCGACGCCTGTATGACACCACGCAGAGCCGCTACGTGAATCTCGATGACTTGCGTGAACTCATTCTCAAGGGTTCGCAGGTCAGGATCGTGGAGCAGGCCACTGGGGCCGACATCACCACCCCCGTTCTCCTGCAAATCATTGCGGACGGTCAGCGAGGCGGCGCACCGCTGCTGTCGGCGGACTTTCTGGCCGGCATGATTCGGCTGGGCGCAACGGATCGGGATCCGGAACTGGCTGGCCGGCTGGATCGGGCACTGAAGGGCGTCCTGGCGGCTCCAACCCGTCCAGCAGGCGCGTCGGCGATACCCACCAGTACCTCGGCCAACTCGGCTATCAGCTGAGTCAATTACGAGGAGTTGGTGTGCGTAAACCGCTTCGCTTCGCGGCGCAACGCACACCAACATTCCTTATACAGCCGGCGCCTTCATCCAAGGCGTCGGCTAATCGTCAGGCGGCGTCCACTCCGCGCATGCTGAGCCGAACCCGGCCCTGACGATCCACTTCGAGTACTTTGACCCGGACAATGTCGCCTTCATGCAGTTTGTCCCCGACGCGCTCCACGCGCTCGTCGGAAATCTGGGAGATGTGAACCAGGCCATCGCGGCCCGGCAGGATCGTTACGAAAGCGCCAAAATCCATCAGCCGGGCAACGCGACCCTCATAGATTGAGCCGACTTCGACATCAGCTGTGATGAGCTCAATGCGGGTCTTGGCCTCGCGACCGGCAGTGGCGTTCACGGACGCAATTTTCACGGTGCCGTCGTTATCGATATCGATTGTTGCGCCGGTCTCTTCAGTAATTCCGCGAATTACCGAGCCACCCTTGCCGATGACGTCCCGGATTTTCTCGGGATCGATCTTCATCGTGATGATGGTGGGAGCCCAGTCCGACATGGTCTGGCGGTGGCTGGGCAGGACACGGTTCATTTCTTCCAGAATATGCAGGCGGGCGTCCTTGGCCTGGGACAGAGCTTTCTCCATGATGTCCCGCGTAATGCCATCAATCTTGATGTCCATCTGCAGGGCGGTAATCCCGTTGGCACTGCCGGCCACCTTGAAATCCATATCGCCAAGGTGGTCTTCATCGCCGAGGATGTCTGTCAGGATCTGGTAGCGCTCTCCGTCCTTGACGAGACCCATGGCAACACCAGCAACGGGAGCCAGGATCGGCACGCCCGCATCCATCAACGCCAGGCTGGTACCGCAAACACTGGCCATTGAACTGGAGCCATTCGACTCGGTAATTTCAGACACCACCCGCAGCACGTATGGGAACGCCTGCATGTCGGGCAGGACAGCTTCAATACCGCGTCGAGCCAGCCGACCATGACCGATTTCCCGGCGTTTCGGGGACCCCATGAAGCCGGTCTCATTGACACTGTACGGAGGGAAATTGTAGTGAAGCATGAACCGGTCGCGGAACTCGCCGGTCAGCGCATCAATAATCTGGGAATCACGATCAGTCCCGAGTGTCGTGACCACCAGGGCCTGGGTCTCGCCACGGGTGAACAGCGCCGAGCCGTGCGTTCGCGGCAGGACCCCGGTACGAATCGAAATTGCCCGCACTGTTCGCGTGTCGCGACCGTCAATACGCGGCTCACCGTTCAGGACCTGGCCACGGACAACCTTCTTTTCCAGGCGACCGAGGGCCTCGCTAACAGCGGCCCCGGAGGGAGCGCCGGAAGCATCTGAGGCTATCGCTGCGATGACATCCTGCTTGATTTCTGCAATTGCAGTGTGGCGCTCACCCTTGTCCTGAATCCGGTAGGCGTTGGCTATCCGGTCACCGACAGCCTTGGCGACAGCATCGGCAACACCGGGATCAGCGACCGGCGCAACCCAGTTCCAGGCCGGGCGCGCCGCTTCCGCCGCGAGTGCACGGATGTTTTCGATCGCAATCTGCATCTGTTCGTGGCCAAAGATGACCGCGTCCAGCATCACCTTTTCAGACAACTGATGAGCCGACGATTCCACCATGAGTACCGCCTTGGCGGTTCCGGCCACCATGAGGTCGAGCTTCGACTGCTTTAGCTCGGTAGCGGACGGGTTTAATACGTACTTGCCGTCGATGTACCCCACGCGCGCGCCACCGATTGGCCCGGCGAAGGGAGCGCCACTCAGACACAGGGCGGCTGACGCACCCAGCATGGCCGGGACATCGGAATCCACTTCAGGATTCATTGAAATGACGGTGGCTACGACCTGCACTTCGTGCATGAAGCCCTTGGGGAACAACGGTCTAATCGGCCGGTCAATCAGGCGGGAGAGCAGCGTCTCCTTTTCCGCAGGCCTTCCCTCGCGCTTGAAAAAGCCGCCAGGAATCTTGCCCGCAGCGTAGGTCTTTTCCTGGTAGTTGACCGTGAGAGGGAAAAAATCCCGGGGCTTACTACCATCGGGATTCGCAACCGCGGTTACCAGTACAACGGTTTCCGCCATGGTGACAAGGACAGCACCGCCAGCCTGCCGGGCAATTTCCCCAGTCTCGATGGTGACCTGATGCTGTCCGTACGGAAAAGATTTCTTGAATGACGCCACTTTTATTTCCTACCTTTATCTATTTCACTGCAAATGGAGACTGGGGCAGATGCCAGACCGGCACCTGCCCCGCCAAAAAACTGGACGGCCAGAAACATTGGCCGCAAGTCGGGTTATAGGCCCGAAGCCCGATTAGCGACGCAGACCAAGCTTGCTGATCAAGCCCTGGTAGCGTCGACTATCCTTCGCCCGCAAATAGTCCAGAAGCTTTCGCCGCTGGTTTACGAGACGAAGCAATCCCTGACGGGAGTGGTGGTCCTTCTTGTGGCGGGAAAAATGATCCGTCAGCTCTGTGATGCGAGCCGACAGTAACGCGACCTGCACTTCCGGTGACCCCGTGTCGGCCGGACCGCGGCAATTTTCAGCCACGATCTTGCTCTTCTCTTCAGCCGTATGCGGCATTTACGCCCTCTCCTGTTGCAATTTCTTGAATTTGCCCTTGAAAACCGGCCTATTCTAACCATGTGCCGGGCTTAGTTACAGCCCGACGATGATCGCACTCGGAATCGTCCGGTCCGCCATCACCGGGCGACAAGCCGGCGGGGAGCCAGCAGCCCGTCCGTCTGGAGTTCCCCCACCCCAAGAAACCGGAGGCCGGGCGCGTACAGCCGCACGGGACCGGCCTGCAATCCACTGGGGGCGACAACGGGACCGCCCTGACTCACCCGGAGCGCCGACGGCGTATCCAGCTCGACCGACGGCCAGTTGGGCAAAACGGCCTCCAGGGGCCGCAGCAGCGCGTCTAAGGCCGCCACGACGGGCTCGGGGCCGGACCCCGCGACGGCCTCAATCTCCTCGAGCGTGATCATCGCCTGGCCACCGAAGGGCTCCACGGCCAGCCGCCGGAGGGCAGTGACATGGGCCAGGGTACCGAGTCGGCCCGCCAGATCCTCGATCAGCGTGCGAATGTAGGTGCCCTTGCTGCAGCGGACCTGAAATACGGGCGTTACCGGATCGAATAGCTCGGTAGCAAACTCGTAGATATGCACGGGCCGGGGTTCCCGCGGTACCTCACGGCCGGCCCGGGCAATCGCGTACAAGCGCTGCCCCTGCTGCTTGAGGGCCGAGTACATCGGCGGAACCTGCTGGATCGGGCCGCGCAGCGACGCGACAGCCTGCTCCAGTTCGGCGGGCAGGATCGGCACAAGGCCACGGGTCTCGACCACCGTCCCGTCGGCATCGCCCGTGTCTGTCCTGACGCCGAAGCAAGCCTGCACCCGGTACGTCTTGTCGGCATCCAGCAGATACCCGGCGAACTTCGTCGCCTCACCGAAACAGATCGGCAGCATCCCGCTGGCCAGGGGATCGAGACTACCGGTATGACCGGCCTTGCGGGCCTGAAACAGCCACTTAACCCGCTGCAAGGCCGCGTTCGACGTTCTTCCCGACGGTTTGTCGAGCAAAAGCAACCCGTCGACGACGCGACGGGCCCGGCGGGGTGCAGGGCCGCTCACGGACTCCCGTCGGAGCCCGGTGTTCCGCTCCCCGTCAGGTCCCGAGCCACCGCTGCGTCAATCAGTTGCTCCAGATCGCGACCGCGCTGGCCGGCCTCGTCGTAGCTGAACCGCAAATCCGGCACGGTGCGCGTGGCAAGCTCGCGGGCCAGCTGGCTCCGCAGGAATCCGACCGCCCGATCCAGACCGGCCTGAACGTTCGCCAGCGTTTCGGCGGTCGGGCGATCATCGGTACCCAGCAGGGAATACTGGATCCAGGCAACGCTGAGGTCGCGCGATGCCCGCACTTCGGTGATTACGACCCCTGTCACGCGCGGGTCCCGCAGCTGGGAGCGCATGACTTCAGACAAGGACCTCTGGATCTGTTCCTCGACCCGGCGACTACGGGTGAACTCACGAGCCATGCGTCAGGCCGTGTGCAACGAGGTAGACGTCGGCTCTACAGCGTCCGGTCAATCGTAATCCGCTCATAACATTCGATCTGATCACCCGGCTTCACATCATCGTAATTCTTGACGCCAATTCCGCACTCGGTTCCTGCCCGAACTTCACCAGCGTCGTCCTTGAAGCGTCGGAGGGACTCAAGTTCACCCTGGTAAATCACGGTATTGTCCCGCAAGACGCGAATAGGATTGTTGCGCTTGACATACCCGTCGATGACCAGGCAACCGGCAATGTTGCCGAATTTCGGTGAGCGGAACACATCGCGCACCTCGGCAAGACCCACGATCTGCTCGCGAATGATGGGCGACAACATGCCCTTGATGGCACTCTTGACGTCATCAATTGCCTCGTAGATGACACTGTAGTAACGGACGTCAACGCCCGTCTCCTTCAGGGCATTTCGACCCGCACCGTCGGCACGCACGTTGAAGGCAATGATGATCGCCTTCGAAGCAGCTGCCAGAGTCACGTCCGAGGCACTGACGCCACCGACGCCGGTGCCAATCACATTCACGGAAATTTCGTCGTGAGACAACTTGCTCATGGCGTCCTTCAGAGCCTCAGCGCTGCCCTGAACATCTGCCTTGATGAGTAGCTGTAAAGCCTGCAATTGCGAGGCCTCAAGCTGACTGAAAACATCTTCCAGCTTGGCGGACTGCTGTTGCGCCAGCTTGACGTCCCGGGAGCGGCTAAGCCGGAACTGGGCCAGCTCGCGCGCTTTTCGCTCATCCTCGAGCACCAGCGCGTCGTCGCCGGCATTTGGCGTACCGGAAAGTCCCAGTACTGACACCGGCTGCGATGGGCCTGCTTCCGTCACGGACACACCGAGCTCGTTGGACATTGCACGGACCCGCCCGTACTCGTGCCCGGCGAGCAGCATGTCGCCGATCCGCAAGCGGCCGCGCGTGACAAGAACGGTCGAGACGGCGCCCCGGCCCTTCTCCAGGCTCGACTCCAGGACGGCGCCTGACGCTCGCCCCTCGGCAACGGCCCTCAGCTCAAGCAATTCGGCCTGCAGCAGAATGGACTCGAGGAGCTTCTCAACGCCCTCGCCCGTATGCGCCGAGACATTCACAAACAGGGTATCGCCGCCCCAATCCTCGCCAACAACGCCCTTCGCACTGAGTTCATTGCGGACCCGATCCGGATCGGCACTGCCTTTGTCAATCTTGTTGATGGCGACAATAATCGGTACGTCGGCTGCCTTGGCGTGCTGAATCGCCTCCTCAGTCTGGGGCATCACGCCATCGTCCGCAGCAACGACCAGAATCACGATATCCGTCACCTGCGCGCCGCGAGCCCGCATCGCGGTAAACGCCGCATGACCCGGCGTATCGAGAAAGGTAATAACGCCTTTGGGTGTTTCGACGTGATACGCACCGATGTGCTGCGTAATGCCGCCAGCTTCACCGGCCGCAATCTTGGTCCGCCGGATATAGTCCAACAGCGACGTCTTGCCGTGATCTACATGCCCCATGATCGTGACGACCGGCGGCCGCGGCACGGCCTCACCTGCATCGTCCTCAACGGGAATCAGGGTCTGCTCCAGGTCGCCGGACTGGACCAACTTGGCCACGTGGCCAAATTCTTCCACCACCAGCGTGGCCGTGTCCTGGTCAATGGCCTGATTGATAGTCGCCATAACCCCCAATTTCATGAGGGACCGGATGACGTCATTTGACTTGACGGCCATGCGCTGAGCCAACTCGCCGACCTTGATGGATTCGGGAATCGGTACCTCATGGACAACCGGCGCCGTCGGCCTCTCGAAACCGTGTCGCGTCGAATCAGCCTGAACGGACACCGACCGCCGCCGCGTCTTCTTCTTGCGGCGTCGACCACTGACGTCCGCCGCGACATGCAACTCCTGACGGCCAACAGCCGCGGGCTTATCGCCCGACAAATCCTCTTCGGCAACACCGCCAAGTTCCTCAACAACCTCGCGGCGTACATCGCGCTTGCTGGCTGAATCCTTACGGGCCCGGGCCTCCGAATCGCGCTTCCGGACCTCATCCTGAACCCGGGACTTCTCGCCGTCCTTGAGGGCTTCCTCGACGGCTCTGCGGGCGTCCTCCTCCGCCTTGCGCAGGGCCTCCGCATCGGCAACTTCCTTCTCGCGCTTTTCGCGCGCCTCCTGCGCTACAGCGTCATGTGCCGCTTTTTCCTGGTCGAGCTTGGCCTGCTCCAGCTCACGCTGACGGTCCAGTTCGTCCTGCTGAACCTTGGCTTCCTGCTGGAGCACGTCGCGATTCACGTACGTGCGCTTTCGACGGACCTCGACGGTTACCGTCTTGGCCCTGCCCTGGGCGCTCGCGACCTTGATCTCGGATTGCGACCGACGACTCAGGGTGATCTTGCGCGGTGAGGCGGCGGCTTCGCCCTCACCCTGGCCATGAGCACGGCGCAGATGCGTCAGGAGTTCGCGCTTCGCGTCATCGCTGATGAAATCTTCGGCACCCTGCACGGTGATCCCGGCCTCATCAAGCTGCGTCAGCAGCTTTTCGACCGGAATCTTCAGCACGTCCGCGAACTGGGAAATCGTCACGTCCGACATAGATTTACTCCGCGAGGTGCCGGGTAACGGGCGATCAACCCGCCGCCTCCTGCTGATCGAACCAATGCGCCCGTGCCGCCATGATCAGCTTGCCCGAGCGCTCGTTATCCAGGCCTTCTATGCCTTCGAGGTCGTCAATGGCCTGCTCGGCCAAATCGTCCCGCGTACAGATCCCACGGGCTGCCAGGCGGGCCGCGAGATTCGGATCCATACCCTCCAGCGACAGCAGATCCTCCGCTGGCGGTGTCTTGTCGGCCGTTTCCTCGCTTTGGATCGCCTCCGTAATCAGGACATCCCGGGCGCGGTTACGCAGTTCGTCAACGATGCCCTGATCGAACTCCTCGATGCCGAGCAGTTCGCCAGTCGGGACGTAGGCCACTTCTTCAATACTTGAAAAGCCTTCCTGGACGAGAATCAGCGCCACGTCTTCGTCCACGTCGAGCTTCTGCATGAACAATTCGAGAACAGCACGGGATTCCTTCTCGCTCTTTTCCTCGGCAGCAGCCTCGGTCATCACGTTCAGTTCCCAGCCCGTCAGCTCGCTCGCCAGCCGGATATTCTGGCCACCCCGGCCGATGGCCTGGGAGAGTTTGTCCTCCTGCACGGCCAGATCCATGCTGTGGCTTTCCTCATCCACCACAATGGAGCTGACTTCCGCAGGCGACATCGCATTGATCACGTACTGGGCCGGGCTTTCGTTCCAGAGGATGATGTCCACCCGCTCGCCCGCCAGTTCGTTGGAGACAGCCTGGACGCGCGAACCGCGCATGCCGACGCAGGCACCGACCGGATCAATACGTCGATCATTACTCTTCACGGCGATCTTGGCGCGCAGGCCAGGGTCCCGGGCGGCACCCAGGATCTCGATGAGGCCCTGCCCGACCTCGGGTACTTCGAGCTTGAACAGCTCCAGCAGAAATTGCGGCGACGTCCGCGTGAGAAACAGCTGGGGCCCACGCGGCTCCGAGCGTACTTCGCACAGCAGGGCCTTGACCCGATCCTGCGGCCTGGCCGGCTCGCGGGGCATCATTTGCTCGCGCGGTACAAAGCCCTCGGCATTCGCGCCAAGGTCCACATAAACGCCGTTGCGGTCGACCCGCTTGACCACGCCCGACAGCAGCTGTCCGACCCGGTCCTGGAACTCCTCAACGACCTTCTTGCGCTCGGCCTCCCGGACCTTCTGTACGATGACCTGCTTGGCGATCTGCGCCGCGATACGGCCAAACTCCACGGAAGGAATGGGCTCCTCCACGTAACCGCCCGGCTCGGCCTTGGGATTGATGTCCGTGGCATCGATCATGCGCAGTTCGCATTCCGGATTCTCGAGTTCGGTCGACTCGTCCGCAAAGACCTTCCAGCGGCGGAATGTGTCGTAGTCACCCGTTTCCCGGTTGATGCTGACACGCACGTCCACATCGTCGCCGTAACGCTTGCGCGTTGCGGACGCCAGCGCTGATTCCAGCGCGTCAAAAATGATCTCTTGCTCGACGCCTTTCTCGTTGGAGACGGCCTCGGCCACCATCAGAATTTCTTTGTTCATCATTACCCTGCCTATCAGTACTCCGGCACCAGCCGGATGACTTCCAGATCCTCGATCGGCACCGTCAGGTCGGTATCGTCAACCCGTATCGTTACCGTCATTCCATTTCTGCCAACCAACGTCCCCGCAAAACGGCGGCGTCCGTCCAGCATCTTGCGCAGTCGACCCTGTACCGCCTGTCCGGCAAACCGGTCGAAGTGCGCCGGCTTGACCAGTTTGCGGTCCAGCCCCGGCGACGACACCTCCAGATCGTAGTCCCGCCGGATCGGGTCTTCGACGTCCAGCACGGCGCTTACCTGCCGACTCACCGCCTCGCAATCCTCGACCCGGATGCCTTGCGCTGGCGGCCCGGCCGAGTTCTCCCCGGGACCAGCGGGTCGATCCGCCGCGCCCGAGTGATCAATAAACAGTCGCAGTACCCCGCGCCGTCCGTTGAAATTCAGCTCCAGGTCCGCCAACTCGTAGCCCAGCGCCTCCACGGCGGGCTCCAGCAGCACGACCATCTCCGTCTGACTCTTGCTCATCGAGACCTGCCACCGCGCCGATCGCCAATAACAAAAATGGGCCATCGGCCCACTCTTGCTGCTCTAACAACACCGGCGACGTCCCGGGTGCTGGCAGTACCCCCGATCCGGGGGGAACAGCCGTGGACCGCAATTACCCGTACCGCAAAGCGAAATAGCCCCATGCGGGGCTATTTCTAGCTATTAATTCAGTAGCGGGGGCCCGCCTCGGCTCTCAACTGCTGCGCGTCTTGCGGCAGGAAGTCACCGTCCCCAGCGCCCCGAACCGCATCCGGGGCCGCTACTCAGCGCCGCATAGTGTAGCCGGAGGCGCCGGAGCCGGCAATACGTGAATGGCATCACGGCACACGGCTGAGGTGGCTGTTAACAAGGCCGAGGGTTCTTGCGGGAAGTTACACGATGTTGCGTCAGACAAGCCTCCTGGCCGCTGCAGCAGTGCTGCACTTGGCCGGATGCGCCGGCATAAGCCAATCCGAGTGCCAGTATTCGGACTGGCGGGCCGTGGGCTACGAGGACGGCTCGCTGGGACGACCGGCTCACGATTTTGGCACCTATCGCAAGCGCTGCGCGGATCACGGGGTGACGCCGGATTTCGGGGCCTACCAGCAGGGCCGCGAGGCTGGGCTTATTGAATATTGCCAGGAATCCCGGGGCTTTCAGGAGGGTTCAGCGGGCCGCAGTTACGCGAGCGTCTGTCCGGCCGACAGCGAAGTCAAATTTCTCTACGGGTATCACGACGGGCGCACACTCCACGAGCTGGAGTCCGGCCTGCGTTCGACCAATCGCCGCCTCAGGAATCATGAGGGGCGAATCAAGCAAATTGACTTTGAGCTGGCGGAAAAGACCAACGCTCTCATTGGCGTTACCACCACGCGCGAAGAGCGCCTCCGGCTGGTTGTCCTGGCAACCCAACTTGCCGAGGAGCGCAGCACACTAAAAAGCGAAATCTCCGACCTTTTGGCACAGCGTGAAGCACTGCAGGCGCAACTCGCCACCGCTCGCCAGGAGCTGTTGACGAAGCGGTAAGGGAAGCAGAGACCACTCCGAGGCCACAGACTGCCCATGAAGGCTACGCACGCTCAACCCGCATCGGCACTGTGCACTCCCCGTTCGGGGCCACCGGGTCGACAGCGAATCACCAACTTTCCGTAGTCCGGGATACCGACGCCGTAACTACCTGCCCTGACCAGATACAGACAGCCACACGCGTGCAACTGGTGGTAGATCTGCTCCAACTCCTGATCGACCATCTCCGGCGGAATGGCCGGCAACGCCATGCGGATACGCTCGCGCAAAACACTGACGGGCGTGGCTCCATCCATATGGCCATAGACGATTTTCGAAACCGGGGTGCAGGCGATCGTAATTTTAAAATTTTTATCGCTGCAGTAGGCGACGGCGCCAGGGGCAGGCACCATCGCGGCCGCGATCTTGGCTGCATTTTTCAACAGCATGCCGTACGAACGTAAGGCAACGTTATCGTCCGTGAGCTTCGCGCCCCGGTCAGGTTGCCGAGCGAGGAAAATTTCATGCTTACGCATGTTGCCGATCATGACCTCGGCCAGCGCCTGGCGCCGCGGCAGGTCGAGTGTCGCCAGGTAATTGCGCGCGGTGCTGTCGTTGGTGTGCTTCAGCGGGTCATAGTCATCAGTACGCCAGCCGAAACTCGACAGGTGAAGGCCGGCGGACTCGGCCAGCGCATACAGGCCTGGCACGTCAAAACTGCGGTCCTGACTGTGGAGCAGCAAGTCGTATAGCCCCGCATCACCAAAACCTGCTGCGGAAATCTCAGCTCCCCACATATCCAGTTCGCGAATAAAGCTATTGGACTTTGGCAACGTCTCGATCAGTTGACGAGCCATCTGCACCTTCTCGTGCATGCTTAACCCGGCCGGCAGGTAGTTCCTGAGCAGGGACTGCATTTCATAGACAGCCCGGCGCCCGTACTTCCCATACACCATGAGAAAGATAGCGCCGTCCACCTTGAGAACGGCGTTCAGCGCCCGCAGTCCTTCTTCGGCGGATTCGAGGTGATGAAGCACGCCGGTGCATTCAATGTAGTCAAACTCGCCCAGACCAAGCCCCGGCAGATCCATGATGGACGCCGTGACCCAGGTAATATTGGTGAGGTTCCGCACGCGGGCGCGGGCCTCGGCCACCTGGCGCGACGCGTCGGACATATCGAGATACACCAGTTCAGCGTCGTAATCCCGGAGTTGTTCAGCCAGGAAGATGGTCGAATCACCGGTGCCGCCACCGGCCACGAGGCAGCGGAAACCGGAGCGGAAATCCTTCTTGCCGCCGAAGCAGTGGTGATTGACGGCCATAAGACTGGCGGGTATCGAGGCGATGAGGCGTTGCGACTCATCGGCCGGGTCTCGTGGCGGGTACGGGAAGCTCTCGTATTGCCGCTTCACGTCAACCAGGTAGGGTTTGTCAGTCATGATCCGTGGCAATTCCAGCGATGCCAGAATAGTAGTCGGTCAATTGCCCTCGTCCGAATGCCGTGCGGGCGTTATGTAAACCGCAGCGACATCGCCTGATTGGGTACTTGACAGCGGCCTTAAATAGGCAGAAAAACAGACTGTCGATCCCGCCGACCGGATGGGCTTCAGGGCGAAGCTTCAATTGGGCCGGATTCCATGCCCTCACTCGCAGGGCGTTGCGACACCCAAGGACGGATGCAGGCGCTGATTTAGCGCGGGCGGCTTTCCCGCGCTGCGTCGAGAGTAACCTTGCAGGGGGAACGCAAATCCCGTCGGGCTGACTCAAGGACTTAAACAAAGAAACAAGAGAAGGGGAACAACACATGAACATTTCATTGCGCAGCACACTGGCTGCATTTGGACTGTCGGCAGCATTGCTGGGGACGGGTGCCCAGGCATTTCCGGTGGTGCCGATCGTTACGGGGAGCACCGTTATTGTGTCCGCACCCCCCGCCGTCGCCACCATCAGTTATGCGGTGATTTCCGGCACGGATTTCCTCGCGCAGGGTTTTCCATTGGTGGGAGCGGTAGCCGGTGGCACCCTGGATCTGCTCGGCGGTGGCGGCGTCGCTGCGACCGACTTCGTGTACATGTACCAGACGGTCAACACCGGAATCGACCCGATCTTCGCTTACGACGTGTTCCTTGGTGCCGCCACCGGGACATTGACGGGTGGAGGCCGATTGGAATCGACGATCTTTGTTGAACCGGGCGTCGGCAAGGTGAGCCTCGGCCCACTGGGCTCGACCTCCGGCCTGTCGGCGGGACTGCCGCTGCTTGACTGGGCCACGTTTGCCCCAACGCCCTGCCTGGGCAGCGGGGGAGGCAACGAGTGTTCGGACGGCACGACCGACCTCCTTCCGGCCAGCGTGACCATGTATGGTTTCACTGAGTCGCCGTCCGGGATCTTTATCGACCCGGGTTGGACCAGCAGCATCATGTGGTTCAGCACGCCGCTCGCGCCGAGTCTGACC
>JAQBGF010000129.1:0-5255 GCA_032122615.1 Gammaproteobacteria bacterium | reverse complement strand
GCGGATGGCGCGTACGACGGCCAGGACAATTGCACCAACGTCGCCAATTTCGCGCAGATCGATTCCGACAGTGACGGGTTCGGCAATCACTGCGATGGGGACTTCAACAACAACAGCGCCACGAATGCCCAGGACACCGTGATATTCAGAATGCAGCTCGGCCTGCCCAGCACGCCGCCGACCTACAACATGGCCGACCTGAACGCTAACGGGGCTGTGAATGCACAGGACACCACGAGGTTCCGACAGCTACTCGGCCTGCCGTCGGGGCCGTCCGGACTAGTGCCGTAACGGCTCCTTATTCCGCTAACATTACTCTCAGCAAGCCGCTGATCATAAACCCGCCTCGGCGGGTTTATGATCAGCGGCACGCCCGTGGCGTTGAATTCGGGGCGGGGCAAAACTTTTCGCTTGGTAACAGATAGCGCTGGATTATCCAGACATTGGGGGCTCATGGCAGTTTCAGATCACGTGGACTTGAATCGCTTTATTGAAGGCGTACGCAAACGCAACCCTGGTCAGCACGAATTCGTTCAGGCGGTACAGGAAGTTGCCGAAGACGTGTTCGATTTTATTCGTGACAAAGAGGATTACCACCAGTATCAGATACTCCGGCGCATCGCCGAACCAGATCGCGTCATCAGTTTTCGCGTGTGCTGGGAAGATGATAAAGGCAATATCCGCGTGCAGCGCGGCTGGCGGGTGCAAAACAACAACGCCATCGGTCCGTACAAGGGCGGCATTCGTTTCCATCCCAGTGTTACCGAGAGCATTCTCAAGTTCCTGGCCTTTGAGCAGACGTTCAAGAACAGCTTGACCGGGCTGCCCATGGGCGGTGGCAAGGGTGGGTCGAACTTCAACCCCAAGGGAAAGTCTGATCACGAGGTCATGCGTTTCTGCCAATCGTTCATGACCGAACTGTACCGCCACGTCGGCGCCGACGTTGACGTGCCGGCCGGCGACATCGGCGTGGGTGGTCGCGAAATCGGCTACATGTTCGGGCAGTACAAACGCATCACCAATCACTTTACCGGCGTCTTGACCGGCAAGGGCCTCGAATACGGCGGCAGCCTGATCCGCACCGAGGCGACGGGTTATGGCGCGGTCTATTTTCTACAGAACATGATTGAACGCCTGGGGAACAGCATTACCGGGAAAACTGCCGTGATCTCCGGATCGGGCAATGTGGCGACCCATGCCGCCGAAAAAATCACGCAGTTGGGCGGCCGCGTGCTGACACTCTCGGACTCTGAGGGTTTCATCCATGATCCCGATGGCATCAATCAGGAGAAAATCAACTGGGTCAAGGCGCACAAAACCAAACGCCGTGGCCGGATTTCCGATTACGCGCAGGAGTTCAAGAAGGCGACATTTCATCAGGGCGAGCGCCCGTGGGGTGTCAAATGCGATATCGCGCTGCCCTGCGCAACTCAAAACGAGTTGAACGGCGCCGAGGCCAGAACGCTCGTGGCCAACGGCTGTATGGCGGTATCCGAGGGGGCCAACATGCCAACCGACCTTGAAGGCGTGCATGTCTTCAAGGCCGCGAAAATACTCTATGCGCCGGGCAAAGCCGCCAACGCGGGCGGGGTCGCGGTTTCAGGCCTGGAGATGAGCCAGAATTCGGCGCGCATTTCGTGGAAGGAAGCCGAACTCCAAACGATGCTGGTCGATATCATGAAGGGGATTCATGATCGCTGCGCCGAATATGGCAACGTCGCCGGCAGCAAACACATCGACTACGTGAAGGGCGCAAACATCGCCGGCTTCAAGAAAGTTGCGGATGCGATGCTCGCTTATGGTGTTGTCTAGGTCCGGGCTGCCATCGCCCTGGTCGGGATCAGTCTTCACCAGCCATCGTTCCCACCCAGACGTCATTGTCTTGCGGCCACGGGGACGCGACTTCCCGATCGCCGCCAATGGTCCAGACCTTGCCATCACGGATCGCCAGGAGAAAGTCACTCTTGCCACAGCTGTCCGGCGTATCGGGGCAACCCCACACGGTGCTGGAGACCCGTTTCCAGCTGTCGATGCCGTCCTTCGGATCCCAGATCCACATGTCGTGCAGCAGGATTTGTTCGTCCTCCGGACCCCGCCCGTGGCCGCCAATGCAAATGATTTTTTCTGCAAACCCGGCACATTGCTGCCCCGTGCGCGGGACCCAGCCCGCATTGCCAAGCAAGGTCCAGGTCAAGCCCTGATCATCCGATCTCCAGACGTCATTTCTTCGCCCGGGCCAGTTGGCGAAAAACACCGGTTTGTCGTGGTCGCCGCCCATGAAATACAGCGAGCCGCCGAGCCGGACGACCTGCATGCCGGCCCTGCCCATGTCGTCCGGCAGGCGCGCCCGAAGCTCCCACGTTTCGCCGAGGTCATGGCTGACCCAAAGCTCCGGGTAGAACTTCCGGTTCCATGAGTCCCGGGCACCGCCGAAAAGAAAGATGTCGTCATCAACCACCATCGTGTAATGACCGGCCCGCGGGCCCCAGGGCGCGTTAGCGTTCACCTGCTGCCACGTCCTGCCTTTATCAGCGGAGCGCCAGACGTCGTTATAAAAGGTCATGAGCCCCTGACCGCCCGTCAGCACCAGGTTCCCGCGCACTATTTCAACTTCCGGATAGGCCCGCTTCTCCCAACCGGTGTCGTCCGACATCATTTCCCAGTTCACACCATCGGCACTGCGCCAGGTGTCCCCATAGATCGTGAACGCGCCGGCACGGCCACCGATGACGTAGAAGTGGTTATCCAGCACCCCCCCGCGCGGCATGGCTCGTTCCCCCCAGGGAGAGGTTGGAGAAACCCGTTCCCACGTCACCTCTGACTCGGCCCGAGCGAAGGCGGGCACGAGTAGCAGAGCACTGATCGTGACCAGGCAGAATGCGATGAAGCGCTTGGTGATCATGTTGCTTTCCAGTTCCAACAATTTGGCGGACCCGAATTCTGGTCCGGCGCCAACTCGAAACCAGTGGGTGACCACCGTGAGTCGCACTCAGACCGGGCGCGCATCATCCTTGATGGCGATGCGATGGTTCAGCCGGTAGGCAGGCTGGAAATCCGCCATCACCACGTGCTGCGTGGCCCGGTTGTCCCAGACGACGACGGTATGGTCCTCCCAATGCAGACGCACATGAAAGATCGGGTTCTTCAGGTGATCCAGCAGGAAATTCAGGATGACCTTGCTCTCTTCCGGCGCCAGCCCGACGATGCGGCTGGTGACCATCTCGTTAACATAGATGCACTTTCGGCCGCTGACGGGATGCGTACGGATGACCGGGTGTTCGACCGGCGGGTAATTTTTGTGAATCCGTATTTTCATCTCCGGGCTTTCAATGCCCGGAGCGATGTTACCGAAGTTCGCCGACAGGTCGTGCACGGCCGTTAAGGGTTCGAGCATTTTCTTCATCGGCTCAGACAGCGCGTAGTAAGCCGCTTCGCAATTGAACCAGAGCGTGTCGCCCCCAACTTTGGGCATCTTGATGCCATGGAGAATGGAGCAGCGCGACGGAATTTCGACGAACGTGTCGTCGGAGTGCATGTTGACGTCACCACTCACCTGATTCTGCGCCGTGTACTCCTGCTTCTTGATCTCGGGCTGCTCTTCAAGCCTCGGGATCGTGCCACCCATCTGCACATCGCCGAAAGTCTTCGCGAAACGCACATGTTGCGGCGGTGTCAGCGGCTGATCGCGAAAAAACAGCACCATGTGCGCCACCAGGGCATCGCGCAGTTCCGCCGCCGTCGCGTCATCCAGCGGCTGGGTAATATCGATGCCGTTGATGTAAGCACCCAGCGCGCCCGTGGCCGGCACCGCCTCGAAGCTTTTGTAGGCAGATTCTTCCCGCCTGGCGTAATAGTCGTAAGGCATGCCGCTCTCCACAATTACGGGTGCCGGGTGGCTCGTCAATTGTAGATCATCCTATACTCTGCCGAACGGAACGGCAGGAGACACACGTGTACACCAACGTCTGGTACGTGGCGGGTTACAGCAAGGACCTGGCCAAGGAGCCCATCAAGGTCACCATGCTCGGAGCCGACCTGGTGCTGTTTCGCGAGGCGGACGGTGCGGCCCGGTGCATCAGCAACGTCTGCCCGCACCGGGGTTCGAGCCTGGCCGACGGCGTCCTGTACAAGGACGGCACGCTGGGCTGTCCGTTTCACGGCTGGCGTTTCAACGGCCGCGGCGACTGCACACTCGTGCCTTCGCGCTGCGACCACGAGGTGCAGGTGGTGGCGCCCGGCACCCGCACCGACGCCTACGCAACGGTCGAAAAGTACGGCCTGATATGGGTATGCCTCGGTGACGACCCGGAGGCGGCGTCTCCCGTTTTCGACATACCGGAGTGGGGAGACGATGCGTTCCGCTTCACTTCCACAGCTGAGATCTGGGAGGCGGATTACCACACCTGCAAATTCACCAACCTTGATTACGTGCACCTGCCTGTGGTGCACGGCATCCTGTTTCACGGCAATGAAAACCCGATTCAGGCGCCCCGGCATCACGTCACCGCAACGGAACATGGCTTCCAGTCGGTGATGCGCGTCAACGCCGCGCCCAGTGAAGGCGTGTGGAGTGAGATGCGCCCAAAGGGCACCGAGGTGGAATCGATCATGAGATATTTCGTGCCTGGCTTCACCCTGCGGGGTCAGGTGGAGATCGGCGGCGTCGGCTCGGGCGAGTTCAATATCTTCTACGAGTTCACCACGCCAATTGATGAACACCGCACGATGATGCGCCATTACTTCCTGCGCAATTACCGCCTGGAGGCCGATTTTGATACCGAGCACACCCGCCGCAACCTGCAGAACATTCATCAGGACAAAGCCCTGGCGGAGTCTCAGCGGCCGAAACGCGCGGCCGTCGGCCCGAACCCGCACGGCATTTACACCCACGACGAAGACAAAATCATGCTCACCTATTGGGGCCTGATGGAGAAGATGCGCAACAAGGGCTGGCAGCTTGACCGCACGCAACTGGCTGCCCCCGAGCGTGCGGTGCGGATTATTCCGTCACCGCAGCGCAAGGCCAGCCCCACCGGGTGGGTGTATCCAGCCATGCCGCGGATCCCGGCCGGCGCCGCGGGCAGCCCCGCCGTCTGCGACCTCAAGTATGTCGATATCGACAGCCACAAGCCCACCCGGCCCAAGAACTACGGCAAGGCCGAGCCGGTGGTGCCGCGTGACGCGAAGTCGAATGCCACGCTCGAGTGGGAAGCCGAGGCGCTGGCACGCGTGGAAAAGGCGCCTGGCTTTGTGCA
>JAQBGF010000128.1:0-3016 GCA_032122615.1 Gammaproteobacteria bacterium | reverse complement strand
GCGCCGCCACCGTAGGCCTGCGTCTGCTCGGCTCCGTCTGCGACCCCGATTAAACTGATCATCGCCGCGGCGATCCCGAAAAAACCTTGCCGCATGGCGACGGCCACTGATGAGTCTGATTTCACGATTGTCCCTACGTTCTATTTCTTATCATTGACGAGCATATGCGGAACGCGGCCAACGACTACCGCGTTAGTTGACATGTTCCCCGCTGGTGACGCGTTGGCGTTAACCGAGTCACATTCTTGCCGCGGCTGGTCTGCACGCTGAACGCGTACAAATGTTCAATTTGGCGAGGCCGTTTCTATACTATCACGCCTGAGGCACCAGCCCCGATGGGTCCTGCGGCAAGGCCGAGCGGTTGTCGGAACGGCAAGTAGTCCTGGGCATTCGTGGCACCGTTGTTGTTCAGATCCCCGTCCGCGTGACCCGCAAGATGTACGGCGAAATTGGCGGGAACCTCGATCCAGATGTTCTCGGTGTTCTCAAGCGCGCTCGCGGAGCTTGCCACCACGGCGTTGCCGTTGGCCAGATCAGTCACGGCCAGATTCAGATCACGGAGCGTTGCGGTGGCACTGAACTGAGACGGTCGACGATTAACCGGACTGAGGGCGGCCCGAGCGTCAGCCCGCAGACTTCGGGGTGCTGACCAGTACTCCGCCTTCCAGCAGATAGATCCGGTCGGCGCGCTGCAGGACCCGCGGGTCGTGCGACACGACGAGCAGCGTGGCCTGGCGCTTGAGCTTCTCGATAATATCCAGCAGGGCAGCGACACTCTCCTTGTCGAGATTGTTGGTCGGCTCATCGAGGACGAGTAATTGCGGGTGACGGAGCAGGGCGCGGGCGATCGATAAACGCTGGCGCTCGCCGCCAGACAAGAGCCCCCCGCGTTCGCCTACCGGGCTGTCGAGTCCGCCATGCCGGGCCTCCACAAATCCGCGGCAATTGACCGCGTCGAGCGCTTCCCAGAGCTCGTGCTCGGTCGCATCGGGTTTTACGCAGACCAGGTTCGCCCGGATGGAATCATCAAAGAGAAAGCTCTCCTGGGGGACCAGTGCCGTTTCCCTGCGCCACAGTATTCGCTCGCGATCGCTGAGGCGGTGCCCGTCGAGGAACAAGCCCCCGGTACCCGGAGGCAGCAACCCCGTCGCGATGTCGACGAGCGTGCTCTTGCCAGCGCCTGATTGTCCGCCGATGGCAGTCAGCGCGCCCCGTTCAATGCGGACTGACACGTCACGGAGGGCGGCCTCCTCCAGCGCGTGGTAGCTGAACGTGATGTTGCGCAGTTCCAGCGCCTGCGCCATCCGGGGCCTGGGGCCGTCGTCGGGGCCCGGCATGCTCTCCTCGTGTCGTTGCAGATCGTTCAGCAGCTCAAGGTAGTGACGAAAACTTGGAACAAGGCTGACAAAGCGCTGGATCTGGAACTGCAACTGGCCGATAGCCGGGAAGATCCGGATGAAGACGAGAATCAGCACGACAAAGCGAACGGGGTCCACCGCAAAGCGCGTCAGCCCCGCGTACACGACTGCCGCCAGTAGCAGGACAGCCACAAAGTCGAAGACCAGTGTCGAGAGGGCCGACAGCCGCGTCAGGCGGACCACATTCCGGGCGGCCTGGGCTGATCTGCGGCGATAATCGGCGACGAAACGCTCCGTCAGATCCAGGGATCTGGCGGTGCGCAGGCCCTGTATGTGCTCGATCAGGTTGTGGATCATGCCGGAGCGGATGCGAATCTGCTGTCGGCTCAGCGCGTGCGTGCGCTTGACCATGGGCAGCATGATCAGGGCGGCCAGTCCGCCACCAATGAGCGCGAACAATGTCATTGGCACGGAGAGCAGCAAGGCAACGACAAAATAAGCGCCGAGGTTCAGGGTTTGGGCGAACAGCTGGAACAGCGCGTTGACGGCCTCCTGCGCCCGCCGGATCTCGCTCTGCGTTGCCTGGACGAATTCCGATGTGCGTAGCCGCTGGAGCCAGTACAGTTCCGTTCCAGCCAGCGTTTCGTAGAGCTGGTTTCGCAGTGAGGTCTGGAAGTCCTGCTCGACCTCGACCTGCCACGTCGTTCGCCGCCAGTCGAGGACTGCCCGGAAGCCTATTGCGCCCACGAACAGGGCCAGGCCGGGCCCGAGTGTCAGCTCGAGACCAAGCTCGTCGAGAGCAGCGGAGAGTTGGGCCAGGAGAGGGTTATCGGTTCCGCCGGGGCCGAAGCCCAGCAGCCCCAGCAGCGGCAGTATGAGCAGCAGGCCGATTCCGGTAATGCTGGTGTGAACGACCTGCAGGACCAGAACGGCAATCAGTTTGAGGCGCCCACCCTCCAGGTACGCTTTCGCAAACAGGGCCAGGTCCAGGGCTCCTCCTCTGGTCTGCTTGGGATCATCCGACATAATTGAGAGTCAGTCCTCGGAGCTTTCGGGCGTCAGCTTGCTAGAATCAACTCACTTTCGCGGGAAAACTACAATCAACACAGCCCCGAAATACATATTTATGCTTCGGCTGCCGTATGCGCGGCGCGTGAACGGTAGCCCATGAACGTACTGATAACCAACTCGCAGGAGATCCAGGCATACACCATCCTGCGTTGCCTGCGACCCGACGCAGAGAGAATCGTCATCACCATGGGCGAAGCCTCTGTCCGGGGCGACGGCTTCCAGGGAATGGCGGTCTTCTCCCGTTTCGTGGACGCCAGGTACAAGGTGCCACAGTTCGCTGGTGAGTGGCTGGCCGGGCGTCTGGCCGACGGCAATAGCGAGGCAGAGGAGGCCTACATCCGGCGCATCGAGGAAATTTGTCGCCTCGAGAAGGTGGACGTCATTTTTCCGTCCCTCGACCCGGAGGTGTACCTGTTCGCCAAGAACAAGCAGCGCCTCGCGCAGCAGGGCATCCTGACCGTGGTGGCCGATCCCGATGTGATCCGGATCCCGATGGACAAGGCACTGACTACCCGGTTCGCGCAACGCGTGGGGTTCCCCTGCCCCCGGACCTGGTTCCCGGATTCGCCGGCGGATGTGGAGCGCAT
>JAQBGF010000127.1:0-5663 GCA_032122615.1 Gammaproteobacteria bacterium | reverse complement strand
GCTGTAATAGAAGGATGTGCTCGTCGAGGTGCTTCCGCCACCGGAGTAGCCGTCCGAGCTGCAGCCCGCGAGTAGCGACAACAGCAGGGTGAGAGTGGCGCCGACCAGTGCGATTTTGCCGGGTTTCATGTGGGCTGCCATGTCAGTTGGCCTCCACACGGGCTTCGTCCCATTCCATCAATCCCAGCGGGGCGCCGGACGGATCGGCGATCACGGCCAGTCGGCCGTTGAGCACCCCGGGCCTGGGCTCCATCACGACCTTGCCGCCCAGGGCGACTGCTTGCGCCAGGCTCTCGGACACATTGCGGACTCTCGCGAAGTACAGCCAGTCCGGCCGCAGGCCGGAACGCTCCGCGGGAATTTCCACGACGCTCCCCCGCGCGTAGCCGCCGGCAACCAGCAGGAAGTGCGGCGCCTGCCCGACCGGGTCGGCCTCGACGACCTCGTAACCGCCGAGATCCTGGTAGAAGGCGGCGGCGCTGCCCGCATCGGGGCTCTGGTACAGCGACCAGATCCAGTCGCCGGCGGGGCCGAGTTCATCGGCCGGGTCACCGCTCGCCGAATTGATCAGTCCGAAGGGCGCGTCGTCCGGATCCGCGACCACGGCCATCTCGCCCCGGTCCGGAACCTGCCGCGGCGGGATCAGCACCCGGCCGCCCTTGCTGGCGACCGACACCGCGACCGCCTTGACGTCACTTACGGACAGGAAACCGATCCAGCGGGCCTGCCGTTCCTTGTTCCTCAATTCCTTGCGCTCGACCATGCCGCTCACCGGATACCCGCCCTTGTAAGCCATCGTGTAGGCACCCGCGCCGTCGCCGAGTTCGGCGAAGGTCCACCCGAAGAGGCCGCCGTAGAAGCGCCGGGCGCCAGCAATATCGGCCGTGACCAGATCGAGCCACACGACCTTGCCGCGCTGGTAGCTGTCCGAGGGCGGATCCGTGAGCGGCGGCAGCTCGGCAGCCATCGTGCCCACCGGGAGCACGACGATGAGGCACATCAGAACTCTAATAACAGCAGTCATTGGCTTGCCCCGCGGGTTGGTCGTTCGCCGTCATCAGAACGTGTAGCCCAGGCTGGTCACGATGCCGTAGTCATTACCTGTCCCGTCTTCGGGCGGCCTGCTGTCGTAGGAATCGTACACGCTGAGTTCGATGAACAGATCCGTGACCAGCTCCCGACGCAGGCCGATTTCCAGGTCGGCGCGAACGCGGCCAGCGTCGGTGATGCTGGGGAAGACGGTCAATGAGGTGGTCAGTGTGGTTTTTGGCGTGTCGTAGGTGAAGAACTCGTACTCGGTGTTGAGGAGGCCCTCCAGGTTGGTTTCAGCGGGCTCGTCGCCCGCCCGCTGCTCGTTGACCACGACCAGTCCGCCGGTCGCGGACCACAGCGACCGACCCGTCTGGACCAGGAAACGTCCGTAGCCGCCGCCGCCGAGGGTACGCAGGTCCATGCCCAGCTCATCATTGCGTTCGACGGCGCCCAGCGCGGCCCAGTACCAGCGGTCCTCCAGAAGTCCCCGATAGACCGTGCCAAAGTTGGCCCGGAGACTGTCCTCCGCGCCATCCTGGGAGCGCGAGTATATAGAGCCGCTGAAGTTGAGCTGGAAGTCCTCAGCCCGGCGCCGGGCATCGAAGCTGGCGGTGAGCGACGTATCGCTGTTTGCCTTGGAACTGTCGAATCCCGCGCTCACCGAACCGTCCCAGCGCTTGATGCGGTTGGCGTCGAGCTTCAGCGGGTCGACCCAGACCACGGCGGCCATGCTGACCAGCTGCTCCTTGCCCTCGTGCCGCAGCACCAATTCGCCGTCACGGCCGGTATCGGCCAGGATGCCCTCAAAGCGCGTGCCGCTCTCCATCTCGACTATGTAGAGTGCTTTGCTGCTGAGACGCAGGATGTCCTTCCACTCTATATAGACGGTGCTCATGCTGTCGGTGCTGACCTTGAGCCGGCCGCGTTCCAGTTTCTTGATTTCGCAGGTCACCCGGTCGCCATTGCGCAGGTAGACGATGTCGGTCTTCTCGGCGAGGGCCGGGCCGGCGCACGCCAGCAGCGCCACTGTCAGCGCCACCAGTGCAGGTAATAGGGTCCCACCGATGTGGAGCGAATGGCCGCCTCTTATCATCGTGCTACTTTCCTGGCGTCTTGCCCTGGGCCGCATCGAGGTGTAGCCGGAGTGCCGAAGCCCACTGGCGGAGGATGCGATCAGCTGCCGCCTTGTTCGTGGCGCTATTGGCCGACTGGGCAAAGCCGCGGCGGTCGGCCTGCGGGTCGACCACCCGGGCGAGGAGAGTGTTGCTCACTGAGTCGTAGAGTTCCAGGTACAGCGTCATCTGGCCGGCCGACTGGACAATCGTCCGGCCCATGTCGGGCGTCTTCAAGTCCGGCGCGGTGATGGCCAGATTGATGATCGCCGGGCGCAGCACCAGGACGTCCGGTGCAGGGCTATCCACCACCTGATAGCCACCTTTGTCCTGCAGTTCCTGCGTGAAGATCTTCTTGAACTCGGCGGCCACGCCGGCCTTGATGCGCTCCATGTCCTTGGTGGTGACACGGCCGCCCGTGACCCTCTGGTCCCGGTTGAAATCCTTCTGCCAGTCCTTGGCGAAGTCGACGAAGCAGTCAAGGATCGCCACCCGCTGGTACTGACCGACGGTGGCGCCGGGTTTTAAGTAGACGACCCGCGCCTTGGTGTCCTTCTGCAGTTCGAGTCCTTCCGGACTGTTCTGGGGTAATTCGTCCGCCGCATTGGCGACGATCGGCAAGGAGAGGGCTAGGCTGGCGCAGACGACCGCCCACTGCAGCAGTTGGCGAGCCTGTGTAATGGTGTGCATTGAAGCCTCCTGGCGTGATGGTGTGATTATTCTGGCGCCCGTCTGCCAGCCGAAGTCTGCCCTTGCCCGTTGCAACTGACAAGGACAGGAACAGTTCCCTGTCACCCACCCACCCGGGCGCCGTTTGGTCCACCTTGCCCGCCACATTGACCGTCCCATGCCCGACCAGGGGCGGAAGGCCCGGGTAAATGCGCCGGGGGGGCAGTCGGGCGCTTCAGTAACCATGAAATACGAACATGTCCCGTTCTCTTTTCATGGTACTATTCCGGCCCATGATCCGCCGCCAGAAACTCACTGATGCCATAGCCCGCGCGCTCAGGCGCAGCCGGGTCGTGGCCTTGGTCGGTCCGCGCCAGAGTGGCAAGACGACGCTCGCTCGAGCGTTCGTCCCGGCTGATTCCCCCAACTACTTCGACCTCGAGGACCCCGTGAGCCTGGCGCGCCTGGGCGAACCCCACACCGCGCTCGGGGCACTGCGCGGCATCGTGGTCATCGACGAGATCCAGCGGCGGCCCGACCTGTTCCCGGTGCTGCGCGTGTTGGCGGACCGCCGCCCGGTCAGGGCGCGGTTCCTGGTGCTCGGTAGCGCGTCGCCTGAACTGTTGCGACAGACATCCGAGTCGCTGGCCGGCCGGATCGAGACCCTGCCGATCGCCGGTTTCGGACTCGCCGAGGTCGGGGCACGCGTCTTCGACAAACTCTGGACCCGGGGCGGTTTCCCGCGCGCGTTCCTCGCTCGCTCTGAGGCCGACAGCGTCGCCTGGCGCGCCGAGTTCATCCGCACCTTGCTCGAGCGAGACGTGCCGCAGCTCGGCAGCGGCGTCGCCGCGCCCGCACTGCTGCGCTTCTGGACGATGCTCGCGCACTACCACGGCCAGGTGTGGTCGGCGGCAGAACCGGCTCGCTCCCTCGCGGTGAGCCAACCGACCGTCCGCCGTTATCTCGACCTGCTCACCGCGCTATTCATGGTTCGACAGTTGCAGCCCTGGCACGCCAACGTGGGCAAGCGCCAGGTCAAGGCGCCGAAAGTCTACCTGCGTGACACGGGCTTGTTGCATCAACTGCTCGGCATACGATCGCATGCGGCGCTGCTCTCGCATCCCAAGTGCGGAGCGTCGTGGGAGGGGTTCGTAATCGAGGAGACGCTGCGCGCAGTTCAGCCCGATGAACATTACTTCTGGGCCACCCACCAGGGCGCCGAACTGGACCTGCTGATGATCAAGGCGGGTCGCCGGATCGGCGTTGAGGTCAAGCGCGCGGATGCTCCGACCCTCACCCCGTCGATGCGCATCGCACTCGCAGACCTCGATCTTGCGAAGCTGGTGGTCATCTATCCCGGCATGCAGCGTTATGCACTCACGGACCGGGTCACGGTGATGCCGGCGCGGGATCTGGTGACAGGCCTGCGCTAGGCTGAATCCGGAGTCGCCGCCAGTTGTGCTTCACCAGTGGCCGTAACGGGCATGTAGAGTTCCAGGTACAGCGTCATCTGGCCCGCCGACTGGACAATCGTCCGGTTCATGTCGGGCGACTGCAGGTCCGGCGCGGTGATGGCCAGATTGATGATGGCCGGGCGCAGCACCAGGACGTCCGGTGCAGCGCTCCATGTCCTTCGTGATGACACGGCTGCCCGTGGTCCTCTGGTCCCGGTTGAATTGCTTCTGCCAGTCCTTGGCGAAGTCGACGAAGCAGTCGAGGATCGCCACCCGCTGGTACTGACCGAGGGTGGCGCCGGGTTTCAGGTAGACGACCCGCGCCTTCGTGTCCTTCTGCAGTTCGAGTCCTTCCGGACTGGTCTGGGGTAATTCGTCCGCCGGTTGGTTGAGCAGCGTCTGCCCTTGCCCCACATCGAAGATCAAGGATGCGCCGCCGGAGGAGCAGGCGGTATGCGGAGGGCCATAACCAGCCACCATAGCTGCCGCCAGTTGTGGTTCACTAGCGGCCGTAACGGGCCGGAGGAATTGTGCCATGAAAAACCTGTTTGAGTTTCTCAAGACGACCCTCGTTGGCGGCATCCTGATCCTCGCCCCAATCTACCTGCTGGTGCTGTTGCTGTTGAAGGCACTTTTGGGTGCGAAAAAATTGCTCGCGCCGGTAATCGCCGGCTTTCCCGCTGCGTCCCAATTCCCCGGCGTGGCGGCGCTGCTGGTCATCATTGCCGCCTGTTTCCTCGCGGGGCTGGTCGTGCGCACCGGAACCGGCGAGCGGGCCGTCGACGCGATACAACACTGGGTGCTCGAGAAAATCCCGGGCTACAAGATGCTGCGGGGCCTGGTATATGGTATCGGCAGCGATGACAGCACGGGCACGCTCGCGCCGGCCCTGGTTGAAATCGAAGAGGCGCTGGTTCCCGCCGTGATCGTCGAGGAGCTGCCGGACGGCCAGTTCGTGGTGCTCGTGCCGTCGGTGCCCACACCAATCGCCGGTGCGCTGTACATCCTGCCGGCCGCGCGGGTTCACCGGGTGAACGTGCCGTTGCGCCGTCTTCTACAGGTCTACACGAGGTTCGGCGAGGGCACCGGCGAGCTGTTTGCGGCCATGGAGACTGCGCGGCCTGCGGGGACTGCACCCTGATCCCCGGCTTCTTTCAGCGCGCCAGATCAGGAACGGGTATCCCTGAAACCAGAGTGATGGATAAATGAGTACGGCGATACGTGCAATCATCACCGCGTTTGCGCTGCTGTTTGTCGCGGGCTGCGCGACCATTGATTATGACTACCCGCGATCGGAGTCTTACTTTCTGCCGGATACGGCGGATACCTATTTCGGCCGTGAGATTCTGCCGGACGTAGCGAAAATGCCGGCGGATCAGTCCGGCTTTTATCCGCT
>JAQBGF010000126.1:0-3578 GCA_032122615.1 Gammaproteobacteria bacterium | reverse complement strand
GGTGGGCATCACCTCGATTTCGGCGGCGAGTTCCGTCACAGCAGCGGCCGCTACTTCTACGCCGACGAGGTCACCTTCGATCTGCTGTTCGATACCCCGGGCGCGCAGACGGAGGAATCCCGGGCGCGGAATATTTCCCTGTCACCGGATGGCGAGTACTACGCTGCATTCCTGAATGCGCACATTGAGCTTCCCGGAAACTGGACTACGGAACTGGGTTTGCGCTGGGATGAGTCGACACTCGTTCGCGGTTCCGGCAACCTGGGTCCGCGTGCCAGCCTGCTGTATCAGTGGACGGATGCCACGCAATTGCGGGCCAGCTGGGGGCGGTACTGGCAATCCCAAAGCATCGACGAACTGGCTGTGAGCGACGGCGAAACGACCTTCGCCGAAGCGGAGCGGGCCGACCAGTTTGTGTTTGGCGTCGAGCAGAAGCTGGGCGAAGGGAGCAGCTTGCGGCTCGAGGCGTACACGAAGAACTACAAGAATCCCCGTGACCGTTACGAAAACCTGCTGAATACGATCATCCTGCTGCCGGAACTGAAGCCGGATCGCGTGCGCGTCTCGGCGGACAAGGCGAGCGCGAGGGGCCTGGAGCTGACTTACCGTTCCACCAGTCCGGGTGGCCTTGACTGGTGGGGCAGTTACAGCTGGTCCGAGGTTCGGGATGAAATCGGTGGCCTTAAGTTCCGCCGCAGCTGGGATCAGAGCCATGCGTTCAGCGCGGGCGTCTTGTGGAGTTCCGAGCGCTGGGACTTGAGCGCCGCAGCCACCTACCGTACCGGCTGGCCTACCACGCAGGTTGCCCTGGAGGATGCCGGCCCGCCGGGCATCGCGCTGGCGGGGCCGCGCAATGCGGAGCGCCTTGGCAATTACGCCAGCCTGGACCTGCGAGCAGCCCGTCGTTATCAGACCAGCGCGGGATTGATTGCCGTGTTCCTGGAAGTATCGAATGCGCTGAATCGCGATAACGACTGTTGCGTGGAGTACGGTAACGATGCCGAGGACGGCTTTGAATACGAGCGGCAACGCAATCTGCCGATCCTTCCATCAGTCGGCGTGTCCTGGCAGTTCTGAGCCCGCAAGCGCGGCGTCAGCCTCCCGCCTTCAACAAGGCGAAAAATTCGCGCCGCGTCTGCGGTCCGTAGGTGAGGAAGGTCGGATCCGGCCGCTCCGCGTTTCGGGCCTTCTCGTTCTGCATGGCGTCGCCGAGAAAGCTCTTGCGGATTTCGGTGCCGTCGAGCCCGTACGGTTTGAGCGAATTCAGGCCGAAGACCTTGGCGCGCAATTCCGGCGTGATCGCGGCGTACCCGAACTTCTCCTGGTATTCCGCGCTGATCTGGAAGGTCCGGAAGGCCTGGATCTGGTCCTGGGGGGAGCCGTACCAGATGCAATCCGTGCCCCACAGCACGTTGTTCTCGCCGACGTACCGGAAGAGCTTGCCCATCACGTGGGCCGCCTCGTCGGGGTCCTTCATCAGGTAGCGCCAGGTTGAGCCGAGTTCGGCATAGACGTTGCTGTTTGGCTGCACGCCATTGTCGAGCAGTGACTGGATCAGGGAGTCGACGCCGATCTCGTGCTTGCCCGGCACAAAGGCGGTGTCGCGAACTTTCAGGTCGTAACCGGAGTGGTAGATAACGAAGTTGATATCCGGATTCTGCCGGGCTGCCTTGCCCACGTCCCGGCAGCTGCCGTACTCGAGATTCCGGTTGGTCATGAACGCGGTCGGCAGCGGCAGGCCCTTGTGGATGCAGATCGTCTTCACGCCCGTCTTGCGCGCCATGTCGATCAGCCGTGCACCGTGCTCCTCGTCGTCGAGCCACCAGCCCGAATCGCCGGCCGGGTCGGCCTGGGTGTAGGTTTTCCAGGCGGCAATCTGCCACTTCTCGGCGAGTTCGGGCATGCGCTCGATATCGCCCGACAGGTTGGGCACCACGCGGCCGTGAACCAGCAGCCGGCGGCTGCCTTCAAGGGCCTCGACCATCTCGCGCGTCGCTTGCGCCTCGTCCTGCGTCAGGGGCATGTCAGTGAATGTCGTGGGCGTAAACGTGAGCACCGCCATGTCCGTGTCACTGTCGAGGAACATCTCCTTGACGAACGCCTGGCTCGTGAAGCACTTCACGTGCCCGTATTCGGACTTCGGGTCGAGGTAATCGCACTTGGCCTGTGGCATGAAACGGAGGCCGGTTGCCGTGAGCATATTGGGCGCTTTCCAGCGTTCCAGCGCGTTCACGTGGTGCCCCTGGATGTCGAAGATGAATTCCCCCTTCGCGAGCGAAGCGTCGGCAGCCGCGGTATCCAGCGCGGCGAGTTGCGGAATGTCGTAGAAGCTGCCGGTGCGGCCGAGGGCAGCGTGGGCCTCGTTGAAGGCCAGCAACGTCGTGGCGACCCCAGCAGATGACGTGAGAAAGCTGCGGCGGTTCATGCCAAGTCGTCGGGCATTGATCCCCGCCTGTTCGACGGCCCGTTGATTGGCGAGGACGCTGTGTCGCTCCAGGGGCCGTGGCAAAAATTCGCCATTGCTGGTGGTATCGAGCTTGATCGGCAGGCGCGCACCGTCGGGATCGAAGCGAGATAGCTTGTGTTTGCGGGCCATGTGTCTGCGGGTCATGGGCGACTCTCCTCGACCGGAAACGGACCTTAGCCTAACCACTGGTGGGCCGCACCCTGTGACGGGCCGGGTGCCGCGAGGCGGCCATCGGTTAGCATCCCGATAATCACTCCGCCCTGGATGCCTTGTTCATGAATCAGTACGCGCTCCACGCCCTGTTGCTCGTCCTGGCCCTGCTGGCTGGCTGCGCCGCGCCCGGGCTTTACGGGTCCGCGCCTGGCCCCTATGCCGTGGAGCGTACCGAAGGCTTTGTACTGCACGATCCGGCGCCGGCCCGGGATATTTCCGTGCGGGTGTCTTATCCGAAGGGGCCGGGGCGCTTTCCGGTGGTGGTCTACTCCCATGGCGCGTTCTGCTATCCGCAACTCTATGCCGCAATCACCGATCAGTGGGTCGCAAACGGGTATGTGGTGGTGTTGCCGGATCATCTGGATTCGCCCAACCGTCAGCGGCCGCTCACTGCCCAGCAGATCAAGGTACTGACGGAGTCGCGCATCGCCGACATGGAATTCCTGTTTGCAAATCTGGACGCGGTCGCCGCGGCGGCCGGCCTGCCTGGCCAGCTCGATACCGGCAGGCTCGCCGTTGCCGGGCATTCCTTTGGCAGTGTCATGGCGATGGCGATGACGGGGTTGTGGCTGCGAACGCCTGACGGCACACGTCGCCAGATTCAAGATGAGCGCATTCGCGGTGCCGTGATCATGAGCGGCGTCGGACAGATGGACGACATGATGGCCCCCGATGCCTTCAGTGGCCTGAAGCTTCCCCTGATCGCCACCGGCGGCACGCTGGATCTCGGCAATGTCGGGCGGCCACCGGTGTATCCGTGGGAGTGGCGCATGTCGCCGTACACACTGGCGCCACCCGGCAACAAGTACAGCGTCGTACTGGAGAATGGCGACCATTATCTCGGCGGACTGATCTGCCGTTCGGATCGGGGCGGGGAGGATGATCCGCAGGGCGCGGC